>JAYYZW010000015.1:0-7318 GCA_036339995.1 Pseudomonadota bacterium
TGGGTATGCCCCGGTTCAAGGACTTCAAGGACAACGATCTCCTCGCCGTACAGCATTTTGTCCGGCGGCAGGCCAAGCTTCCAGAGCCGTGCAAGGCCTGTCAACGGAATTGAACTTCGGGGTCAAAGCTTAGAAGACCCATTCGCTCGGTAATTCGTTAGCTTCGGAATTGAACCAGTGGCCATCAAAAAGTAATCCCGGTCTTTCTCTATACCGATACTTTGGTACGACATCGCATTTTCTGCTGCGAGCGTGGATTCTGCCCCGGCAAACGGAACGAGGATCACACCTTTGCCAAGCGGCAGCACGCCGCTCACTAATTGTCGAAGAAATGACTGGCCATAGGGGGATCAGTCACAACCGCGTGTATCGAATTGTGTGATTGCCGCGCGATTCATGTGAAACAATCATCGTGACGCAATACGGATTTTTGAAAGGAGAATTTTTCTTCCCGCGAGTCGATTTGAGTAAAGAATTTATACTGTGGGTTCGGTGGTCTAATGCGTGCGCGGTACACGTCTCGCGCCTCGCGCTTCCCGAACGAAGAGCCCGGGGGTGTTAAGCCTTAGATACGATCGGATAGACGACGCGGGTGTTTCGCCAATCTGTTTTTGAACGCTTGCCACTATCTGTGCAACGCTGAGGGAAACATGAGATTCGGCCAACACTTTGATAATGGCGTCGCGGACATGGCCTGGAGAATTCTTCGTGAAATTTGGCATCCTGGTAACTTAGACGTCTGGACGTCTAAAGTCGAAGATTCAGAGACACCTTGACCGGCGGGTGTCCACTTTCCCATAGGATCTCTGACGCGCTAGATACTGGCAGCGGGCTTTTTGGCACCAAAGCAAGCTTTTGAGCGGCGCACTCAGCGCGTCGTCATGCTCTCGCCCATGCGCGTCTGTTTTTCGGCGCTGCCCGCGGGCGGCGGTATCTCGATGCCGCGCTGGCAGGCCGGCCGCGCGGCCAGCCTATCGACCCATCGTTCGAGATGAACGAGGCCCTCGATCGGAACCCGGGCCCAGCGATGCGCTTTGACCCAGGCCCAGTTGGCGATGTCGGCGATGCTGTAGTCGCCGGCCAGATATTGACGCTCAGTGAGGCGTGAATTCAACACCTCGTACAGGCGCCGCGTCTCGTTGCGGTAACGGTTGCGCGCGGCGGGCAGGTCCTCGTCAAAATAGCGTTCGAAGACCACGGCCTGCCCCTGCATCGGCCCGATACCGCCCATTTGAAACATCAACCACTGCAGGACGCAAAACCGGCCCTTGGTGTCCTGCGGCATCAACCGGCCGGTTTTCTCCGCGAGATAGACGAGGATTGCCCCGGATTCGAAAATTGTGAGACCGCCCGCCTCGCGGTCGACGATTACGGGGATGCGCCCGTTAGGGTTGAGCCTCAGGAATTCGGGACGGTGCTGTTCACCGGCCGCCAGGTCAACCGCGTGAACGGTATAGGGCAACCCGAGTTCTTCGAGGGCAATGGTCGCTTTCCAGCCATTGGGCGTCGCCGCCGTATACAGATCGATCATCGTTCAGATGGCTCAGTGTGAACGGGTCTTAAGCATAGGAGCGCATGACACATTGCCGCAAGTCGGTGGAATCCGGGCAGATGCGGAGGGATAATCAGCGACGCTCCCAATGCGAAAATCGCGCGAAACGAGGATTCCCGGCCATGAAGATAGCTGCCTTCCACCTCATGCCCTACCGCAACCTGCCTCCTGATTTCGAGAAGAAATACAAGTCCGCGTGGTTCGACCTGCCGTTCAGGGAAGTGGCCGATCCGAATCTCTGTGCGCAGTACTACAACTGGACCCTGGACGAACTCACGTTTTGCGCGGAATCGGGTTTCGACGGGGTGTGCACGAACGAACACCACCAGAACGCCTACGGCTTCATGGTCAATCCAAACATGATGGGCTCGGTGCTCGCGCGCGCCACCCGCGGCAAGGACACTGCCATCATCCAGCTCGGCGAGACGGCCGTTTTCCTGAATCCGCCGATCCGCGTCGCCGAGGAATACGCCATGCTGGACTGCATTTCCGAGGGACGGATGGTGGCGGGCTTCCCGGTCGGTCTGGGCGGTGATTTTGCTTACAGCTACGGGATGGCGCCGATGACGCAACGCGGCCGCTACCGCGAGGCGCACGACTTGATCAAGAAGGCCTGGACCGCGGACGAGATCTTCGCGTGGAACGGCAAGTATTATCAGCTGCCGATGGTGAACATCTGGCCGCGCCCGGTGCAACAGCCCCATCCGCCGATCTGGGTGCCCGGAAATGCCAGTCCCGGCACCTGGGATTTCGTCATCAACAATGACTACTCTTATTGCTACCTGACCTATTTCGGCGCCAAGGGCGCTACGCACATGGTCGAGGGCTATTGGAACCGGGTCGAAGAACTCGGCCGGGATCGAAACCCGTACCGCATGGGCTTCCTCGTACCGGTCGGGGTGTCGGAAACCGACGCGCAGGCCGAAGCCGAGTTCGGGCGCCACATCGAATATTTTTATCACAAGGGTTTACGCCTACCGGAACAGTATCTCTTGCCGCCGGGGCACATGACTCACAGCGGCCTGACGCATCTGCTCACGAAGCGCCCCTTTCCCCCGTACGAAGATCTGCAGAAAATGCGCTTCCGGCATTTCGACGAGAACGACTTTCTCGTGGCCGGCAGTGCCGCGACCGTCGTCGAGCGCCTGCTACACATCATTAAAACGCTGCGCGTCGGACACCTCATGATCCTGCCACAATATGGGTCGATGTCACACGAGCAAACCATGGAAAACATCGAGCGTATCGCCAAGAGCGTATTACCACATCTCCGCAATGTGTGGGATGACGAAGGCTGGGAAGACCATTGGTGGCCGCAGACTCGCGAGAAAGCGCAACGCGCGGCGGCATGAACCGCGCCACAAGCAGAGCCATACCGTCATGAAAAAAATTCGTCAAAAAATCGTGCCCGTACTCGGTGGGGCACTGGACATCACCGTCAACATCGCCGGCAAGGGCAAACCGCTGGTCTTTTTGCATTCGGCCGGCGGGTTCTACTGGGACGACTTTCTCGACAGCATGGCCGATCACTACAAGGTTTACGCGCCCTACTTCCCCGGCACCGCGCCGGGGAAACCGGACGAGCTCGAGCATCTCGACACGATGTGGGATGCGGTGCTCGCCTATGACGACATGCTCGATGCGCTCAAGCTCAAGAAGATCCGGCTCATGGGCCATTCGTTTGGCGGCCTGCTTGCCACCGAACTCGCCGCGCAAAGGCCCAAGAGCATCGAAAAACTGGTGCTCATCGCGCCCATAGGATTATGGCTCGAGGATGCGCCCTACACCGTCGCGAACTGGACGGCACTGGATTTCGAGGGAATCATGGACGTGCTGTTTTACGACCGCACCGCGCCGCGCGTGCTGCGACGCATGGCAGCGCCGGAAGATGTCGACGAAGCGGCGCTTTGGAACCGGGATTTCATCTGGACCATCGCTTGCACCGCCAAGCTCATCTGGCCCATTCCGGACAAGGGGCTCAAAAAACGGATTCACCGCGTGACCGCTCCGAGCCTCGTAGTCTGGGGTGAGAATGACAAGCTCATTCCGCCGGCGTACGCAGAGGCGTTCGGCAAGGCCCTGCCCGAAGCCGATGTCTTCATGATTCCACAATGCGGTCACGAACCACCGCTGGAGCAATGCGAGATGCTACAGGAGCGGGTAGGTTTGTTTCTTGCGGCGTGAATACTAAATACGCGTTCCGAATGATAGGACGTTTCCTCGTTTGTAACGGTATTCGTCAGTCGCCCGCAAGCGGGCTCCTACGCAGCCCCCGCAATGTGTTGGCGGAATCTCGAATTGTAGGAACCCGCTTGCGGGCGAATTGAAATCTGTCTCGTAATTCGAAACAGCAGGAGATTTTCACATGGCACAGCTTGCACCCGTTGCCGAAATGCAGGCCTTGTTCGCCGAGGTACTGACACTTTGCGGCGTTAATTCAAACGAAAAAGTCGCCGTACTTTCGGAAGGCCGGCTGGCGCAGGAATATTCGACGGCTTTTATCGCCGCCGCGGCGGCGCTTGGCGCCGAGCCCCTTCGCGTGAACGTCGCCGCGACGGGCAACGCCGGTGCCGAAGCGCGCATCGCTGAACTTGGCAGATCGGCATTGAGTACCGATCTCGCGGCCATGGAATCGCTCAAAGGCGCCGACCTCGTCATAGACTTGATGTTATTGCTTTTCTCGCGCGAACAGATCGAGATTCAAAAGGCCGGAGCGCGCGTATTAATGGTAGTCGAGCCGTTCGAGGTGCTGAAACGCCTGATGCCGAAACCTTCCATGCGGGCACGCGTGGAAGCCGCGGAGCGGCGCATGCAGGCCGCAAAGACTTTACGGTTCACCAATGATGCGGGCACCGACCTTCGCTACGAACTGAAGGTGCTCAACGGTCCGCCGCCCGAATGCATCCTGACCGAGTACGGCTATACCGACACGCCGGGTCGCTGGGATCACTGGCCGAGCGGGTTTCTCGCGTCGACCGGTACGGCAACCGGTGTCGAGGGGACCGTGGTCATGAACGCGGGCGACATCGTGCTGCCGTGGAAGGAATTCATTAAGACCCCCGTCGAATTCAAGATCAGCGGCGGCAAGGTCACCGACATCAACGGCGAGGAGGATGCGCGGCGGCTGCGGGATTACATCGAGGGGTTCGCAGACCCGCGCGCCTACGCCGTGTCTCACATCGGCTGGGGATTGAACGAGGACGCGCTGTGGGAGGTCGACCTGCCCGGCATCGCGATGGACAGCCGCGCATACGACGGCAACGTGTTGTTCTCGCTGGGCCCGGACACCGAATTCGGCGGCGCCAACGATACGCCCTGTCATCTCGATCTACCGATGAAGAACTGCTCGCTGTGGCTGGACGACGAATTGATCGTGAGCCGCGGAGAAGTCTTACCCGAGGACATGCGTGCTCCCGGGAATTGACCGGCTGGTGAACTCGAACGTTGCTTCAGAAAGAGTGAAGAAATGAAAACACTGCACGGCATCGGAAAACCGGTACGCCGCAAGGAGGACTTGCGGTTCATCACTGGGAAAGGTCGCTACACGGGCGATATTTCACTACCCCATCAACTTTATCTCGCCGTGTGTCGCTCGCCGTCGGCACATGCAAACATTTTGGGATTGGACACGACCGCTGCGCAGGCCGCCGAAGGTGTCGTCGCGGTGATCACTTCCGCAGACCTGAAACGGGCCGGCATTGGGAATATCCCGTGCGCGCAGCGGATGGTGAACGCCGACGGCAGCGCGATGTACACACCGGATCATCCAATATTGCCAACCGACCGGGTTGTCTATGCCGGTGAACCCGTGGCTGCGGTGATCGCCGAGAGTGCGTTGCTGGCCAAGGATGCGGCGGAACTCATTGCCGTGGAATACGAGGAGCTGCCCGCCGTGGCTGAAGCGGCCGATGCGCTCGCGCCGGGCGCGCCCCAAATCTGGGATGAGTGCCCCGGCAATCTCGGCTGCGACTGGGTGTTCGGCGATAAGGCTGCCGTCGACGAGGCGTTCGACCGCGCGGCGCATATCGTGGCCCTGGACGCGGTACAGAATCGTCTGTCACCGAGTTCCATGGAACCGCGCGCGGCGCTCGCAAGCTATGACCCCGGCCGCGACGAATACACACTTTACCTGGCCAGCCAGAATCCGCACCTCATCCGTCATTTGACGTCGTGCACGACGATGCCACACCTTCCGGAAACGAAACTGCGGGTCATTGCGCCCGATGTCGGCGGCGGTTTCGGATCCAAAACCCCACAGTACAACGAGGAGTACCTGTGTATCTATGGTGCCAGGACGACCGGGCGGCCGGTCAAGTGGGTCAGTGACAGAAGCGAAGCCTTCCTCTCTGACGCGCACGGGCGCGACCATGTGACGCGTGCCGAGATGGCGGTCGATTCGAACGGTAAGATCCTGGCGATCCGCAGCTCTCACGTCGCCAACCTCGGCGCCTACGCCCAGATCTTCGGGCCGCTGATACCCACAGCCCTCTACTCCACCATGCTGTCCGGTGTCTATCGCATCGGCGCCGTTTATTCGGAGGCCAGGATCGCCTACACCAACACCGTGCCGACGGACGCCTATCGCGGTGCCGGACGCCCCGAAGCCACTTACACCGTCGAGCGCCTGGTCGAACTCGCGGCTGAAAAACTCGGGATCGATTCGGTCGAATTCAGGCGGCGCAATTTCATTCCTACCGACGCCTTCCCTTACGAGGTCTGCACGGGTCATATTTATGATTCCGGCGATTACGATCAATGCATGGACCTGGCGCTGGCCGCCATCGATTTCGATTCGTTCGCCAAGCGCCGGAATCTATCCCGCGAGCGCGGCAAATTGCGCGGCATCGGCCTTTCGGTCTACACCGAGGGCGCCGGCGTGGGACCGACGCCGCCGGCGGTCCAGGGCGGCTCGCAGGTCCCTTTCTACGAAGTGACGACCGTGCGCGTTAATCCGGACGCCAGCGTCACCGTGCTGACCGGCGCCCACAGTCACGGCCAGGGACACGAGACCTCCTTCGCCCAGGTCGTCGCCGAGAAGCTCAGTGTTTCGATCGAGAACGTGGAAGTGGTGCACGGCGACACCGACAAGATCCCCTTCGGCGTCGGCACCTTTGGCTCGCGATCGATCAGCCTTGCCGGCGGCGCGCTCAGCCTGGGGCTCGACAAAGTCGTGGCTAAGGGCAAGAGGATCGCGGCACACGTGCTCGAAGCCAGCGCCGATGAAATCGACTTCATCGACGGGTATTTCAAGGTCCGCGGATCGGACCGCATCCTGTCCTTCGCCGACATGGTCGAAATGGCCTATCTGCCTGGCAACTACCCGCTCGAAGAACTCGAACCCGGGCTCGAGGAGATGACCTATTTCGACCCGCCTAATTACACTTTCCCCGCCGGCTGCCATATCTGTGAAGTCGAAATCGATCCCGAAACCGGGCACACGGATATCGTCAATTACTGCATCGGCGATGATTTTGGGGTCGTCATCAACCCGATGATCGTCGAAGGCCAGGTTCACGGTGGCGTGGCGCAAGGCGTGGGACAGGCACTCATGGAACATGCCATCTACGATCCGGACACCGCTCAGTTGATCAGCGGAACCTTTCTCGATTACTGCATGCCGCGCGCACACGATCTGCCGATGATGAAGATCGAGTCGATCGACAACACCACGCCTAGCAATCCGCTGGGCGCCAAGGGCTGCGGCGAAGCAGGCGCGATCGGCGCGCCGATCGCCGTCATGAACGCGGTGTTCGACGCCCTCAAACC
>JAYYZW010000016.1:0-29784 GCA_036339995.1 Pseudomonadota bacterium
CTCGTTCATTGCCGCATACATGCGGCAATGAACGAGCTGACCCCTCCCCGCTTCTCCTCCATAACCATCGCTCGAATGATAGTCGTGGCTGATGCGGGAAAAATTTACTGATTCGAATGCAGGCGAAACGGGGAAAAGAGCCGCTTCGTCATAAATGGGTAATCTATCCCCTCTTTACCGCGCGACTAAACGTAACCACTACAAGTAGGACAAATTGGCTTGTTCGGCCAGCACGGAGACTTCGTCCAGACCGAGTTCGCGGCGCACGATGTTCGTGCCGCGCACCAGTGAGACCATCTTGTAGAACGCGTGCTTGCGGCTGATCCCCTGGCGACCGAAACCGCAATCGCTACTCAGGATCAAGCGCCCGGCGTCGACGAGCTTGAGCGCCCTACGAATGTCATCGGCGACTTCTTCCGGCGTCTCTACCTGCAGGCTGCGGTGCGAGATGACGCCTATCGCTATCTTCTTGTCCTTGCCAACGGCCGCCGCCACCTCCTTGAACTCGAGATAGTCGGCGTACTTCATTTCGAAGGTGATCACGTCGACGTCGAGTTGGTCGAGATATTGCAGCACGGGTTTGTATTTCGCCCCGTAGCCCAGGTTCTGCGCATACGGGTTGCCCCAGCAGGTGTGGCACCACACTTCGGCCTTGTCGCGCAAGCCCGCGACTTCGACATTGAACGCGTCCACATAAACCGCGGGTGACACCTCCCATTCGACATCCTCGACAAAATGAAAGCACGGTTCTTCGACCTGAATCACCGGGCATCCGGCATCCGCAAGCGCGTGGTAGGCCTCGTTCTTCGCTGCCGAAAGCGCCATGACCGTTTCGGCCCTATCCTTGTAAAACTCGTTGACGACCAACATATCGACGAGCTGTGCTGAACACGCGCCGAATTTAACCGGCCGGGAAGACAATCCCTGGGCAATCTTCCAGACCAAATCGTATTCGAGTCGGCCCGGCCCCACCGGGCCCGTAACCCGCGGCGGTAGACGCGTCGCCATGATTTCATTAAAGATGTCGCCCGCTTGTGCCTCGCGCGGCGAACCGCCGAACGGCAGCGAGCGCAGGGCGCTGTCCTCGATGCCGGACATCCGGTCATACACGTAGCCGAACCAGGCGCGCCCGCCGAGGTCCATGTCGAAGCGCATGTCTCCGTCGGTGAATATATCGAGGCCCGCGCACCGTTGATCGGCGATACAGCACGAGACCGCGTCGCGGTACTGCTCGTGGAATTTGAAGTCTCCGAGATACGCATTCGAAATAGAACGGCCCGCGAGATTCTCCGCGTACCAATGGGGCCTCGGTAATGAACCCGTGATCGTCGTCACCAAGTTCTGATCTTTCGTCGCCGTCAACATAATGCCACCCCCGAAACCACACCTACACCCGAGTAGACGTCAATGATACATCGTGCGAAACCCGCGCACTGCTGTCCCTTGTAGCCCGCCGATATAGCCCGCGCTGAGATTAAGCTCCGCCCGATCGCTATGGATGCGCGTCGTTCCGCCTTACAACAAGGTGGTCGGCAGAAAGAACCGATAACTCGTCGCGAGCAATCTGTTGGATACACTGCAGAAATGTCCGAGTCGAGTATCGGCGGCATAATTCTTATTGATGACGAAGTCCCGGTTTTCCAACTGAAACCGCTCGCCTTGAGAATCTCGATTCGGTCGGCCATCGTTGTTAAAGAGTTGTTCGAATGTAGCGTTGAAACTGCCGTATCCATCCGTTTCCTGATACCAAAGAAATTCGAGGCCGTGATCGACCAGCGGTCTGATCATCTCGCGCGCGTCGACATAGGTCCGATAGTTCGCGATGAAGCTCCGCGGCAGCCCTTCATGTTCATCGCCGATATCAATCGGTATTTCGTCGGCATCGAACTCATCGAGGTGCTGATCCGTATATGGCTCTGCGGTATTCCTATCGTCATTTGTTTCGCTGTCTGTCTCATTCGCCCAGGTAAAACTTGCTGGCAACATCACCCCCGTGAGGAGCACGACAATGAGCAGCCAGGGAGGGGGCGTTAAACGACTGAAGCCGAGCACGGTTGCAGAAAACATCTTGGATGGACCTGATAAGGGTTCGTTCTCGAATTCGCCAATCTCACCGTTATTAGCGGAAAGATCGATAAAAGCGCACACGACCCTGGCATCATACTTTACGCACCCCTTAGACTCCCATTCCGCAGATACTCCCGGCCACAATCCTCGGTTGACGATCGCGATCTGCTCGACATTTGTCGTGTGCTCCGTAATTTCGTATCTTCGCCAGAACCAAGCAAAGAGGGATACGCTCTTGAGTTTTGAATATATCGAAGTTGTGACGACCGCCACCATCACGCGGGTTACCTTGAATCGCCCCGAAGTCTTGAACGCGATCAACCAGAAAATGCATGACGAATTGCAGGAAGCGTTCGACCAATTTGCCGCCAATGACGAACAACACTTGTGCGTGGTGGCGGGGGCTGGAGAACGGGCGTTTTCTGCAGGAAGCGATTTGAAAGCGATTGCAAAAGCCAGCAAGCCGAACGTTTACCCGAGGAGCGGATACGCGGGTCTCATCGAGCGTTTCGATCTCGACAAACCGGTGATCGCGGCGGTGGATGGTGTCGCCGTCGGCGGCGGTTTCGAGCTCGCCTTGGCGTGCGACATTTTGATCGCAACCCACCGGTCGAAGTTCGGACTCCCGGAGCCTCTAATCGGAGCGGTCGCCCTGGGCGGCGGCATGCATCGTCTGGCACGCCAGATCGGCCTCAAGCAAGCGATGGGGCTCATTCTGAGCGCCGACATGGTCGGCGCCGAAGAAGGATATCGAATGGGCTTTGTCACCCAGCTCGTCGATCACCAAGCGCTGGACGCCACGGTGAACGAATGGTGCGAGAAAATACTCCGCTGCGCGCCGCTTGCAACGCGGGCATCCAAGCAGACCGTGATGTGCGGTCTTGACGAGCCCAGCCTGCAAGATGCCATGCGCCGCCAAAAAACCTATCCTGCGTTCAAAGTCTGCTACACCTCGGCCGACCGCAAGGAAGGCGCGCGAGCGTTCGCCGAGAAGCGCCCGCCACGATGGACTGGTAAGTAAAACCTGTCTCAGAATTATCCGCATGTGCGCCTTGCATCCGCACTTTCAAGGCACAACGCACACGCCGATAACATTGAGATAGGTTTTAATACCGAGCTTGCCTTCGATATCGAGGGATCGTCCAATGGGGAGCCCGGACTGAGGTCGGTGGAGCGATAAAGAAACAGAGTAAGGAGAGACAGGTGGCCAAGAAGACAGTAGATGGAATGGGGGTCGGTGTATTTCAGGTCCTGGTCGACCGGCCGGCGGGTGACCCGGCGGCTATAGCAAAGCGAGCCGAAGATCTTGGCTTTGATTCTTATTGGGTGCCGGATCACACCATAATCCCGAAGGGTTCCGCGGACGATTATCCGGGCAAGGGCCCCAATGACACCCCGCCAGCATACCTGTTCAAGATGCCAGATCCCTTGATCGCCTTGTCGCGTGCGTCCGCGACGACTTCAACGATCCGTCTTGGTACCGGTATCTTGCTGGTGCCCGAACGCAACCCGCTGCACATGGCGAAAGAGATCGCCTCGATCGATCACTATTCGAACGGCCGCTTCGTATTTGGGATCGGCGCCGGCTGGAATGAACCCGAATGCACGGCGATGGGTGGAGACTTTGCGCACCGCTGGACACAGACCAAGGATTCGATCCACGCGATGAAGGCCTTGTGGACGGAAGATGATGCGGAATATCACGGCAAATACTACGATTTCGACCCCATGGCCTGTTTTCCGAAACCCAGCCGCAAACCGCATCCGCCAATCCTGCTGGGCAGCATCGGTTCTCCTCGCGTGTACAAGCGTGTCGCCGAGTGGGGCGATGGCTGGCTGCCGTTTTGCACCGACCCGCAGGAACTCGCCGACGGCAAGGCCGAGATCGCCAAGTATTCGGCGCAGTTCGGTCGCGACCCGGCGTCGCTGGAGATCGCGCTGTTTGCACCGGACGGCATGTTCCGCACGGCCGCGGAATTGAGCGAGATGGCCAGGGCCGGTGCCGATACCGCGGTCCTCTGGTTGCGGGGACAGGACGAGAAGGAGCTGTTGGCGGAGCTCGATGAGCTTGCCGCTGCGGTTTTTTAGCACCCGCTAGTCGATTTTACCAACCGTGCTTTCGATAATGGCCTCGATCGCCGGGCGTCGTCGAAATCGACTTTGGTCCGGTCATTCTGCTTTATCGGCATCATCAATAAATTGATGTCCGTATCGAGCGAAGAATGGTCGCTTAGGCCTGCGTTCCCCGGCTGAGCTGGTCGGCTTGCAGCAAATGAAGGTCCGAATCCAAATTCGTTAAGCGCCTGCCTGCTGTGCCGCCCACCAGCGGTGGTAGGATTCGTCCGGCGCAAGAATCCGTGACCTGGCGGCGCCGATTTGATTCTCATCAGCATCGTGAATCGCCACATCCACCTCGACTAGCTCACCCCGTATCCTCGTCACTTCAATGGTGACGACAACCGTTTCATCAGGGCAGACCGGTTTGCGAAAGCGCTCCGGTGTAAACGTCAGCCCCAGACTCCCGTCACCCGGGAAAGCCGTTCCGAACAAGCCAGTTACCGTAATCTGGATCAATCCCCCGGGAACGACGATGTCGTCGACGTCGGGGAATCGAAGTTGCGCGGCGGCCACGTCCCGATGGATGGCATTCCTATCACCGGATAACTCACAGTAGCGTTCAATCTGCTCGTGCGAAAATGAAAGCTCCACTTGGTGCTTCATTCCAATCTCGAGCATTGACACAGTCAGGCAATTCGTAACGGGCATCTCGGTGTCCCTAATGAAAAGGTCAAGTCTTCACTTTATACAAAATCAAAGCCCATCAGCCGTGCTTTCGGTGGCTGCCTCCATTTCCGGGCGTCCTCGAAATTCTCTGCGGGCCATTCATTGCGCCCAACATGCGTCGCCGATTGTTTGATATCCGTATCGAGCGAACACTGATTGCACGTGCTTGCAGTGCGAAGTGAGCGGGTCCGGTTGTAGATAGATAGTGAAGACATGACCTCTTTCACATGCCCCTTTCACATGCCCCTTTCACATGCTTTCAGAACAGCGGGTGATTGGGTTCGAGGCCGAGACGGTGCCGGCCATAGAGTTCGCGACAGACCTCCCAGTCTAGGAAAGCGTGGGTGGCCAGCGTATTGAGATCGCGAAAATAACGCTGCAACGGCGCTTCAATCTGAAAACTTCGGGTCCCGGCGCGAGCCATCATTTCGTTGACCCCTTCGCGGCACAGATTCGCGATGTAGCCGGCCCGCAGCTTTAGGTCGAGGCGCGCGTGCAGGTTGAAATCCCGCTTTTCTGCGATCTCTTGAGTATCCTGGGTGAGTCGATCCAATAACAATCGGGCGGCCCGGGCCTGGGCATGGGCCGCGCCGAGGTTGATGTGTGTCGCCTGCTTCTTGGCCAGTAAGTCTCCGCCCCAGGTCATCCTCTTGTTCTGCACGAAGGTGTCGTAGGCTGCGGTTGCGCCTTCAAGCCCGCCGCAATAAACGCCCATCACCTCGCAGTAAATGAACGGCATCAGTGGAATCGAATAAATCGGGTTCTCGTGGATCGATTCGGTGCTGTTGAAAAGCGCCTCGGTCGGCAGGGATCGATATTCGGGCACGAACAATTGATCGACCACGATATCGTTGCTGCCCGTTCCCGCCATCCCGCTCATGAACCACACGTCGTCGATTTCGACGTCACTGACCGGGACCACGAATGCTCGCGCATCCTCGCCCCCGGCTTTGGCAACAACGACCCAGTCGGCGTGCATGATGCCCGAGCTGAAGTTCGAACGACCGCTGATCTCGTAGCCGCCGGCCACCTTTTTGATCTCTACGTTCGGCGACGGTTGAATCGGAGTCAACGCAAACGGGCGATCGGCAAAAACTTCACGCTGCACTTGTTCCGAGAATTTGGTGAGCATCCAGTTGTGGCCGAGATAAAACGCGGTAACCCAACCGGTGGACACGCAAGCGCTGCTGACCAAACGCCCGACGCCGGCCAATGTGTCCAGACCGAGTTCGTGCCCGCCGAACCGTTGGGGCACGAGGGATTGCATCACCCCGGCGTCGATCAGCTCCCGGATAGAGTCGTCGTGGGGTCGGCGTTGTTCTTCGCTCTGCTGGGCACGCGATGCGATCGCAGGAAGCAGGGAAGTCGTTCGTTCCAATAGTTCTTCTTTTGTGACGGTCATTTCTCGGGACTCCCGTGTGCTTCGCTATTAGTTTTCGCGCAACTGTGCTTCAAGCCTTACCTTGATTTTGAGAATCATTCGCTCTTTCGTTTTGGTCGACCCCATTTTACGTCACGGGATCCCCCGGCACTCAATGAATGCCATTGCGCCGGCCACGCGGCTGCCATCGAGATGGTTGACTTGCACGAACTTTCCGGCAAGTTCGACGAAGGGCCATTTCGATTGCTGAATGTATTCCCTAGCGAGCACCAGAAAGCGCTCTATCCCGGTATCCGCCATCGATTGTACGAACTCCGACCACTCGATGCATTGCATCACCGGCGCGTTCCCGTCGTTTGCTTCCAGGTTCAGCTCCGCGCCATGGATTGCGAGACTCGGGATGAGCCAAAGGGCTGCAATTAGCTTAATCGATGCTTTCATCCGTTCGCCGTTGAAGGTTTTAGTCGAAACAATTCGATTTTCTCCGTGCGACTCCAGCCACGGTTCCACCAGTCGGCTTGCTCATATTTCCTATAGTAGACTACGAGCCGTTCTATACGGCTGGTGCCATAAGAGGGCTCCAGTGGGAAAAATGGCCCCAGCAATGCTCTTTGCATGTTCTATTGCCGCACATTCGGCGACGGCCGATTTATTCTTCGCCGATTTCTTTGCGTTCGAAACGATTACTGAATTCGATTTCGGCTATCGAACGAGCCTGCCCGTGGTAGAAATTGCGCACGTCCGATCTGCCGTAGGTGAGCAATTTACGGACATCACCGTCACGCTCGATGACGCGAACTTCAAGATCGTCGCCCACGGCTGCCCGTTCACCCTGGCGAATGGTGGTAGTTGCATGATCCTCTTCAGTTTCGATCCACAAGGACCACTGTCAACAAATGCCCCCCATGAGGGAGTATTCAGGGCACACCTTGATGTGACCAGCAACGAAGGATTCGCGAGCCTGAGAATCTCCGGCCACCAGAACAAGCACTATTGCGAGGATCGGCGATTACCGCTGGGCCCTAGATGCGCGACGCCTAAACGGTGATCCGTTGAGCAAGTAGTAAGGAGCCCGAGTAGTTTATAAATAGTCACACCGGCTACGTACATCCTTTTCCGGACCCGAAAACCGTTCTAATCTTAACGGCGATTACCGTACACGAGAATTTCTTATGTCCGATGAGATATCAGGCCCCACGTCGCACAGTTACTTTTCGCAACGCCTGCGACTGCACTACGTCGATTGGGGAAATCCGACCGCAAAGCCTCTGTTGCTGGTTCATGGCGGTCGCGATCACTGCCGGAACTGGGATTGGGTCGCGCTCGCTCTGCGCGAAAGCTGGCATGTGATCGCCCCTGATCTACGCGGCCACGGCGACAGCGAATGGTCAGCCGACGGTCAATACGACATGGCGGGCTATGTCTACGACCTGGCACAGCTCATCCATCAGCAAAACCTGGCGCCGGTCACCCTCATCGGCCATTCGCTGGGCGGCAATATCGCGCTGCGCTACACCGGCATCTATCCCGACGCAGTGCACAGGCTGGTGGCGATCGAAGGCTTGGGCTTGTCACCGGAACTGCTGGCGAAGCGGGCGGGCCGGACTCTGGATGACCGGATGCGGGCGTGGATCGACGAAAAGCGGGGCTTCGCGGGGCGAGTGCCGCGGCGCTATGGCACGATCGAGGAAGCCTTTAAGCGCATGCAGGCCGAGAATAAGCATCTCTCTCCCGAACAGGCCCGCCATTTGACCGTGCATGGCATTAATCAGAACGAGGATGGCAGCTTCTCCTGGAAATTCGACAACTACGTCCGCTCCTGGCCGCCTTATGACGTGCCGGTACCGGAGCTGCACGGATTATGGAATCGCATTACCTGCCCGACCCTGCTGGTCAATGGGAAGGAAAGCTGGGCGTCAGACCCGGCAATAGATGGGAGGGTCGCTCATTTTCGGAACGCACGGACGGTCGGTTTCGAAAACGCGGGTCATTGGGTTCACCATGACCAGCTTGAAGGGTTCCTCGAGTTGACCGCTGAGTTCATTGCGTAAGTTTCGAGGGGCGATGAAACGGACGCGATTAGTACCGACTAGACCTCACCGCTGTGCAGGAGACCGTCGTTCTCGAAAGTCTCGATTTCGTTCGCACTCTTGCCGAGAATGTCGCGAAGGACCTCTCGATTGTGCCTGGCATCTTTACCCCTATTCCCGATCGTAGAGTCGCAGCGGTATTGCAACATCGCACGCCCATGGCGTCTGTGATTTAATGTTCTCACACTCCAGAACGACGGTGGCGGCATTGTGGTGACCAAGCAAGATGAGACGCACCGAACGAATCGTCGAAAATATCGTTACGAACCCAAGGAGGTCGACGAGATCATCGTGCGGCCATTCGCATTCGAATTCCCGGACGACCTCGATCCGGTATGGGTTCCGCACAAAAACGCCCGCTCTCACCTGTTTAACGGCATTTCTCTAACCATGCCATATCTAGAGCCCTATATGATAAAAACGAATCAAGAGGCGAGTGCATATATCAGCGAGCCCGAGTTACTCGAAGACATGCGCGGCTTCAATGGCCAGGAAGCGCGCCATTATCAATGCCACAGGCGCATAAACGAGTTGTTAAGGGCTAACGGCTATCCCGAGTTCGCCGGGGTGGAAGCTCGCCTGGCTGCGTCATATGACCGCTTGTCAAAGAAAAGCTTGCGCACACGGCTTGCATACAACGCCGGATTCGAGACCATGACCAACGGCTTCACCCATTGGCTCATCAGTAAGAGAATACAACTCTTCGCGGGCGCGTCGCCGCACCTGACTTCGTTCTGGCTCATGCATATGGTGGAGGAGACAGAACACAAAACGGTCGCGTTCGACGCCTATATGGCTTATTCGGGCCAATACCTGCCACGGGCCATAGGCGTCTTCCACGGTTCTTTTCACGTCGTCGGGTTTGCGGTAATCGGTATGCTTGTCGCCCTGAAGAAAGACGGTAAGCTCTATCCTCCAAAGTGGATCGCCGAAATTGTTCGCGAAATTTTCGCCGTTATCCGCAATGTCGGGCCGTATTTCCTGCGCGCACTGCTGCCACGGTATAACCCGCGATGCGAAGACGACCCGAAGTGGATGAAAGACTGGATAGCCGGCCATGCAAGCTTGCCGTCCGATGCCCCGCTGCCCCTCGTCGACACGGATCATCCGGACATGCCGGTGCCGTTCACGGGCCGGCAAGCTGATTAACCCGCCTATTGCACGAAGGCGGTCTCGGCGCTCAGAGAAGTTGTTGAGCAAACAGGATTAATCAGGTCATTCGACGATGTTCGACTACCTCGCAATTGGTACCGTCGCTTGCGACCTACGACGGCTCCGGCTGGTCCATGCACGCCTGGACTTGGTCTTCACTCTCGCCATAGCTACATCTCAGACTCGAGTTCCAGACCGGCTTCTTCGCTGCGCAATCCCTGCTCCGCTCGAAGTCCAGCCAGGCCATCCATGGCCCGGCGTTCGCGGCTACGCCGCTCACCCAGACGCACCTATCCTCAGCCGGCATCCGCCGTCCTTCATGCAATAGGCGAGTTAACCGGGAAACGGGCTACGAAAGAGAGAAATACCATGGAACGACTGCAACGAATCATGATCGGAAACGGCCTGCTGGTCGTCCTGGCTTCGATGTTCGCCGGATTCATGTTGATGTTTTTGTTGCTTGGCGGAATCGAGATCTGGCCGGGGAAAATCGTGCCTCTCGCCATATACGGCACGAGCGAAGGTTGGGTCAGAGCTCATACCGGCGGCGCTTTGAACGGCATATTGGTAATCGTTATTGCCTTGGCGCTGCCGACGCTGCGTCTAACTCCCTTGATGCAGCGTGTCACGGCCTACGGGTTTATTTACATCGCGTGGTCCTTCACGGTTTTCTACTGGCTCGGGAACGCGTCGGGGAATCGAGCACTCACCCTGGGCGACAACCCGCTCGGCGAATCAGACATCACCGGCATTATTGGCTTCCTACTAGGTTTGCCGAGTGTGATTCTGGTCGTCGTTCTGTTAGCGATTGCGACTAAAAGCGTGCTGTCGTCCGGCGGCGACTAGCCGCGTCGCAACAAGGCCCGCGTGACGGGTAATTCAAGAAACGGCAAGCGCGATCGTGGAGGCGAAACCTACCGGCGGATGATCGATCATTCGCCGGTAGTTACATCGCGGATCAGGCGCCGATCGGATCGAAATACCGGATGCTCGGCGGCCCCGAGAGTGCCTGCGACATGTTTTCGATGTCGCCGCGTTCCGTGCGCCAGGCGAAGTACTTCTCATAGTGTGCGCGGGATTCCCATCTTTCGACCATGACGATTGTGGTGGGATTGTCCTGGTCCTGAGACGCGTAGACATCAATGCACCCATCGTAAGCGCGGGTGTCCGGGAAAATGTCTTTAAGACCCCCCATCAATCCTTCGACCGCCTCTTCTTTTACCTGGAGTTCGAGTAATACTACACAAGTCATGATGCCTCCTCTTTGGGTTTAATTGGGCTCTCGAAATAGAATCCAGAGTATACCTCTGGATCACGATCCACGTGCCATCGTTTTTTTGTGCATCCGACCGTGGTAAGTTTTTGGGCACTAAAATCCGAGGATTGGAATTGATCGAGGGTGTAGACCAGCAAGGCGATGAACGAAGTACTCGAACCCAAAAAGCGGCGGGAACCGCGCGGGTGGCAATTCTGGATCGATCGCGGCGGCACGTTTACTGACCTCGTCGCTCGGCGCCCCAACGGTGAGTTGGTGACCTACAAACTGCTGTCGGAAAATCCCGAACAGTACGAAGACGCTGCGATCCAGGGCATTCGTGATCTGCTCGGTATCGCGCCCGACGCAGCCATACCGGGCGCCTCGATCGAAGCCGTCAAGATGGGCACCACGGTCGCCACGAATGCGCTGCTCGAGCGCAAGGGCGAACGAACGGTGCTTGCCGTCACGCGCGGTTTCCGGGACGCCTTGCGCATCGGCTACCAGAATCGGCCCGACCTTTTCGCCCGACAAATAGTGCTGCCGGAAATGCTCTACGAGCAGGTCATCGAGATCAACGAGCGGGTCGGCGCGGACGGCGAGGTACTCACTACGCTCGACCAAGGGCAGGCGCGCGCCGCTTTGCTCGAAGCCTACGCCGGTGGCATTCGATCGATTGCGATCGTATTGCTCCACGGCTATCGCTACCACGCTCACGAAGCACGTCTGGCCGCGATAGCCCGCGACATCGGGTTCACGCAGATCTCGGTTTCGCACGAAGTCAGCCCGCTGATGAAGTTCGTCAGCCGCGGCGACACCACCGTCGTCGACGCCTACTTGACGCCTATCTTGAAACGTTACGTCGATCTGGTGGCGGGCGAACTCGATGGGGTGCGCCTGATGTTCATGCAGTCGAACGGCGGACTCACGGATGCGCGCCTGTTCCAGGGCAAGGACAGCATCCTGTCCGGTCCCGCGGGCGGCATCATCGGGGCGGTGCGCACCAGTGAACAGGCCGGCTTCGACAAGATCATCAGCTTCGACATGGGCGGCACCTCGACCGATGTCTCGCATTACGCGGGCACTTTCGAACGGGCGTTTGACACCAAGGTCGCGGGGGTACGCATGCAGGTCCCGATCATGCGTATCCACACCGTCGCCGCAGGCGGCGGCTCCATCCTGCATTTCGATGGCATGCGCCTGCGGGTCGGTCCCGACTCCGCGGGCGCAAACCCCGGGCCCGCCTGCTACCGCCGCGGCGGTCCGCTCGCTTTGACCGATTGCAATGTAATGCTCGGCAAACTCGATCAGCGCTTTTTTCCGTCCCAGTTCGGCCCGGACGCCGACGAACCCCTCGACGTAGACATCGTAGGTATCGAATTCAAGCGATTCGCTCAAGAGATCAATGCGGCAACGGGCAGCGGTCAAAGCGCGGAGGCGATCGCCGAGGGTTTCTTGCGCATCGCGGTCGAAAACATGGCGAACGCCATCAAGGAAATCTCAGTACAGCGCGGTTACGACGTCACCGGATACACCCTCAACTGTTTCGGCGGCGCCGGTGGGCAGCATGCCTGTCACGTCGCCGATGCGCTCGGCATGACGCGCATCTTTCTGCATCCCTTCGCGGGCGTACTGTCGGCGTACGGGATGGGGCTTGCGGACATACGCGCGCTGCGCGAACGTGCAGTCGAGGCGGAACTGGATGCGCCGCTGATCCCGCGCCTGGAAGCGGCGCTTAGAGAACTGGAAAGCGAAGCGCAGGTCGAATTGACCACCCAGGGGCTCAACGCTGAACAGGTGTCGATACAGCACAAAGTACACGTCCGTTACGGCGGTTCGGACACGGCTATCATCGTCGCGTTCGGCAACGCGCGAGCGATCCGGGCACGATTCGAGGAGAAGCACCACGCCCAGTACGGCTTCACCCTCCCAGACAAGATCCTGATGGTCGAAGCAGTCGCGATCGAAGCCGTCGGCGCCACGGAAGAGGTGCTCGAAAAGGTGTCGATCGTAGACGGCGATGCAACGCTCTTGCGTTCGCCCGAACCAATACTGGTCAAGCCCGTCTTCACGGGCGGCCGCTTTCACGATACACCGTTTTTCGATCGGGACGCCCTGTCTCCCGGCACCTTGGTCACAGGTCCCGCGATCATCATCGAACCGACGGGCACCACGGTGGTGGAACCCGGCTGGGCCTGCACTGTAGGGCACGGCGCCACCATGATCATCGAGCGGATCAAGCCGCTAGCACGCGAGACCAGCCTCGGCACCGATGCCGATCCGATCATGCTCGAAGTATTCAACAACCTCTTCATGTCGATCGCGGAGCAGATGGGGGCCGCGCTGCAGAACACGGCGTACTCCGTGAACATCAAGGAGCGCCTCGATTTCTCATGCGCGATTTTCGATGCCGCCGGACAGCTGATCGCGAACGCCCCGCACATTCCCGTGCACCTGGGCTCGATGGGTGAAAGCGTTCGCTACGTCCAGCAGGCGCGCCTGGGCAGCATGCAGCCGGGCCACGCCTACATGCTGAACGATCCCTACCACGGCGGCACGCATCTGCCGGACGTAACCGTGATCACGCCCGTCTTCGGCGAGCCGGGAACGGTGCAGGAAGGCGATATCCTCTTCTTCGTCGCCTCGCGCGGGCACCAGGCGGACATCGGCGGTACCACGCCCGGATCGATGCCGCCGGATAGCCGTACTCTTGACGATGAAGGCGTGCTGATCGACAACTTCCTCTTAGTCGAAGCGGGCATGTTCCGTGATCGAGCGCTCTACGAACTCCTGGGCGGTGGGACCTATCCGACGCGGAATCCCGATCAGAACGTGGCGGACATCAAGGCTCAGATCGCAGCCAATGAAAAAGGCGTGCAGGAACTTCGTGCCATGGTCGCCCACTATGGCCTCAAGGTGGTGCATGCCTATATGCAACACGTGCAGGATAACGCCGAGGCCTCCGTGCGCCGCCTGCTCGAACACCTGCACTCCGGCAGATTCGAATACCCCATGGACGACGGCAATCTGGTCTGCGTCAAAATCGACATCGATCGTGAGAAACATGAGGCCCGGATCGACTTCACCGGGACCTCGCTACAGACGGATGACAACTTCAACGCCCCGGCAGCCATCAGCCGCGCTGCAGTCATCTATGTCCTGCGCAGCCTCGTCGACCTAGATATTCCGCTGAATGACGGCTGCCTGAAACCGGTGCGCCTGATCATTCCGGAGGGCAGCATGCTGAATCCGCGGCCGCCCGGCGCCGTGGTAGCCGGTAACGTCGAAACCTCGCAGTGCATTACCGATTGTCTTTACGGCGCGCTCGGCGTCATGGCTGCGGCGCAGGGCACAATGAACAACTTCACCTTCGGCAATGACACCCACCAGTACTACGAAACGATCTGCGGCGGCGCCGGGGCCGGACCCGATTTCAACGGCACGGACGCGATCCACACCCACATGACAAACACGCGCCTGACCGATCCCGAAGTGCTGGAGTGGCGCTTTCCGGTACGGCTGGAAAATTTTTCGATCCGGCAGGGTAGCGGCGGCACCGGGACCTATTCCGGCGGCAACGGCGTGCACCGCGCGCTGAGATTCCTCGAACCCATGACCGTTTCAATCCTGTCCGGCCATCGCCGCGTACCGCCTTACGGCATGGCCGGCGGCGGCCCCGGCGAGACCGGCCGAAACTGGATCGAGCGCGTCTCGGGCGTCACGGAGGAACTACCGGGAAATGCCCGTGCTGAGGTTAACGCAGGTGACGTGATCGTGATTGAAACACCGGGCGGCGGCGGATACGGGCCGCCTTGACGCGCGCCATGTAGATTCGCCCGCAAGCGGGCTCCTACGGAGCGTTCGTTCCACG
This sequence comes from Pseudomonadota bacterium, assembly GCA_036339995.1. GTDB lineage: Bacteria > Pseudomonadota > Gammaproteobacteria > JAYYZW01. Next base: position 14,601 of record JAYYZW010000016.1, read on the forward strand.
CCGTCGAAGCCCGCTTGCGGGCGAATAATCGCGCCATCGTTTTACCGGATAGCGTTTGTGCTCTAATTCCGCCATTCCCGTATACATCTATAAACAGATTCGAGAGGACAGGTTGATGACCGCAAGCGGACCCTTAGTCGGATATAAAGTGATCGAACTGGCCGGAATCGGCCCCAATCCCATGTGCGCCATGTTGCTGGCGGACATGGGCGCCGAGGTCGTGCGCGTGGACCGCCTGGTCGACGCCGGCTTAGGTATAAAGATGGACCCCAAGTACGCCCTGCTCGATCGCAGCCGCCGCTCGATCGCCGTGAATCTGAAAAACCCCGAAGGGGTCGAATTGATCCTGCGCATGGTCGATGCATCGGATGCGCTCATCGAGGGATTTCGCGCGGGGGTGACCGAGCGGCTCGGTCTCGGACCCGACGATTGCTTGAAGCGCAATCCGAAACTGGTGTATGGCCGCGTCACGGGTTGGGGCCAGGACGGCCCGCTGGCCAAGGCGGCCGGCCACGACATCAACTACATTTCACTGGCCGGTGCCGGCTATCCCATCGGCCGCAAAGACCAGCCGCCCTCCCCACCGCTGAATCTGGTCGGTGATTTCGGCGGCGGCGGCATGCTGCTTGCGCTGGGCGTCGTGGCGGCGCTGCTCGAAGCGCAGAAATCGGGACAGGGGCAGGTCGTCGACGCAGCGATGACCGACGGCGTGGCAACTTTGATGACTGCCCTCTACGGCATGCACGCCGCGGGCCTGTGGACCGACGATCGCGAGAGCAACATCTTGGACGGCGGCGCGCATTTCTACGACGCCTACGAAACCGCCGATGGCCGCTATATTTCGATCGCTTCGATCGAATCGAAATTCTACGCGGAACTGCTGGAACGCACTGGCTTCGAAGATCCGGACCACACCGCACACCGGGACCGTACGCAATGGACAGACATGTCGGTCAAGATGGCGGATCTGATCAAAACCAAGACGCGCGATGAATGGTGCGAGGTCCTCGAGGGCACGGACATCTGCTTCGCCCCGGTGCTCACCCTGAGCGAGGCGCCCAAGCACCCGCACAATGTCGCGCGCCAGACCTTTGTTACGGAGAATGGGGTCGTGCAGCCCGCTCCCGCGCCGCGTTTCAGCCGTACGCCGGGGAAGATCCAGAAACCGCCGTCGGCCCACGGGAGCGACACCGAGGCGGTGTTGAGAGATTGGGGATTCGCGGACGAGTTTGCGGCGCTGAAAGGGAATGGCGTGGTGGCGTGAAAGCGGTGACGCGAGGGTATTGCATTTTTGTTGCTTTGCAGCAAAAATGCAGCGCGCTGCGGGAATGAAAGCTAGAATGCACGGTTGCTACCCAAGGTCCAGGGCAGCCGGTACACCGGCTGTGAATTGAATCTTACTAGGGAGAGCCTTAAGTATGTCGCGACAAGTACTCGGACTCGCCATGGATGCGGGTGGCACCATGACCGATACCTTCCTCGTCGACAGCGAGGGCAATTTCGTCATCGGCAAGGCGCCGACCACGCCTTGGGATGAATCCGAGGGCTTCATCGAATCTGCTGAAGACGCTTTCGAGCAATGGGACCTCGACGAGCGCGAAGCCTTTACACAGTTCGAAGTCGCCGTCTATTCCGGCACCACCATGATCAACACCTTGCTGACACGCACCGGCAAGAAAGTGGGACTCATTACCTCAAAGGGCTTCGAAGATATCCTTCTGATGGAACAGGGGCGGCAGGTCTGGTCCGGGTATTCGCACGCCGATCGCCTGCATTCTACGACCCACGTACACAATGAGCCCTTGATTCCCCGGCGGCGCGTTCGCGGCGTGTCGGAGCGGACCGACATGTTCGGCGATATCCCGATCCCGCTTTATGAAAAGGATGCACGGCGCGCAGTCGAAGAATTGCTCGACCATGATCTGGAAGGCATCGCCATCTGCTTTCTGCACGCCTATGCGAACCCGCACAACGAACAGCGCATGGAAGCGATCTGTCGCGAGGTCATGGCCGAAAGAGGGATCGAAATCCCGATCTACATCTCGTCGCATGTCCGACCGGTGATCCGCGAGAACCAACGCGTAAACGCGACCACCATCGAAGCCTACGCCGCGGACCCGGTACGCAAGCAGCTTCACAGCGTGGAGGACAGCGCCAAGAATAGGGGTTATCGCAAACAATTGACGACCATGCTTTCCTACGGCGGCCTCGCCAATATCCGCCACCCGCGGCTGCACGAAACGCTGATTTCAGGTCCCATCGGCGGCATGCTGGGCGCGCATTACATCGCGCAGATCCTGGGTGAGAAAAACGTCCTCGCCGTCGACATGGGGGGCACTAGCTACGACTTCGGTCTCATTACGAACGCGACCTTCAACCTCAACAACGAGCCCGAGATCGCCCGCTTCCGTCTGGCGCTGCCGAGCATCGAACTCGACAGCATCCGCGGCGGCGCTGGCCTTTACCTCTCGGTCGACCCGATCACCAACCGCATCGTCATGGGTCCGGAAGGCGCCGGTGCCAACCCTGGACCCGTGTGCTTCGATCGCGGCAACCGCCAACCGACAGTGACGGACTGCCTCGCGATCAACGGCTACCTCAACAAGGATAATTTCTTGGGCGGCAAGGTCGTGCTGAACATCCCGGCGGCCAAGGAAGAACTTGAGAAACAAATCGCATCGAAGATTGGGCTCGACGTCTACGACGCCGCCGACGGTATCCTCAAGCTTTGGCTGCAGCAGGCGCAAGACGCGACCCAGCGGGCGATCCACGTCCGCGGCGGCGACGTCGCCGACTACGTCATCATGGGCTACGGCGGAGCCGGGCCGCTGATACTCGCCGGAGTGTCAGAAAACCAGCCGTTCAAGGGCGTCGTGACCTTCCCCTTCGCGGCCGCGTTCTCGGCTTTCGGTTGTACAACGACCGATTATTCGCACCGATACACGCGCTCGAGTCTTTTTGCCTTGCCGCAAACCGCCGATCAAGCAACCAGGGAAACGGTGGCTAAGGGTCTGACCGATCTCTGGAATGATCTCGAAGCCGAGGCGCACGAAAGCTTCGAACGCGAAGGCATGGACCTCTCGAAGATCGAATACCGCCGCATCGCCTTCGTGCGCTACGGCGGGCAACTCGACGAGGTCGAGGTGCCGTTTGATGGCGACTGGCAGGGCACGGTCGAAAACGTCAACCACCTGCTGGACAGCTTTGAAGATCTCTACACCAAGATGTTCGCGAAAGCGGCACGGTATTCCAAGGCCGGGTATGCGATCTTCCAGGTCGCGCTGGTCGCGTCCATCGAGACGCGCAAACCCGAGTTCCCCGTGCTTCCATTGCAGGGCGCGACGCCGCCCGAAGCCGCCCACAAGGGCGAGCGTGAGGTCTACTTCGAGCAGTCCTGGCAGAAAGCGGGCATTTACGACATGGACAGCATGCAGCCAGGCAATATCGTTGCGGGTCTCGCCATTCTCGAGCATCCGGCAACGACCCTGCTCGTGCCGCCGACCCGGAAAGCACGCATGGACGCGCGCCGGTTCGTGTGGTTGGAAAATATTTAATCGTTCCCCGATCGACAGGAGCATTTAAGCATGAGTGCAACACGTCCCCTGGAAGAATCGACTGTTCAATTCTCACTGCGCGCGCGAATGGAAAATTCTAAGCGTTTGTTTGAATCCACCGGCCACTACAACGGTGTTGAAAAGCTTGCATTGGAAGAAGAGGACGTCATCCGCTACGAATTGCTCTATTCGAGATTGCAGTCGATCGTCATTGGCTCGCAAAAGGTCGGCTCTCGCGTCGCCTGCTCGCCGGGAACCCGCGAAGTCGGCGAATCGGTCGTGGGCCTTTACACGCCCGAAGGCGATGCGATTGTCTTCTCGGGCGGCATCATGGTCCATGTCCACACCATGAGCCGCTTCATCAAATGGATGCTCGCCCACGACTACGAAGTGGATCCGGGCATCAAGCATGGCGACATCTTCGAGAACAACGACACCTACATCGGCGGTGTACACATACCGGACGTCATGGACCTCACCCCGATTTTCCAGGACGGCGAGTTGCTGGGCTGGGCCGGCATGGTCACGCACGTGCTCGAAGTCGGCGGCATTACGCCGGGCAGCATGCCGGTGCTATCGTCGGAACGTTTCACCGAGGGGCTGATTATCTGCGCCGAACGCATCGGCGAGAACGATCAGATCTACAAGTATTACGAGGTTCGCGCCGAGCGCAGCGTGCGTTCGCCCGACCTGTGGATCCTCGACACCAAGGCGCGCGTCACCGGTGCCCTGGGCGCGCGGGACCAAGTGCTCGAGACGATCAAGGAATTCGGCACCGATTACTACAAACAGGCGACCAATGAATACATCGAGGGCGCCCGCCGGGCTCAGCTCGAACGCGTCAAGACGATGCTGATCCCCGGGACCTACAAGGAAGTCACCACCTGCGACCAGATGATGGAAGGCGCACCGGGCCTCTCGCCCCTGGCCGACGGCGACGTCACCATCATCGAGCCGATGGAGATGGAGATCGACGGCGACGGCAAGATGACCATCGATTTCGACGGCTTCGGTTCCTGGCGCTACTGGTCGGGGAATGGCACGCCCGCGGCGCTCGAAGGCGGTCTGTTCGTCTCCATGTCGCAGGCCTTGAACATCGACGGCCGTATCAACCACGGCAGCGTGCTCGCCTGCGAACTCAAGTTCTCCAAAGGCACGGTCGCCTGGCCCGACAATAAGTATGCGTCCACCTCGCTCGGCTGGAATCTGGTCATGCCGAGCTGGGCCAACTGGTACCGCATGATGGCGCGGTCGACTTACATGCGCGGATTCGTCGAGGAAACCTTCCTCTTCGGTGCGTTGACGCCCTGCTACGACGCCGGCGGCATCGATCAGTATGGGAAAGTCTTTGGCGGCACGAATTTCGAACTTGCAGCCCAGGGCAGCGGTGCGCGCGGCATCGCGGACGGCATTGATTTCGGCTACGTGCTGTGGAACCCGGAATCCGACATGGGTAACGCCGAAATCTGGGAACAATTATTTCCACAGCTGTATCTGTCCCGCAAGATCCTGCCAAACTGTCACGGCTTCGGTAAATACCGCGGTGGCAACGGCTGGCAGTCATGCCTCATGACCCACCGCTCCAATCAACTGGTGTTGACGACCGAGCTATGCCAGGCGCGGGCTTTCGATCACCAGGGCCTGTTCGGCGGCTATCCCGGCAAGATTCATTACATCTACCTCCTGACGGACACGGATATCAAGAAACGCATCGCCAATCAGGACGAATTACCAACCGGCGAAGGCCCCGACCCCTGTGATCCGGAGATCACGCGGCTCATCAACAGCGATTGCAAGATCTCGCACGGCAACATGACGGCGGACAAACCGATGACCGAAGGCGACGTGCTGTTGATGCAGTACCGGGGCATGGGCGGTTTCGGCGATCCGCTCGATCGCGATGCGGCCCTGATCGAGAAGGATCTCGAGAACGGCATCGTGACGCCGAAGATGGTCGAGCAGATCTGTGGCGCCGTCATCGAACGCGACGAGGCGGAAGACTGCTACGTGGTCAACCGCGAAGCAACCGCGGCTCGCCGCCAGTCGATACTCGACGCGCGCAAGTCAAAGGGCGTACCGGGCAAGGAATGGATCAAGCAGCAGCGGGCACGTATCGAAAAATACGATCTGCCCACCGTCGCGCTCGAAATATACAAAGACGTCAGCTCTCATTCCGAGAAATGGATCAGGGAATACCGAGAATTCTGGGGCTTCGACGAAACATTCACATTCGATATTCCGTCGATACGCGACGTCAATCCGGTCGCCCTGCGTTCCGGTAAATCCCGCGTCGCCGACGATCCCTTGGAGTTCTGAACATGAGTGGACAAATCGTAGAACTGGACCGGGCCACACTGGGCCAGTTGATAGACGGCGAACTGCCGTGGGACGACGTACATCACATACAATCGTCCTACAAAGACCCGCAACGCTTCGATACCTACATCGAGGTCCTGCAGTCGCGGGTGGAATGGGACGAGCCCATCGTCCTGCCCTTGAGTCCGTATCTCATGATCGTCAAGAACGCCGAGGGGGTCTACGCGGTGAAGTGTCTCTGCGGATATGAACTCGGCGATTACCGGGAGAACTGGAAGACCAACGCGCTCATCAACGTGCGCGATACCGAGGAGAGTCTCGGCGAGATCTACCCCGGTCCGCGCTGCCCGGATCCGGAGAAAAACGAGATCCGGGAATTCTTCTGCCCCGATTGCACCCGTCAGCTCGAAGTCGATGCGGTACCACCGGGCTACCCGATCCTGGTCAATTTCAAGCCGAACCTGGAAGTCTTCTACCGTGACTGGTTGGGGCGTGAACTGCCGTAGATCGGGTTTTTATTGGGACTAGCCCGTTAAGGCGCCGGGGTTCGGGATAAGGGTTCGCCCGCAAGCGGGCTCCTACCCTCCTATCAATCCTTCCGTACTTGCCATCCATGGCGTTACGTCGCGGGATTCGTTTAACGCCAGCCCGGCCATCCGCTGACCGAAGCACAGGCCAATCGAAGAAATCCCGCCCTCCTCTTCAATCCGTTTTCACTTCGACAGATCAGCTACTTGCCCCACCACTAACCGAGCTAACAAAGGTTTCTGCGGTGTTTTCGGTGACACTGCACTTGCCAGATCGCACGGCAGCCGCGACTACTCGATCGTGTCGGGCATTATCCGCCTAGCCAAGGGCATCGGCGCGCGTACGGTCGCTGAAGGCATCGAGTCTGCGGATGTATTCGATGCTTTGCTCAATCTCGGCTGCGATTTTGGCCAGGGTTTCTATCTGGCACCTCCGGCGCCTGCGGAAGTCATAACCCGCACCCATTTCATGACGGTGCCCCGATCCACCAAAGAGCCGGTGGTCCGGGTTTTGCACGAGCCCGACCGGATGACGGCCGGAACTTCCGGCTGAAACTGAAGACGCCTTATCACCAGAAATATCGCGAAAAGCACCAAGGGGTGTCCAGCTGCTTTGGAGTGCTCTGCTCAATAACGCGTAGACTTCGTCGACCAGCAGGGAGTGGCGATCGTGTCGGCGTTTCATCCGCTCGACCTCAGGTTTCGAGTATTTGCGGTTAAAGCGAATGGTCGATGCATGTTGAACGAGGGTGGTTGGTCGTTTTAGTGGGAGAAAGTCAGGCGATTGACGATCGGAAAACGGTTGTCGATGGCGATGGTGTAGCATTGAATCCGAGCGTGTCTGCGACCGTCGCTGGCGAGGCTGGCACTCCCGAGGAAAAACTACTATCGGCTCCCTACGTTGTTTTAATTGCCTCAGACAGCCTCCCTCCCCCGCTCACGCTATAATTTCAGCCCGATATATCTGGCTCTGATGTTACCCAGAGTGTCTCCAAAATAAGAATTTGCTGAAACGGGCATAAACTGTGCATCTCGAGCTGACTGAAGAACAGACCCTGATACAGGACACCGCACGGCGTTTCTCCGAGACCGAGCTCGCGCCGATCGCGGCCGAGCTCGAATCCCCCGAAAAACGACCGCTGTATCTCGAAAAACTCAAGCAACTTGCTGATCTCGGGTTCATGGGCTTGAACGTCAGCAGTGATTATGGCGGCACCGGTGCCGGCGTCGTCGCCTTCAGCGTCGCCGTCACGGAGATTGCACGCAGTTGCGCGTCGAGTGCGCTCTCGATGTCGGTGACCAACCTCGTCGGTGAAATCATCCAGTCCATCGGCAGCGAGGCGCAGAAAAAATACTACATCGCGAAACTCTGCTCGGGCGAGTATGCGAGCGGAGCTTTCTGCCTTTCGGAAGCCGGCGCGGGTTCTGATCCATCGGGTTTGAAGACGCGCGCGGTACTAGACGGCGATGAATGGGTATTGAACGGCACCAAGATGTGGATCACGGGCGCCGAGTATGCCGGCGTCTTCGTGGTTTGGGCGGTAACGGATGCCGAGCGCTCGCAGGGTAAAGGGATCTCCTGCTTTCTGATCGAAGCAGGCACACCGGGAATGACGATCGGCAAGGCCGAGCTCAAAATGGGACAGCGGGCGTCAAGCACGAACCCCATGAATTTCGAAGAATGCCGGATCCCCCACGAGGCGCTGCTCGGCGAATTGAACGACGGCTTCCGCGTGGCAGTGGGAGAATTGACGGGCGGCCGCATCGGGATCGGTTCGCTCGCGCTCGGCATCGCCACGGCGGCGATGGACGTGGCGCGCCGATACGTGACCGAGCGCGAACAGTTCGGCCGGAAGATCGGCGACTTCCAGGGCATTCAGTGGATGCTGGCCGATACCTATACCGAACTCGAAGCCGCGCGCCTGCTGGTCATGAATGCCGCCTATCTCAAGGAGGCCGCACGGCCTTACATCAAGGCCGCATCGATGGCCAAGCTCTACGCGACCGAGGCTGCCAACCGCGCCTGCTACACCGCGTTGCAATTGATGGGCGGCGTCGGTTATACACGAGAGTACCCGCTCGAACGTTACGCGCGCGATGCCCGCGTCACCTCGATCTACGAAGGCACGAGCGAAATTCAGCGCGTGATCATCGCGCGCGAACTGCTGAAGGAAGTATCGTGAATTTCGATCTCCCCCCGGCCCTCGCCGATTATCTTGTGGAGCTCGACGCATTCATTGAGCGCGAGATCAAACCACTGGAGGAGCAGGACGACAACATCCGCTTCTTCGACCACCGCCGCGAATACGCGCGCACGAATTGGGACAAGGGCGGGATCCCCAGTGAAGACTGGGAAGCGCTGTTGGCCGAGGCGCGTCGGCGCGCGGATGCCGCCGGACACTATCGCTACGCATCCCCGAAGGAATATGGCGGGCACGACGGCACCAACCTCGGCATGGCCGTGATCCGGGAACACCTGGCCTCCAAAGGGCTCGGACTGCATTGCGATTTACAGAACGAACACGCGATCGTCGCCAATAACGTCGGCCTGCTCTTGATCCTCGAATACGGCAGTGCATTGCAAAAAGCCGAGTGGGCTGAACCGCTGGCGAACGGCAGCGCCTTCATCGCCTTCGGGATCACCGAGCCCGAGCATGGCTCCGATGCCACTCACATGGACACGACAGCCGTGCGCGACGGCGACGGCTGGCGCATCAACGGCGAGAAGACCTGGAATACGGGTATTCATAGCGCGCCCTGCGACCTCATCTTCGCGCGTACCAGCGGTAAGGCGGGCGATGCCGAAGGAATCACGGCCTTGCTGGTGCCGACGGATGCGGAAGGCTTTCGCGTCGAAGAGATGCTTTGGACCTTCAACATGCCGACCGATCACGGCCGCGTCAGTCTCAAAGACGTGCACGTGCCGCACGACGCCATTCTCGGCGAGGAAGGCGGCGGCCTGCAGGTGGTACAGCATTTCTTCAACGAAAATCGCATCCGCCAGGCGGCGTCGAGCCTCGGCGCCGCCCAGTACTGCGTCAACGAATCGGTGGCCTACGCCAAAGTGCGCAAGCCCTTCGGCGAGCCGCTCGCGAGCAACCAGGGGGTCCAGTTTCCGCTGGTGGAATTGCAGACCCAGTGTGAGATGGTGCGTGCGCTCATTCACAAGACAGCATGGATGATGGACGTTCACGGGCCGTTTTCCGTGTCGGACAAGGTCTCGATGTGCAACTACTGGTCGAACCGCATGTGCTGCGAAGCAGCCGATCGCGCGATGCAGGTGCACGGCGGGATCGGCTATTCGCGGCACAAGCCGTTCGAACACATCTACCGACATCACCGCCGCTACCGCATCACGGAGGGTGCCGAGGAGATCCAGATGAGGCGCGTCGCGGGTTATCTATTCGGCTTCATGAAACAACGGGCGCCCAAAGGCGTGAAGGAATGAGTCGACAGCATGTTTGATCGCTGCTGTCGCACTAAAAAGAGAGGTAAGCCATGGCGTTGACGACTTCATACTGGCCGGCGACCGACGAGGAGCCGCTGCTCGAAACAACCGCCGGCGGGACCTTGCGTGAGGTTGCAGCGTCCATCCCGGACAAGATAGCGCTGATCGAGGGGACTGCCGATCCAGGCTCGCGCAGAAAACGGACCTACGCGGAACTGCTCGCCGAATCCGAGGCCATGGCGCGTGCGCTACTGGCCTTATTCAAGCCGGGCGATCACGTCGCCATATGGGCCCCCAACTGCATCGAGTGGATCGTACTGCAATACGGGCTCGCACTCGCCGGCATGGTTCTCGTAACCGTGAATCCGGCGTATCGCGAATCGGAGCTCGAATACGTGCTCAAGCAGTCGCGTGCACGCGGCTGGTTCTTCGCGCCCACTTACCGCGGGGTCGACATGCGCGCCAAGGTCGATGCCGTGGTCACCAGGCTGCCCGACCTCGACGTAACGCTCGCGCTCGACGAACTGCCGGAGATGGTGGCCAAAGGCTCATCGGCTCGGCCCCTGCCCAAGGTCACGCCCGGTGATTCAATCATGATCCAATACACCTCGGGCACCACGGGCTTCCCCAAGGGCGCGCTGCTCACCCATCACGGCGTTACCAACAACGCGCGGCATATGGCCATTTTGCGCGGCGTCGGCGACGGCACCATCGACATTTCCGCGATGCCGCTGTTTCATACGGGCGGCTGCGTGGTCAGCGTACTCGGCACTTTGCAGACCCGGGGAACGCTGGTCCTGGTGCCGGAATTCGAACCAAATCTATACCTGGATCTGATCGAGCAGGAACGCGCGCAATTCACGCTCGCGGTGCCGACCATGCTGATCGCGCTGCTCGAGGCGCAGCGCGCGACTGCACGCGACCTGTCGTCGATGGAAGTGATCATTTCCGGCGGCGCGGTCGTTCCCATCGAGATCGTCAAGCGCATCAAGCGGGAGTTTGGCTGCGAGTTCTCGATCATATTCGGACAGACCGAAACCTCGCCGGTCGTCACCAGCACGCGCCTCGACGATACGCCCGAGGATACCAGTGAATCCCTGGGACGGGCCCTACCCCACGCCGAAGTCAAGATCGTGGACACCGAAACGGGCGAGATCGTGCAGGTCGGCGAAACCGGCGAATTCTGTACGCGCGGTTATTTGACGATGCAGGAATACTTCGACATGCCCGAAGCCACCGCTAATACGATCGACGCGGACGGCTGGTTGCACACCGGCGATCTGTGCTCGATGGACGAGCGCGGTTACTTCTACGTTCAGGGCCGGCTCAAGGACATGATCATCCGCGGCGGAGAGAACGTCTACCCGCGGGAGATCGAAGACGTCCTTTTCAAGCATCCAGCGATCGCCGAGGCCGCAGTAGTCGGTATTCCGGACGAGCGCTGGGGCGAACAGGTGGCCGCCTTCATCCGCGTTGCCAAAGGCAGGGCCACGAATGCGGACGAGCTGCACGACTTCATGCGCGAGCATCTGGCGCCCCATAAGACGCCCAAGATATGGATCGAACTCGACGCTTATCCGATGACACCGTCCGGCAAGATACAGAAATACCGCCTCGTCGAGATGTTCGAGAGCGGCGATCTGAAACCGAACATGACAGGCGAGAACGCCACCTGAGATGTGAACAGGCATAGAATGACCATGAGATTCGGTTTGGCGCAAACGATGCGGCCTGCTTTGACAATCGAGACACCATGAAACTCGAAGCACTGATGAATTTCACGATCGACATCGGGGATGGACTCGACGTCGGCGAGGGTCCCTACGGCAATCGCTTCATCGGCGAGAGTAACGGCGGTCACTTCGAAGGCGGAAAGCTCAAAGGGTCGATTCGCGCCGCCGGCAGCGCCGACTGGCTGACGATGACCGAGGATTTCGCCCACCTCGACGTCAGGGCGACCTTCGTCACCCACGACGATGCCCTAATCTACGTCGAATATTTCGGACGTCTGGAACTGACGCCGGCGATCCAAGCCGCGCTCGCGGGCGAAGGCGATACCGAGTTCGGCGAGGCGTATTTTTTCACCACGCCGCGGATGCAGACGGGCGATCAGCGCTATCGCTGGGTCAACAATATCGTTTGCGTCGCCCGGGGCCGCTTGCTGGCACGGTGTGTCGAATACGAGGTCTTGCAGGTCGTGAATAGCTGACGGGCGATGAGACGTTTTGCACCCGCTTGCGGGCGAGCGGAACAACGGTAGCGCACAGGTTGAAACGCATTGATCGACGAACCAAAAAAACGGAGAAACCAACATGAAATTCGAACTATTGCTCACCTACCATGCGAACATCGGTGAAGGCCTCGACGTTGGCGCCGGAGCCTATGGAACCCGCCTGATCGTTGAGGTACACGGCGGCGAATTCGAGGGTAAAAAACTCAAGGGAAAAATCCGAGAAAACGGCTGCGCCGATTGGCTGACCATGACCGAAGACTACGGCCACCTCGACGTGCGCGCCACGTTCGAAACGCACGACGGGGCGATGATCTATGTCGAGTACACCGGCAAGCTTGAGTTGACGCCCGCCATTCAAAAAGCCCTCAGCACTGGCGAGGGCGAGACCGATTACGGCGATCAGTACTTCTTCACCACGCCGCGGATGCAGACCGGCGATCCGCGTTACGCTTGGGTCAACAACATCGTCTGCGTCGGCCAGGGCCGGTTGCGCTCCGGTCGCGTCGAATACAACGTCTACCAGGTCGTTAACTGACGGAACCGGCGACAGAGCGTGCTTGCCGACGAACTTGAATTTCCAGTGTCTGGGTGGCATGCAAGGTTGACACGTACTCAGTCCGTTTCCGCGACGATTTCGAGACCCCGACGGAAAACGATGGCGTTAGTATGATCGCCGGTGCGCGATGACAGCCCCGCGGACCATTGCCCGGGTCCTGATCGAGGAACTCCTCGCGCGTAAGGTCGATCACGTCTTCGGGATCCCCGGTGATTACGCGCTAGGATTGTTCGACGAAATCACGCATTCTCCCCTGCAGCTCATCAACACCTGCGACGAACAGGGCGCGGGGTTCGCAGCCGATGCCTACGCACGCGTGCGCGGGCTCGGTGTCGCCTGCGTCACCTATGGCGTGGGTGGCCTCAAGCTCGTCAACTCCACCGCCCAGGCCTTTGCCGAGCGCTCGCCCGTGGTCGTCATCAGCGGCGCACCGGGCGTGCGCGAGATCACGGGAGACGCCCTGCTGCACCATCGCGTGCGCGATTTCGACACGCAGATGCGCATCTTTCAGGAAATCACCGTGGCGCAAACGAAGCTGGATGATCCGGCCACCGCGCATCAGGAGATCATCCGCGTGCTCGACGCCGCGGCGCGCCACAAGCGTCCCGTCTACATCGAGATCCCGCGCGACTGCGTGGATCTACGTGTGGAAGACGACCGCGAACAGACGCGGGAACGGTCTCAGCGGGAGATCGATCCCGCCGTGCTCAAAGAGGCGCTCGACGAGGCGGTCGCCATGCTCAACGCCGCCGAACGTCCCATCGTGCTCGCCGGTGTCGAGATCCACCGCTTTGGCTTGCAGGATCGATTGATCCAGTTCATTCAGAAATCCGGCATACGATTCGCGACGACCATCATGGGTAAATCCGTGGTGAACGAGGATCTGCCGGGCTTTGTCGGCGTCTACGCCGGAGGACTGTCGAACGAAATGGTACGTGCGGCGGTCGAGGACAGCGACTGCGTGCTGAATCTGGGCGCGATGCTGACCGACCTCAATACCGGGATCTTCACGGCGCATCTCGATCCGGCCCGGATTATCGCGGCTTCGGCCGATGAACTCGGCATACGCCGGCACCACTACCGCGGCATCGATCTGGCGACCTTTCTCGATTCCCTGTGCCGGGCGGATCTAGTCGATCGCGGCGCACTCCCCGACAGCTGCCACATCGACCTGATGTCCTTCGAAGCCGCCGCTAACGAGCCGATCACGGTTTCGCGTGTGTTCGAATGTCTTGACGCGACCCTGTCCAAAGACATCGCCGTGGTGGCCGATCCGGGTGACGCGCTGTTCGGGGCGATCGATTTGACCATCCACTCCCGCACTGAATTCATCGCCTGCGCCTACTACGCCTCGCTCGGCTTTGCGATTCCCGCAAGCATCGCACTCGAACTCGCGGAACCGGGATGGCGGCCGCTCGTCCTGGTCGGCGACGGGGCTTTCCAGATGACCGGAATGGAGCTCACGACCTCGGCGCGCTACGGCCTGACGCCGATCGTCGTCCTCTTCGACAACCAGGGCTATGGCACCGAACGACCCATACTCGACGGCATCTTCAACGACGTACATCCCTGGGCATTTGCAGAAATCCCGAAGTTGATCGGGACCGGACGCGGCTATGAGGCAAAAACGGAAGGCGAATTCGTAGACGCGTTGGCCTCGGCACTGACCGACACAGCCCAACTCGCGATCATTCACGTGCGCCTTGCGAAGGATGATTACTCGCCGGCGCTCGCACGATTGACAGCCAATCTCAGGAAACGGGTGCGTTGATGGGTGTATCGGTACGCGAAATTCCGCGACATCGGGAAACATACCTCAGAATACGCGTAAGCGAAGTGCCCATGTCAGAACCTCCTTGTTCTTCGGGGCTAAATTGAGCGAAAACACGCGCTAATCCAAGCGAGCCTCCAGGACTATACAGATTCCCTATTTAGTCAACAAAATGGATTCTGTCTATTACACTATTTACTCGTCCTTTCCATATAACTGTTAGGTGTATTGCGCTGCACTCATGAATTGGGAAACGATCGGAACGGTTGGAGAAGTGTTCGGGGCGATCGCTATTGTCGCAACGTTGCTTTATCTCGGGCGGCAAATAGGACAGACCAACCGCATCTCTCGGTCTACCGTGGTGCGGTAAATACAACAAAAATATGAATCTCTCTACACCTTAATTGCGTCGGACTCCGATATGGCCGAGCTTGTCGTAAATCTAAAGCAAACCGATTATCAGGCTAAGTCGAAGAAGAAAAACTCGATAATTCCGCCATCTTGGTCGCGAGTAATTGGTTTAGTGCTCAAGTGGCTTACGATGAAGGGCAATTCGACGAAAGAGTTTTTGAAATCTATTGTGAAGATGTCGGAGCGAAGTTTCAGCAGTGGCCAACAATTCGGCCCTACGTAACACGAGCGATCGACCGGTTCCCGTCTGCGCGTACGTATCGAATACTGAAGCCCATCTATCGGCAATAAGGAAATCGATTTGAACCGTACACCTAACAAGGTGGCGACAGAACCATTTTACCGAGTGCCGGACGATTACATATCGA
>JAYYZW010000017.1:0-35126 GCA_036339995.1 Pseudomonadota bacterium
TATCAGCGAGGGCTCATATTTCGCCGGGATTGCCGACAGTATCTTACCTCGGGACGTACTAATGGATATCGTCAAGGCCTGCAGCTTCAGTCTCATTATCGTGTGGATTTGCACCGGCAAGGGTTACCTGTTGCACTTGGATCACCGTGCGGCTTACGGCGCGGAAGGCGTAAGCCGCACGACCACCGACGCGGTGGTTGCGTCCTCGATTTCAGTACTGTTTGCAGACTACATCATCAGCGCCTTGATGCTCTGAGGGACTTTCGATATGACAAGAACCTATCTCAAAATTATCCGCGCGTGCGCCGGGGGCCATTTTCGCAGAGTATCAAGGCGCGAGGAGCGTTGTTTAGCACCGCTAAATGAGCGACGAGCAACGCCGAAATGCGCGAAAATAGCCTTAGGCTCCGGGTTGCGCCCTGAAAGCGCGCTGACTTCGTTGCAGCGCTTGAACATAGAACAACTCAGCTCTGCCGATTCGGCCTTGCCATCACGCTTTCAGGGCACAACGCACATGCGGATAATTTTGAGATAGGTTCTAGACAAGAGATGACCGTGGGTAATATAAAAATTGAATTCGGAATCGGGATCTTTATGTTGATCGGCCTTGTCTGTCTCAGCTATCTGGCGGTCAGACTCGGTGATCTGGAGCTTTTCGGCAGTGATTATTACGCGCTCGATGCCCGTTTCGTGTCATCTTCGGGGCTTAAGAAAGGGGCATTCGTGGAAGTCGGCGGTGTCCGCGTCGGCAAGGTCGGCGCGATCACACTCGACTACGCGACCTACGAATCCGTCGTTCAACTCAAACTCGATCCCGGCGTCGAATTACAAGCCGATGCAATCGCGTCGATTCGCACGGAAGGGATCATCGGCGACAAGTTCGTCAAAATCACGCCCGGGGGTTCCGAGGTGATCCTCAAGCCTGGTGATGAAATCCTCGAGACCGAATCGTCGATCAACATCGAAGAGCTGATCAGCAAATATATTTTCGAGGGCGATGATTGACCCCCACGATGCTCTCGCAGCGACGCTAAGCACGCCAAGGGAAAGGCGGGTGCGGATAAAGACAGAATCTGCGGAATATTTTTGCGTTTCTGGACCTTGGCTATCGATCAGCCTTACATAGTGACAAGCGTTTGGAGTGGTCTGTCCGGGTCAGCAGGACGGAAGTTGTCCGAGTGCGGCTTGGGGGTGGATACGATAAGTAAGCAAATGTCGAATTACCGACCGTGGCTGATGTTCACCGTGATACTGGCGCTGTGCACGGTCATTCCCAGCGCCGCGCTTGCGGCCGAAGATGTCGAAACGCCACTTCAGGTCGTGATGAAAACGGTCGATGGCGTCATCGCCGTACTCGCGCAAGGCGAATTAAGCGAGAACACGAGAAAACGCCAGGTTAAGAATATTATTGGCAGGCACTTCGATTTCGTCGCCATGTCCAACCGTGTACTTGCTACCAACTGGAGTAAAGCCACCAAACCGCAACGGGCGCGGTTCACCGGCTTGTTCCGCGCACTCTTGTCCAATACCTACTGGCGCAAGATATCGGAGTTTAGCAACGAGAAGGTCGAGTATCTCGGAGAGCGAATGCGATCAGACAAGCTGGCAACCGTGAATACAGTCATCAAAACAGACTCCGTGGATATTTCGGTCGATTACAAGCTTGCTCGCAAGGGCGATACCTGGATGGCCTACGATATCGTCATTGAGCAGGTCAGCCTCGTGCGCAACTACCGCGGAAGCTTTCAGAATATCGTGCGAGACGTCGGTATCGATGGATTGATCAGTCAGTTAGAGACGAAAGTGGCGGAAGCGTCGACTGACGAAGACGCCCAGCAGCGCCTGGTCCGCTAGCAGCCAACTTATTTTACGACGCTTTTATTCCGGCGGAAGGCCGCCGTGCTTTTCCTTGTAGCTCGCGATTCGCCCTTCCAGATCCAGCAATAGCCCGTCCATGCCTTCCGATTTGATGATCGCGCTGAACGTGCTGCGGTAATTGTTGACCAGGCTGATGCCTGCGATCACCACGTCGTAGGCGAACCATTCGCCGTCATTGTTTTTTAACCGGTAGGTGATTGGAATCCGAACCTTGTCTGCCACTATCTGCGTATCGACGATTGCGCGATCCTTGCGTACCTGTTCACCAAGGTACTCGACGCGCTGTCCGGTATAGGCCTCGATTTTTGTACGGTAAGTATCTTCCAGATACTGTGAGAAGAACTCGACGAAGCGCCGCTTTTCCTCGGCCGTCGCGGTCCGCCAGTTGGTTGCCAGAATGCTTTGCGACATGCTGCGAAAATCGAAACGCGTGTCGATGATCTTGCCGATTTCGAGCCAGCGCTGTTCGCGGTTCAAGCGATCGTCTTTGAGTATCTTCAATACGCCGCTCACCGCTTCCTTCATCGTTTGAGTGGGCGTCATCGCGGCCTCAACGGGAGCCGTCGGCAATGCCGCGATCACGCATATCGACAACAATACCTTGAGCTTATGAATCATCAACTGCAGGTTCGTGTTCATTGGATCCCCGGTTTAAGTAACAAGTTGGATCGCGGTCAATGCAACCCCCACGACAAATTGTTCGTCGCCAATGGCGAATCGATCGAGACGTTCGCCTTCTGGCGATTCAAAATAATCAAACTCCGTTGCCAGCGTCTCCGTGCGTATGAATTCAATATGTTCTTGGATCGCCTCGCGCAGTTCCGCCGACGCATGGTATTCGACCCGAATCCTGTCGGTGAGTTCGAAATCGCGCGCTTTGCGCAGCGACTGAATGCGATTGACCACCTCGCGGGCGTACCCCTGAGAGCGAAGCGCGTCGTCGATGCGCGTATCGAGCGCGACGGTGAGGGCGCCCTCTTGCGCAACGCTCCACTTCCCTATTGCCTCACTCGAGATCTCGATTTCATTCGCCGCAATCTCGACTACTCCTTCGCTGGTTTGAACCCGCGTACTACCTGTCTCCAGCAGGCGCCCGATATCGTCATCGTCAAAGCTCGCTATCGCGGTCGCGGCGGATTTCATCTGCTTGCCCAGCCGCGGTCCCAGTTTCTTGTAATCGGCCTTGGCCGAGCGCCTTACGACCCCGTTGGAATCCGCGACGTATTCGATTTCCTTGACGTTCACCTCTTCAAGGATGAGGTCTTTCACGCGTTCGACCGCCGTTTGCTCCATCTTCGTCCCGGTAACCAGTAACAGCCGGGCAAGCGGTTGGCGCACGTTGATCTTACTGCGATTGCGAAGTAACAAAACCAGTTGAACGATGCGGCGGGCAAGTCCCATTTGGTGCTCGAGATCGTCCCGCACGAGTTGTATGTCCGCCGCGGGGAAATTGGCTAGATGAACCGATCCATATGGCACGCGCTCGCCGACCTCATTCAGGCGGCGGTAAAGCCAGTCACCGAAAAACGGCGCGATCGGACTCATCATGATGGCGAGCCCGAAAAGGCATTCGAAGGTCGTCTGATAAGCGTTGATCTTGCCCTCGTCGGACACCGCGACCGTTTGATCGGTCGCTTTTTTCCCCGCCCAAAAACGGTATCTCGAACGCCGGATATACCAGTTCGACAATTCGTCGACGAATTGCTCCATGGCACGCGCCGCACGCGTGCAATCGTAGGCTTCGAAAGCCCGGTCAACCACATGCGCGGTCGAGTTCAAACGGCTCAGAATCCATTGATCCAACTCACTGCGCTCGGCGACAGGTACAACGGTTTCAGCAAACGTGAAGCCGTCAATATTTGCGTAACTCGCCATGAACTTGTAAACGTTCTCGATGGTACCGAAGAATCGACCACGGGTTTCTGTCAGCCCGCGCTCGGAGAATTTCATGCTGTCCCATGGCGGTGAATTGCTCAACATGTACCAGCGCACGACGTCCGCACCGTGGGTCGACACCACGGCAAAGGGGTCGACGCTATTGTTGCGCGATTTCGACATCTTTTCGCCCTTGTCGTCGAGGATGAGGCCGTTGACCACGACGTTCCTGAACGCAACCTCGTCCATCACCAAGGTTGCAATCGCGTGCAGCGTATAGAACCAACCGCGGGTCTGGTCGATACCCTCGCAAATGAAATCTGCCGGGAAGTTACGCTCGAAGGCCTGTTTATTTTCGAAGGGGTAGTGCCACTGGGCAAAAGGCATGGCGCCCGAATCGAACCATACGTCCAGCACGTCGGGCACCCTGCGCATGGTGCCACCCTCGGGTGCGGGCCACGTAAATTCGTCGACGAACGGACGATGCAAATCGATCGAATCGCCATCCGGTAACGACTTACCGCATTTTTCCCGCAACTCGGCGAGCGATCCAATGACTTCGTAATACGAGGACCCGGGTTTGTCGGAAACCCAGATGGGAAGCGGCGTACCCCAGTAGCGCATGCGGCTGAGCGCCCAGTCGACGTTGTTCTCAAGCCAGTTACCGAACCGTCCATCCCTGATCGCATTCGGATGCCACTGAACGGTCTTGTTCAGGGCAACGAGGCGATCTTTGACCGCTGTGGTACGAATAAACCAGCTTTCAACCGGGTAACTCATGAGGGGCGTGCCCTTGCGCCAGTCGTGTGGGTAGCTGTGAACGTGCTCGCGACGTTTGAACAGCAGACCACGATCTTTGAGATCCCGAATAATTTGGCGGTCGGCATCTTTAAACCAATCGCCCGCGACCAGCGGCGCTTCGTCCCGGAAAACCCCGTCGGACGCGACCGGATTCACCATGGGCAGCCGTTCTCGCTGTCCGATTTCAAAGTCCTCGGCGCCGAATGCGGGCGCGATATGCACGATGCCGGTCCCGTCGTCGACGGTGACGTACTCGGCTTCGTAAACCCGCCACGCGTGCTCCGGATAGTCGGTGCCTTCGACCAGGTAAAGCGGCTCGTAGGAGCGCCCGATCAGATCCCGGCCCTTGTGCCGTTCGATCACGGTGTAGTCGTCGTCGAGGATGTCGAGCCGTGCTTCGGCCAACACCAGACGCTCCGCGCCGCACTTCACGGTGACGTAATCGATATCCGCGCCCACTACCAGCGCAACGTTTGATATCAGGGTCCATGGCGTCGTCGTCCACGCGAGCAAACTCGTGTGTTCTTCGTCGGTCGAGCGAAAGCGCACGTAGATACTAGGATCGGACACTTCCTTGTACCCAAGGCTGACCTCATGGGAAGACAGCACCGTACCGGAGCCAGGGCTGTACCATTGAATCTTATGGCCTTTGTACAACAGATCGCGCCGGTGAATTTCCTTGATCAACCACCACACGGATTCGATATAGGTGTTTTCAAAGGTGACGTAAGGATTTTCCAGGTCGACCCAGAAGGCAATGCGGCGCGTCAATTCGTCCCAGTCGCGCTTGTAGCGAGACACGCTTTCGCGGCAGGCTAGATTGAATGCTTCGATGCCGTAGGCTTCGACCTGTTGACGGCCGTCGAGACCGAGTTCCTTCTCAACTTCAATTTCCACAGGAAGTCCATGGGTATCCCAACCGCCCTTGCGCTCCACGCGATATCCCTTAAGGGTTTTATAACGGCAGAAGGTGTCCTTGATGGTGCGCCCGAGGACGTGATGAATACCCGGGCGCCCGTTGGCGGTCGGTGGCCCTTCGTAAAACGTAAACGAAGGCCCGCCGTCGCGCGCCGCCACGCTCGCGGCGAAAGTCTTCTCCTCATCCCAGAGTTCGAGCAGTTCTGCCTCGATTTCGGGAAGGTTTAAAGACTTGATTTCCTGAAATATCTTGGCCATCGCCGGTCTTTGATTGCTTGGCTATTAAGTGGGTTCGAGCAACTGCCGAAGTATATCTGAACCTTGGTTCGGGATCGGCGCTCCGTGGACAAATATTGTCACGCTATTTTACAAAAATGGGGCATTCCATTTGTGCTATCGTCTATTAATATGCGCGATATGGATCCGCAGGCCGCATTCGATCCGGAAGGTCCTGGAGAATCAGTGTGAGTTCGGATCAAGTTCTCGAGTTTCTGCAGTTTGTCGAAGGACAGAAAAACCAAACTGTTCGGGAATTGTTGGACAAGGTTCTACGTAAAAGCCGGATTATGACCCATGCAGAAGCCGGCACTATTTTCATAGCGCGCAAGCGCGGCCGAGATCGCTGGCTCGAACCGGCGAGCACACAAAATGACGCGGTCAAAGTGAAACGCGCCGACTTCATCGTTCCGATCGGACCCGGAACGATCGCCGGCCATGTCGCACACAAAGGTCGAACAGTTCTGATCGACGATGTTTACGACATCCCCAAGAGAAGTCCCTTTAAATTCGATCCAAAGTTTGAACATCGCAATTACAAAACGCACTCGATGTTCTGCTTCCCGCTGAAGAACCTGCAAGACGAGGTCATCGGCGTCGTTCAACTCATCAACTGCCAGGCGCGCAAGAAAGCCAATCCCGTCCCTTTTTCACCTGATGTCGAACAATTAGTGGCCCCGATTACGCGGGTCGTCGGCCACTCCATCGAACGTGCGGAGATGCTCGATCAGATAAAAAACAAGAATAAAACCTTGCGTGCCCGCAACCGCCAGCTCGACGAACAGCGTGAGCGGATCGCAGCGCTGCAGGAAGAGACCGAAGAAGCGTTCCAGGTTTCAGTGACCCTGCTCGCACGGGCAGCCGAGATTCACGACGAAGAGACCGGCAATCACATCGTCCGGGTCAACGAGTACAGTTATTACCTCGCCAAGCTGACCGGCATGCCGGATACCTGGTGCGATGAACTCAGATATAGCGCACAGCTGCACGACGTCGGCAAGATGAGCATCGACTCCGCAGTGCTGAAGAAGAAAGGGTCTCTGGACGAGGCGGAGCGCGAAGAAATGGATCGTCACACCGTTTACGGATATCAGATCCTCTCCGCATCGTCCCGCCTCACTTTCGGCGCGGAAATCGCGCTTCATCATCACGAGAAATGGGACGGGACGGGTTACCCCAATCAAGTCAAAGGTGACGCAATACCGCTATCCGCGCGTATTGTGCAAATTGCCGACATCTACGATGCGCTGCGCGCCAAGCGTCCGTATAAACCGTCCTTTAGTCACAAGAAATCCGCCGATATCATTACCAAGGGTGATGACCGCATTGATCCGGTCAAGCATTTTGATCCCAGGCTCGTCGGCCTGTTCGCGGACCATCACAAGGAATTCGACAAGATCTGGCTGTCGCTGAAGGACTGAACGCGGGCTCACCCCGACGATCGTTCCAATTCGACCATTGCCTCTACCGCGAACTGCCGTACATGCTGGATCATGGCGTGGAGCCCGTTGCTGCGTGTCGGCGACAGGTGTTCGGCGAGTTGAATGTCCTTGACGAAATCGGGCGGCGTCGCAAGTATGTCCGCCGGGCGCCGGTCGGAGTAAATCTTGAGCAGGATTGCGATCAAGCCAGAAACGATGGTCGAATCACTGGTCGCCTCGTAATGCAGGCGCTCGCCGCGGCGCGCGGTCACCATCCACACCTGTGACTGGCAGCCGTGCAAGCGGTTGCCTTCGGTCTTCCACTCTTCCGGGAATGCAGGCGCCTCTCGCCCGAGGTCGATGATGTATTGATAGCGATCGCTCCAATCGTCGAAGATCGCAAACGTGTCGATGATCTCGCGCTGTGCTTCGAGGACCTCGGGCGAGGGTTCTAAATCTAAATTCGATTCTCTCTCGTTCATTCCGCTCGCCACTGAGTTCCGTTCGGGCCATCTTTGATCTGCACGCCCATCTTCGCCAGTTCGTCGCGAATCGCATCCGCTCGCGCCCAGTTCCTTGCCGCCCTCGCCTCGTTGCGCGCCGTGATCATTTCTTCTACGCGATCCGAGTCTACCTGGACGCTGATCGAAGCTTCGAACCACGCCCTGGGTTCCTGCTGCAGAATCCCGAGTTCACGGCCGCAGGCCAGTAATTGGGCCTTCAAGCGGCATCTTTCGGTCGCATCAGTTGCTCGATTCGCCTCCGTAACCGCTTCCATCAACACGGCGATCGCTTTCGGTGTATTGAGGTCATCGTCCATCGCCGCCTTGAATTCGGTAGATGCTTCGCCGTGTTCCTCATCAAATGAGACATCGGCGAGCCGCTCCAGCGTTCCGTATATGCGGTCGAGCTGATTTTTGGACTGCCGGATGAGCCCTTCGTTCCAAGCCAGCGGTTCGCGATACTTCCCTTGGATCAAGGCCATGCGAATGGCCTCGCCGGGAAAGACATCGAGCAGCTCCCGCACCAACATCACGTTGCCGATCGATTTGGACATTTTTTCACTGTCGATTTCGACGAAACCGTTGTGTACCCAGTATCGGCTCAAGTCCTCGTCTGCGTGCGCGCAGACGCTCTGCGCAATTTCGTTCTCATGGTGGGGGAACTTCAAATCATTACCACCGCCATGGATATCGATCGTACGACCCAGGTGACGTTCGATCATCGCCGAGCACTCGATGTGCCAGCCGGGACGGCCGCGACCCCAGGGACTGTCCCAGCCAGGCAGTTCGCTCGGCGACGGCTTCCACAGAATGAAATCCGCGGGATCCCTCTTATAAGACGCGACCTCGACGCGCGCGCCGGCAATCATATCCTCGCGAACGCGGCCGGATAGAGAGCCGTAGGCCTTAAACGACGGCACGTGAAAAAGCACATGCCCCTCGACCGGGTAGGCATGGTCTTCCTCGATCAAGCGTTCGATCATCGCGACGATCGTATCGATGTGCGCGGTTGCGCGCGGTTCGATCGTGGGCGGTAATACGCCCAAGGCTTCGATGTCGGCGTGGTAGACCGCAGTATAGCGATCGGCAATATCGGAGATTGGCACGCCCTCTTCGGCCGCTTGAGCGTTGATCTTGTCGTCGACGTCGGTGATATTGCGCGCGTACACGACGTTGTCGTAATGTCGCATCAAGACCCGGTAGAGTAGATCGTAGACTACCGCAGCGCGCGCATTTCCGATGTGCGGCGGGTTGTAGACGGTCGGACCGCAAGCATACATCGTGATCCGATTGGGATCGGATGGGGTGAATTTTTCCTTACATCGTGTAAGTGAATTGTAAAGTTCCAGAGACACCTAAATTTAGAGAACGGTCGAAGCCGGGAGCGGCGGAGTATACTAAAGGCGACATTAAAAATCCCTGCGCGGTGCCATTCGCTCCGGGGGTGTGCAATGCCGCAAAGGAATTTCGCCGGTTCGGGCAATATCAGTGAGTTTTCACAATTCCGCGGGAAACTTCGATTCGATCAGATTTTCTAATGCTATTTTGTATATTCAATAGGGAGAATTTTCATGTTTAGCGCCCATACCAAGAAGCTGAGCACGATGACGGCGGGTATCGCCCTCGCCATGTCGATGTCCGCCGGCGCATTTGCCGCAGACTACAAGATCGATCTCAGCCACGCGTTCATCCAGTTTGAAATTTCGCACCTCGGCTACAGTACGCTGGTCGGACGATTCAACGATTTCGAAGGGAATTTCAGTTGGGACAAATCGACCCCCACGCATTCGGCATTGGAAGTGACGGTCAAAACGGCCAGCATCGACAGCAACTGGGCCGAACGCGACAAGCATCTCCGCAGTGATGAGTTCCTCGAAGTCGAAAAATTCCCGACCGCGGTGTTCAAGACCACCAAGTACGACGGCGATGCGTCCGGCGGCAAGATGGAAGGCACCTTGACCCTGCACGGCGTCACCAAACCGATCACGCTGGACGTCAAATACGTCGGGGAAGGCGACGACCCCTGGGGCGGTTATCGCGCGGGTTTCACTGCCACGACGTCGCTGAATCGCAGCGATTTTGGTATTTCCCACGAACTCGGCCCGGCCTCCGAATCGATGAAGTTCAAGCTCTACGTCGAGGGGATCCGGCAGTAAAATGCGCATGGTTCGCGCCGGGAAATGACATTAACTGCGTTTCCCGGCGCGCGGTATCAGATCGTGTTCGCCCGCAAGCGGGCTCCTACGCGTTTGAAGCCGTAGGAACCCGCTTACGGGCGAATCGATACGTCAGGCTACGATTAAGCGTTCTAATGTGACGGATCGCATATTTAACCCCACATCATCCGCCCCAGCGTGCCATGGCGGTCGATGAACTGATGCTTTAGCGCCGCCCCCGCGTGCAGACAGATCAACACCCCTGTGACGTATCCGAGGTAGAAATGGAGTTCGATCGCGATGTCGCGCAGAGTCTTGTCGACCTTGACCACCGGCGGAACCTCGAACCAGCCGAAGATGTCGATCGACTTACCCGCGGAGGTCGATATTAAATAGCCCGTCACAGGAATCAATAACATTGCCGCGTAGAGGGCGTGATGCATGACTCCGGCTGCAATGCGTTCCCAGGTCTTGAGTTCGACCAGGTGTTCCGGTGACGGCGAGACGAAACGCCATCCCGCGAAAAGCGCACCCAGAGCGAGGGCGAACATGCCGAAACCTTTGTGGATTGCGAGCGATTCGTTATACCACTTATCGAAATAGGTCAGATCGACCATGTACCAGCCCAGAGCGATCAGTCCGACGATGAGGATCGCGACGGACCAGTGCAGGAGTTTGGCGATCAGACCGTAGCCGTTGCGGGTATTACGTGATTTCACGATGACTTGGGCGCCGGCACGCCGTCAAACCGGCAGCAATCGCCTCAATAGCGGTAGTGCTCGGGTTTATACGGTCCGTCCCGCGACACGCCCAGATACTTCGCCTGCTTGCGATTCAAACCATCGAGCTTGATCCCGAGTTTGTCGAGATGCAGCCGCGCCACCTTCTCGTCCAGGAGTTTCGGAAGCGTATGCACACCGAGGGGATAACGCTCCGGGAAATTGAATATCTCGATCTGCGCGATCGTCTGATTGGTAAAGCTGTTGGACATGACGAAACTCGGATGTCCCGTCGCGCAGCCGAGGTTCACCAAGCGGCCCTCAGCTAGCAAAATCAGGCGACGGTTCTTAGAAACTGTGATCTGATGGACTTGCGGTTTGATCTCGGTCCACTCGTATTTGCGCATGCGATCGATCTGGATCTCGCTGTCGAAATGGCCGATGTTGCAGACTACCGCGAGGTCCTTCATACGCTTCATGTGCCGCTCGGTAATGACATCGCAACAACCGGTCGTGGTAACGAAAATGTCTCCCACGCGGCTCGCGTCGTCCATGTGCATGACTTCATAGCCTTCCATGGAAGCCTGCAAGGCACAGATCGGATCGATTTCGGTGACGATGACCCGTGCGCCCTGCCCCCGCAAGGACTGACACGACCCCTTGCCGACATCGCCGTATCCGGCCACCACCGCGACCTTGCCCGAAAGCATGACGTCTGTGGCGCGATTGATGGCGTCGACCAGCGAGTGCCGGCAGCCATAAAGATTGTCGAACTTTGATTTCGTCACCGAGTCGTTGACATTCATTGCTGGAAACAGCAGCTCGCCTTTTTCGTGGAGCTGATAGAGGCGGTGCACGCCCGTCGTCGTCTCCTCCGTCACGCCCTTGATGTGCGGTGCAATCCGATGAAATCGCTGCGGGTCACGCTTAATCGAACGCTTGAGCTGCGCGTATAGCACAGCTTCTTCCTCGCTGCCGGGTTTGGCATTGAGTATCTTCGGATTCTCTTCGGCCTGATAGCCCAAAAGCACGAACAGCGTCGCGTCGCCGCCATCGTCCAGGATCATATTCGGTCCCTTGCCGCCGCCCCAATCGAGGATCCGGTCGGTGTACTGCCAGTAATCGGCGATGCTCTCTCCCTTTACGGCGAAGACCGGAAACCCGCGCTTGGCGATCGCGGCCGCAGCGTGGTCCTGGGTCGAAAAAATGTTACAGCTTGCCCACCGAATCCTGGCGCCGAGGATTTCGAGCGTTTCGATCAACACGGCCGTTTGAATGGTCATGTGCAGTGAACCGGTGATACGGGCGTTCCGGAGCGGCTTGTCGCGTCCGTATTCTTCGCGCATGGCCATCAGGCCCGGCATTTCTTGTTCGGCCAGCGTGATTTCCTTGCGGCCGTATTCAGCAAGGCCCATATCTTTGACAACGTAATCTTTTACCGCACTGCGTACCGCGCGCTTTTTCCCACCCGAGGACCTCACAACGCGTTGAGACGTACCGGTGGGTTTTCGATCTGTTGATTCCTGACGCATTCAAAATCCCCGTTATTGGTAAAACAATTTACTGATTAAGGAGCCTCTGAATAAGTCATGGTACGTCTGAATTGTTCATTAAATTATGCAGATCAAGGCACGAATCGCAGGCAATAGCGGGGATTATTGGCAAGGTTTGTAACGCCGAGCTGCGCGATTTCATGGGCAAGGCAGATGTGCCATGACTTATTCGGAGGTTCCTTAAATTCAATTGACCGATGATTTCAGTCTGTCCGAGAGATCCGTTTTCTCCCACGAGAACCCTCCGTCCGCCTCGGGTTCCCGCCCGAAGTGACCATAGGCCGCGGTTCTCTCGTAGATCGGACGATTCAACTGCAGGTGTTCCCTTATGCCCCTCGGGGTGAGATCCATAGCCTCCATCAGCGCGTCTTCGAGTGCGCCCTCCTCGACCTTTCCGGTGCCCTGCAGATCGACGTAGAGCGACAGCGGTTTGGCCACGCCGATGGCATAAGCAAGCTGAATGGTGCAGCGCTCCGCCAGGCCCGCGGCAACGACATTCTTCGCCAGGTAGCGCGCGGCATAGGCGGCCGAGCGGTCAACCTTGCTCGGATCCTTGCCCGAAAACGCGCCACCCCCGTGCGGCGCCGCGCCACCATAAGTATCGACGATGATCTTGCGGCCGGTCAGTCCGGCGTCGCCGTCCGGGCCGCCAATGACGAACCGTCCCGTCGGGTTGACGTAGAATTCTTCCTCCGGGCACATCCAGCCCTTGGGCAACGCCGCGATGACGTACGGGCGTACGATCTTCCGGACGTCCGCCTGGGACAGGTCCTCGTCGTGCTGGGTCGACACCACGATCGAACTCGCCCCGGTCGGGCTACCGTTTTCGTAGCGCAAGCTCACCTGACTCTTGGCATCCGGACCGAGTCCCGGTTCGTCACCGCTGTGACGCGCCCGCGCGAGGTCCTGCAGGATGCGATGTGAATAGTAGATCGGCGCCGGCATCAGGACCTCGGTCTCGCGACACGCATAACCGAACATGATCCCCTGATCGCCCGCGCCTTCGTCCTTGTCCTCGCCGCTGTCGACCCCCTGTGCGATGTCGATGGATTGCTTGTGCACGTGGACGCTGACTTCGGCGGTGTTCCAGTGAAAACCCGCCTGCTCGTAGCCGATGTTCCTGACCGCGTCCCGCGCCAGGGTTTCGATCGTCTCGGAGGTAATGGAATCCGGACCGCGTACTTCACCTGAGATCACGATGCGGTTGGTGGTGGTCATCGTCTCGACGGCGACGCGTGAAACGGGATCGGCAGTGAGATACGCATCGACCACGGCGTCGGAAATTCGATCGCACACTTTATCCGGATGTCCTTCGGAAACGGACTCGCTGGTGAACAAGTAGTTTGAACGCACGCAATCTCTCCCTGCGTTGACGAATTTAAACCTTTGAACGGCGTCGGACGGCCGCGGTGCCGCGACTGTAAAGCGGGGCATTATGAACGATTTGCGCGGCCTCTGTCTCGTGGTAATCAGCCGGGACGGCCGGCAAGCTCCAGCACGAGCTTGCCCATGTGGCTACTTTGTTCCATGACGGCGTGCGCTTCGGCGGCGTTCTCCAGTGGATACGTGGCGTGCACGTGGGGACGTAGCTTGCCGGCACGAACCAAGGGCCAGATTTCGTCCGCCACCGCCGCGGCAATCGCGCTTTTCCGTGCGACGCTTTGCGGCCGCAAGGTTGATCCGCACAGTGTCAAACGCTTCGGCAACACTTGGGCGAAATTCACTTCCGCTTTAGGCCCCATGAGAAACGCGATCATGATGTAACGGCCGTCGTTGGCGAGAACGCGGATATTCTTCATGACGTAAGGACCGGCAACCATGTCGAGCACCACGTGGACGCCGTCCGGCGCACAGAGTTCGACCACGCGTGATTCCCAATCTTCTTCACGATAATTGATGGCGTGATCTGCCCCCATGTGAATGCAGTAGTCGCACTTGTCTTTCGATCCCGCCGTGATCAACACCTTGGCGCCCCATGCCTTCGCAACCTGGATCGCAGTCGTTCCAATACCGCTGCTGCCACCGTGTATCAATACGGTTTCTCCGGCCTCGAGTTTGCCGCGCTCGATCAAGTTGTGATACACGGTAAAGCAGGTTTCTGGCAGCGCCGCGGCTTCGGTCGCGCTGAGTGCGTCCGGCCACTGCAGGCAATGCCCTGCGTTGGCCACGCAGAATTCCGCATAACCCCCGCCGTGGGTCAATGCGACGATTCGATTACCCTCCTGCCAACGCGTTACCTCCGCACCGACGGCGGCAACATGGCCTGCTACTTCGAGGCCCGGCAGAGGACTGGCGCCAGGCGGCAGGGGATAAAGCCCAGCTCGTTGCATGCAGTCCGGCCGATTGACGCCAGCGGCGTGAACGGCGATCAGCACCTCGTCTGCCGCCGGCACCGGCACCGACGTGCGCGTGGGTTTAAGAACTTCCGGGCCGCCCGGTTCGGTGATCGCGACCGCGAGCATGTCTTGTGGTATCTGACCGGGAACATTCATTTACTGGAACTCCACACTTTATATTGTCCGCGCGCGGACTGACGGAGTATAAATCCTTCGCGAGCGTGGTCGAAGTCCGGCGTCCAATCCAGTCGTGCTACGATTTGAACCATGAGCAGTCGTCATCAAAAACTACTGATACTCGGGTCTGGACCCGCAGGTTACACCGCGGCGGTCTACGCCGCGCGCGCGGCGCTGGAACCCGTGCTCATCAGCGGTATCGAAGTCGGTGGGCAGATGACCACCACCACCGACGTAGACAACTGGCCCGGAGACGACGAAGGCGTACTCGGACCGGAACTCATGGAACGCATGAAGCGGCACGCCGAACGCTTCGGTACGGAACTCGTCCACGACCACGTCAATCGCGTGGACTTCGATGTCCGCCCGTTCGAACTCACGGGCGACGCGGGCACTTATACCTGCGATGCGCTGATCATCGCGACCGGGGCCTCCGCCAAATACCTCGGCCTGCCCTCGGAAGAAGCGTACAAAGGCCGGGGTGTTTCGGCCTGTGCAACCTGCGACGGTTTTTTCTACAAGGACAAGCCCGTGGCAGTCGTGGGCGGGGGCAATACGGCAGTGGAAGAAGCCCTTTATCTGTCCAATATCGCCTCGCACGTCACTGTCGTGCACCGTCGCGACCGGTTTCGAGCCGAAAAAATCTTGAGCCAGCGGCTGCTGTCCAGGGAAGATGCCGGCACCGTGTCGATCGAATGGAACCATGTGCTCGACGAGGTGCTGGGGGACGGCGCGGGCGTCAATGGTATTCGCGTGCGCCACGTCGATACGCAGGCTACGAAGGAGATCGACGTCCACGGCACCTTCATCGCCATCGGACACACACCGAACACTGCAATGTTCGAAAACCAGATCGAAATGGACGGCGGATACATCACGGTCGGATTCGGCAACAACGGCTTCGCCACCCAGACCAGCGTCTCCGGCATTTTCGCGGCCGGCGATGTGGCCGATCCGATCTACCGCCAGGCAGTCACCTCGGCGGGGTCGGGCTGCATGGCAGCGCTCGACGCCGAGCGTTATCTCGAGTCGAATTGAGAAAAGGGGTCAAAGTAAATTAATGGTAAATCGCTAGCCGGTGTCGAAATGCGTTGCCATTAATCAACTCCGACCCCTTTTCTCGGAATCGCCTGCAGGCGGGTTCCTACGGTTGCTCCGGTTTCACGCTATGCCCACCGTAGGAGCTCGCTTGCGGGCGAATGATGTGCACCGATTTAACTATTTCCGATTTCCTCATATCGCGTCTTCAGTGATCGATACACGGCGTCGCGGAATCGGGCGTCGTCACTGTCCAGCCCTGCTATCAACTCGGACAGGACGACGTTGTCCTCGCGCCCGTCCCAAATCTTTACGTAATCGCCGGTTTTATAGCCGTGATCCTGACGAAACACATTGAGGACGTTCTTGCCGATGTAGGATCGATAGAGATCATCGAAGCCGCGGCCGCAGGCTTCGAGCAGCTTGCGAATGGAATCCACGGCAAACCGCTTTTCTACCAGCGCCGCGTGAGCGAGTTGCTCTACTTCCTCCAGGAAGGGCAGCGCGGGCCGCAGCGAATCCCATTCTCGCGCGATATCCGCAGCAGTCCGCCGGTGGTTTCCATCCCCTTGGATGCGCTGACTGAGCCCAAAATGCCAGATATCAACGATCTCCAGGATCACCTGCTCGAAATCGGGTTCGGAGTGCTTCCACCACTTCCAATCGCCGTAGTGATCCATTAATTCGGCGCATTCGATCCATATTGCGCGATACCATTCGCGATCGCGGGACAGCCAGTCGCGATCGACGCGGCTGTTCATCTCGCCTTGCATCGACAGCATCAAGCTGATTTTTTCAATCTTGGGATCGATTTCCGACACCGCGGGACACTCCCCTCGAACCACAATAACTGGTCCCGAGTATACCTCCGCGGACCGCCTTCATTAGCGCCTGAACTGGCACTTTCGCTCGATGCGATTCAAGCCTCGGCGAAAAACGCCCGCACGTCGTCGATGTCGCTCGTTACGGGCATCGGCGGCAGCGAGTTCAGGAAGGCCCGACCATAGCTGCGACGCAGGATGCGATTGTCTCCGATCATCAAGACACCGCGATCGGAGACGTCCCGGATGAGTCGTCCCGCTCCCTGCTTGAGCGTGGTGATCGCTTCGGGGAGTTGCAGTTCGACAAATGGATTCGCCCCCCCCGCCCTCATCGCCGCCATGCGCGCCTTGGTCACGGGTTCGTCCGGCACGCCAAACGGCAGCTTGTCGATAATGACGCAGCTAAGCCGTTCGCCGCGAACGTCAACGCCTTCCCAAAACGTTGCGGTCCCCATCAGGATCACGTTGTCCATGGTCTCGAACCGGTGCAGCAGATCGCTGCGCGGCGCCTCGCCTTGAACCAATAAAGAAAAATCGGCGCGCCGGCCGATCAGATCAGCGCAAATATTGAGCGCACGATAACTGGTAAACAGAAAAAAGGCGCGGCCGTGGCTGCATTCAAGCACCGGCAAAGCGGCATCCACCAGCTCGCTTTCGAAATCGGGGTGGCGAGGCTCGGTGTGCAAGCGAGGAATATACAACAGCGACTGTTTCGCGTAGTCGAATGGACTTTTCCACAGGTGTTCCCGCGCGTTTTCTATACCCAGTGCGTTTGCGAAGTGGTCGAACCGGCCTTCTACCGCGAGTGTCGCTGAGGTCATGATCCAGGCCGCGTTCGAATTTTCAAGGCGCTGCGAAAATTCTGCCGCGACCGTGATCGGCGTATCGTGCAGAGTGAACCCACCGCGGCCGGTTTCGAACCATCGGACCGAGGCCTCGTCGCCCATTCGATCGAACGCACCGAGGCGCTCGCTCAAGGCGAGCGCGCGTTCGTGGCAGTTCTCCAGAGCGACGCCGCGCTCGGCCGTGCGGCTCAGCAGCTCACCTAGCTCGTCGAGCGCCGCGCAGATCGTCTGCAGGTGCTCTACAGCGTTATTGCGCTCTGCGAAAAATACCCAATCCATGCGCCGCGCATCATTACCCAGAAGGCGCCTCAGTTCGAATTGCGTGTTGTCGAGTGCCATGGCCGTGGTTTTCAACGCCGGCGTATCGGGGGCTTCGACCCGGGCGGCTTCCAACACGTCCCGGCACAGATTGCCAAGCTGCTGTGCCGACACCGATCGGCTGAAAAAGCTGGACGCGATATCGGGCAGCTTGTGCGCTTCGTCCACAATGATCGCGTCCGCCGCCGGTAGGAGCTCGGCGAAGCCGGTTTCGCGCAGAACGAGATCGGCACACAGCAGGTGGTGGTTGACGACCACGAGATCGGCGGCAGCCGCTGTGCGACGCGCCCGCATCACGAAGCAATCATCGAATGACGGACAGTCCTGGCCGAGGCAGTTTTCCGTCGTCGAGGTCACCAGAAACCGGATCTGGGGATCATCGTCGAGTTCGCGTACCTCTTCGAGATCGCCGCTGTCGCTGTGCCCGGCCCACCGCCCGAGGTGCTCCAGCAAGGGCAGGCGGTGTGCCTCCACATCACGGTTTAGCGCCGCCCGCTCGAGACGATAAAGGCAGAGGTAATTCTGCCGGCCTTTGAGCAGCGCCGCATCGATCGACAGATCGAGCGCGCTGCGGACGATGGGAAGATCGCGATGATACAACTGGTCCTGCAGGGTTTTCGTCGCGGTCGAAATAACAGTCTTCATGCCCGAGCGCAGCGCCGGTACTAGGTAGGCGAAGGTTTTTCCTGTACCCGTACCGGCCTCGCAGATCAGCACTTCGCGGGCCGCCAGCACTTCGTCGATCATCGCCGCCATTGCCTGCTGCTCACGACGCGGGCTGAAGCCCTCGATCAGGTCTGCAAACGGGCCTGCCGCACCGAGCACCGTAGCGGCCTCGGAATTTTCGGATGATATGCGAGAAAAGGGCCGCCGGGTTGTCATTAATCAGTGTCCGTCCAGAAAGAATAACTCTCGCCAAAACGCAAAGAACGCATGTCGAACTCTGTCTTTTTATTTCATTCCAAGAATGTTTTCCTGGCGTCTTGGCGTATTCGGGCCTTTGCGGGAGAAATATTGATGTTCATGGATGGACACGAATTAACTCCGACCCCTTTTTTCTACACGTCCACGCGCTCGATAACGCCGGCGCGGGTCCATACCCGCTCGCCTATGATCTTGAAACGGGAAACCGAGATCGAACCTCGACGGTTCGGTTTCGAGGCCGCCAGCGCGTTCTCGACGATGCTGTGGGTCGCTTCGAACATTTCGAAGGGCTCGTATTCCTCGTCCATCAGAACGAAGACCGCGGCATCCCAGGGTTTGTCGAGCTTGAGTTGGCCCAGCCGATGCGGTTGGCGTTTGTCGCCAAACACAGCGCAGCCCTTGATCTGCAGTCGCTCGGTTGCGCCGGCGCGTCGTAGCCCTCGGCATCACGCGGAGCTGGTTCCAATCCGAGTTGAACGATGGCGTCATTGATGGCGATCTCACCGCTGATCGCCAGGGTCCTGCCGGTCGCCTTTCGGTATTCGGCCGCGAGTTTGCGCGCTTCCGACATGAGTTTATCGACACGATAAACACCCATGGAGTTCGGGATCCGCCTCCATCATAAAGTTTGATCGTGCGGATACTACATAGGTATGTGATTTATTCCATCTAAGCGACGGAATTTTATCCCGGAATTGGGTCGGACAGGATGCCGATCCCGGTCGTGTCCAGGATATCGCCGACGCCCGTCAATGCCATGATCAGGCGCTCGATACCGAGCGCTACCCCGGCGCAGGCAGGCAAACCGTCGGCCAGCGCCGCCAACCAGTCTTCATCGACATTCATTTTCGGCCGGCCCCGCCGCATCCGCAGGGCATTATCCTGCTCAAAACACCGGCGCTGTTCCTCCACGTCGGTAATTTCGTGGTAGGCGTTGGCGATTTCGGTGCCGTCGATGACCAACTCGAAACGCTCCGCTACGTACGGCTCGCGAGCCGACACCCGGGCATAGGCGCGCAATTCAAGCGGGTAATCGAACAGAAAGACGGCGCCATCGACAGCGAGCGCGGGTTCGAGACTGTGCGCATAGACGCAGTCGAAAAGCAATGAACGGTCTTCTCTATCGGCAGGCGACAGGGGAACAGGCGTCCGGGCGGCGATTTCGGCAAGACGCGTGGTTGTGATCGCATGTGGATCGCCGCCGATATGTCGCGCCCATAATTCGGCGTAGCTCACGCGGGTGATCGGCCGCTTCAACCCGAGCGAATCGAGCAGCGCTTCGACGTCGTTCATCAGTTGTCTGTGATCGAAATCGCGTCGGTACCATTCCAGCATGGTGAATTCAGGCAGATGGAATTTGCCTGCCTCGCCGCCGCGAAACACTGGTCCGATCTGGTAGATATCGCCGCTGCCGGCGGCCAACAATCGTTTCATTACCGATTCGGGCGAGGTGCGCAAATAACGGCACCCAGGGACGGGCGCGCATTCGAGCGCAAGATTGTCGAGCGCGGGTTCACTCGTTGCAAACCGGGACAGGACGGGCGTGGTGACTTCGCAGGCGCCGCTTGCGTCGAAATAATCTCGCATTTGCGCGATGAGCCGCGCCCGGTAGCGCAGCATCTCGACAGTTGCGCTCGGGCGCTGATGATGCGCCATCTGAAAGGATTCCTAATCTGCCTTGGCGCGGGACACGTACTCACCCGTTCGCGTATCGATCTTCAGGCACTCACCCTGCTCGACGAACAAGGGCACTTTGACGACGGCGCCGGTTTCGAGCGTGGCCGGCTTGGTGCCGCCGGAAGCCGTATCGCCCCGCACCCCGGGATCGGTCCCGGTAATTTCCAGGACCACGAAGTTCGGCGGAGTGACGACGAGCGGCACGTTGTTCCACAGCGTGATCTCGCAGATTTCCTCACCCTTGAGCCATTTGACCGCCTCGCCCATGGCGGCCCCGGACGCCATGATCTGCTCGAAAGACTGCGGGTCCATGAAATGCCAGTGCGTACCGTCATGATAGAGATATTGCAATTCGGTATCGACCACATCCGCTGCCTCGACGGTCTCGCCTGACTTGAGCGTCTTCTCAATGACTCGACCGGTCTTGAGATTTCTTACTTTGATACGATTGAACGCCTGTCCCTTACCCGGTTTGACGAATTCGTTCTCGACGATGCTGTAGGGGTCACCGTCGAACAAGAGTTTGAGTCCGGTTTTGAACTGGCTGGTACTGTAAGAAGCCATTGATTCTCGCGATTGCACAATTTCTGGGGTTCTAATGATACCGCGAAGCCGGATTTCCAAGGAATTAAACGATTGGCGCTCGGAACTGCTGAACGCTTACCGCAATCCGGTAAAGCTACTCGAAGCACTCGAAATCGAACCCGCTAGCGTCGGCTTTTCGAGCGCCGCAACCGCCGGCTTCGCGTTCCGTGTTCCGCATGCTTATGCCGCACGCATGCGCCGCGGCGACCCAAACGATCCACTGCTACGCCAGGTTCTTCCACTCGCACAAGAAACTGAATCCCGCGAGGGATATTCAAGCGACCCCGTCGGTGAATTCGCGCTACTTCAAGACGGTAGTCTGCTTCAAAAATACCGCGGCCGAGCGCTGCTCGTATTGACCGGCGCGTGTGCGGTTAACTGCCGGTATTGTTTTCGTCGCGCGTTTCCCTATGGAGAAACCGTAGGGCCGCAGCGTCTGCGGCGCGCCTTGGATCGTATCGCTGCGGATCCCAGCCTCTCGGAGATCATCCTGAGTGGCGGCGATCCCCTAGTGCTTGACGACGCCGCTCTCGGGCACGTCATGTCCGCCCTTGATGTCATCGGCCACGTTCGACGCGTTCGTATCCATACACGTCTGCCCGTCGTGGTGCCTTCGCGGATCACCAATGCATTGCTTGACGTCCTGAAAGCTTCGAGCACACAGACAATCATCGTGGTCCACGTCAATCATCCGCGTGAAATCGACGCCCGAACCGTCGCAGCGCTGGCACGGTGCCGCGCGGCCGGCGTCACGCTTCTGAACCAGTCCGTGCTGCTCAGAGGCGTCAACGACGACGCCGATGTCTTAACGGAGCTGTCGCATATCCTGTTTGCTGCCGGCGTCCTCCCCTATTACGTCAACCTGCTCGACCGCGTTTCGGGCACAGCCCATTTCGACGTATCCGATGACCGCGCAAGCGTCATCGAACGGGAACTTCGCGCGCGCCTGCCCGGTTATCTGGTGCCGTTGTTCGTGCGGGAAATTCCGGGGGCGGCCTCCAAAGTGCCGCTTAAACCATCGGCATCAGGGTGCGATCGAGCTTAAACCCTCAGCGCTGTCGGCATAATTTCAAATGGGCTGGCGTACAGACTGCGGCTAAAGATCGCGGCAACGCTGACGATAACAAGGGATGAACGGAACAACCCCTCCCTGGTCTGTTCCTTTTCGCGGACCGGTCAAGACCGGTCCGCGCTTTCTCATCCGCTGATTGGTAGGTTCTTAGATCGCTGGCTCCATCCGGTCGACGCGCTGAAAACCCCGGGGCAGTTTCATCCCGCGACGCGCGCGATCGCCGATGTAATGCTCTTGATCGACTTCCTTGAGCGTGATGTAGCGATTGCCCGAATAGATGCGTAAATCGTCCTCGGGTCCAAGAACAGTGATTGCCTTCATCGTCTCCTCACGCGATTTCAGTTTGGCCGACGGGATCTGCAGGATCCTCTGACCTTTGCCCCGCCCCAGCAACGGCATTTCGCCGAGCGGAAATATCAGGAGGTGCCCGGCACTGGACACGCACGCGATCCAGTCCTCGTCCGGATCCGCAACCGCGACAGGTGGCAGTACGCGTGCACCTTGAGACAGGCTCATGACCGCCTTGCCCGCCCGGTTCTTGGTCATCAACGCTTCGACTTCGGCGACGAAGCCGTAGCCGAAATCGGAAGCGAGCAACACGTAGGGGTCGACGCCGGCGATGACGACACCCGCAAAACCCGCGCCTTCGGGCGGCGTCAGACGGCCGGCCAGTGGTTCACCCAGGCCGCGCGCAGACGGCAGGCTGTGAGCGGCTAAGGTATACGCGCGACCGGTCGAATCAAAGAACACGACGTTTTGATTGCTCTTGCCGCGCGCCGCCGCCTGGAATTCGTCGCCCCCGCGGAAACTGAGTTCACGTGGATCGAGTTCATGCCCCCTAGCGGCCCGTACCCAGCCCTTGGCCGACATCACGACCGTGATCGAATCGGCCGGGAGCAGTTCGACTTCCGAAATGGCTTGTGCCGCCGACCGTGAGACGATGGGGCAGCGCCGTTCGTCTCCATATAGATTCATGTCCGCGTGGATTTCGTCACGAACCACGGTGCGCAACCGCCGCTTGGACTTCAACGTCTGTTCGAGCTTCTTGCGCTCGATTGCAAGCCCCGCCTCCTCACTGCGAATGCGTTGCTCTTCGAGCCGTGCGAGATGGCGCAAGCGCAGATCGAGAATAGCATCTGCCTGCACGTCCGAAAGACGAAAACGTTTCATCAACACTGACTTAGGCTTGTCCTTCGTACGAATGATGCGAATAACCTCATCGATGTTAAGAAACGCGATGAGATGGCCTTCAAGCACGTGCAGGCGGGCGATGACCTTGTCAAGCCTGTACTGCAGCCGGCGGCGCACCGTATCGGTCCGAAAGGAAAGCCATTCAGTCAATAAGGTCTGCAAATTCTTAACCGCGGGAAGGCCGCTGGTACCGATGACGTTCAAGTTGACGCGGTAACTGCGCTCAAGATCGGTCGTCGCAAACAAGTGCTGCATGAGTTGCTCGGGATCGACGCGATTGGAGCGCAGGACGAGCACGAATCGCGTCGGTGTTTCGTGATCCGACTCGTCACGGAGATCGTCCAGCATCGGCAGCTTCTTAGCCTGCATCTGCGCGGCGATCTGTTCGAGGATCTTCGAGCCGGAACTCTGGTAGGGGAGTGTGGTGATAACGACGTTTGATCCTTCAAGTTCGTAACTGGCCCTGAGTTTCACGCTGCCACTGCCGGTTTCGTATATCTCTTGGAGTTCGCCTGCAGGAGTGATTATTTCGCCGCCGCCGGGATAATCCGGTCCGTTCACGTATTTGCAAAGATCCGACACGCTCGCCTTTGGCGATTCCAGCAGGTGTATGCAGGCTTGGGCGACCTCTTTCAAATTGTGTGGCGGAATATCCGTTGTCATGCCCACTGCGATACCCGTCGTACCGTTCAGCAGCACGTTCGGCAGCCGCGCCGGCAACAGTAAGGGCTCCTCCAGCGTACCGTCGAAATTGGGTCCCCAGTCGACCGTTCCCTGCCCCAGTTCGGACAACAAAACATCCGCGTAAGCGGTTAATTTCGCCTCGGTATAACGCATTGCCGCAAACGACTTGGGATCATCTGTCGAGCCCCAGTTACCCTGCCCATCGACTAGGGGATAGCGATAACTGAAAGATTGCGCCATCAATACCATCGCCTCATAACAGGCGGAGTCGCCGTGCGGATGAAACTTACCGATCACGTCGCCAATAGTGCGTGCGGATTTCTTGTATTTCGATCCGGCATCAAGGCCAAGCTCCGACATCGCGTAAACGATGCGCCGCTGAACCGGTTTGAGGCCGTCGCCGACGTGGGGCAGCGCACGATCGAGGATAACGTACATCGAGTAATCAAGGTACGCGCGCTCGGTAAATTCTCTGAGCGGAATTTTTCCGAGCGCAAAGGAAACGTCGCGGGCCATAATCGAAGGATTCTCTAGTGTGCTGTCCCGTGAAAAAATTGCGTAAGTCGCGCCGGATTTTTCGTCGCCGGCAAGGCGCGGCGACGCCGTGTAGCGGGCTCTACACAAGGAGGAGCGCGGCTGGAGAAAAAAAAGACCAACGAATTATGAAAGTTTTTCACGGGACAGCACACTAGAGATTCTTCAGTTCACTGTGGCCAGGTTACCCTTGCGCTCCAGCCATGCTCGCCGATCACTCGCGCGGCGCTTCGCCAATAACATGTCCATCAGTGAGTCGGTCTTTTTTTCGCTGTCGATGTTTAATTGCACGAGCCTGCGGGTATGCGGCGCCATCGTCGTCTCGCGGAGTTGCAGCGGATTCATCTCGCCCAGCCCTTTGAAGCGCTGAACGCTGACTTTACCTTTTATCTTCTCGGCGGCAATGCGTTCCAGCACGTCGGTTTTTTCACCATCATCCAGGGCATAAAAGACCTGCTTGCCGGCGTCGATTCGATATAACGGTGGCATGGCCGCGTATACCCGTCCTTCCCCCACCAACGCGCGAAAATGGCGAACGAACAGCGCGCATAAGAGGGTCGCGATATGCAATCCGTCGGCATCCGCATCAGCCAGGATACAGACCTTGCCATAACGCAGCTTGGAGGTGTTCGCGCTGCCGGGATCCATCCCGATCGCAACGGAAATGTTGTGGACCTCCGATGACGCTAGGACCTGGGCCGAATCCACCTCCCAGGTATTAAGGATCTTCCCGCGCAGCGGCAGGATGGCCTGGTACTCGCGATCGCGCGCCTGCTTGGCCGAGCCGCCGGCCGAATCGCCTTCGACCAGGAAAAGCTCGGTTTGCTCGAGATCCTGGGCGCTGCAATCGGCAAGCTTGCCGGGCAAGGCCGGTCCCGCGCCGGCGACCTTTTTGCGCACGACCTTTGCCGCCTTGATCCGCCACCGGGCGCGCGCGATGGCCAGTTCGGCGATCCGCTCGCCGGTCTCCACGTGCTGATGCAGCCACAGGCTGAAAGCGTCGCGCAAAATGCCGGAAACAAAAGCGGCGCAGGCACGCGAAGACAATCGTTCCTTGGTCTGCCCTGAGAACTGCGGTTCCTCGAGTTTCAATGAAAGGATATAGATGCAACGTTCGAAAACGTCTTCGGCCACGAGTTTGATGCCGCGCGGCAGCAGGTTGCGGTTATCGCAGAATTCCCGCATCGCTTCAAGCAGGCCCTGCCGTAGACCGGCGACATGGGTGCCGCCCTGGGGAGTCGGCACTAGGTTGACGTAGCTTTCCGCGACGAGTTCGACATCGTCCGAACACCAGTGAAGCGCCCAGGTAACAGCTTCACCTTTGCCTTCGAAGTTACCGGAGAAAGCGTCCGCTGGAATCAGTTCGGTCCCATCGAATGCATCGGAGAGATAGGTCGCCAGGCCGTTCTCGAAGATCCACTCGAGCTTTTCCGAGGTGTTTTCATCGAGAAACTTGACCTTGAGACCCCGGCAGAGAATTGCTTTTGCCCGCATCACGTGCTTGAGTTTCGGCAGTGCAAATTGAACGCTGTCGAAATACTTTGGATCGGGCCAGAAGCGAATGGTCGTCCCGCTGTTGCGGGCGCCGACCTTGCCAACCTCTTCAAGGGGCGAGCGCGTGTCTCCACCGCTGAACGACATGTTGTACTCGCGCCCACCGCGCTTAACCCAAACTTCGAGCTGCTTGGATAGCGCATTGACGACCGACACGCCGACGCCGTGGAGACCGCCGGAAAATTTGTAGTTTTTGCGTGAAAACTTACCGCCGGCGTGCAAGCGGGTGAGGATGACCTCGACACCGGGGATCTTTTCTTCAGGGTGATCGTCGACCGGCATGCCGCGCCCGTTATCGGTGACGGAAACGGAGCCGTCCTTATGCAGACGCACCGCGATCACCGTGCAGTGACCGGCGAGGGCCTCGTCCACGCTGTTGTCCAGCACCTCCTGCACGAGGTAGTTGGGGCGAGAGGTATCGGTATACATCCCGGGGCGTTTACGCACCGGTTCGAGGCCGGTGAGAACTTCGATGTCCGATGCGTCGTAACGTGCGCTCAAATGCCGAATTCCATCCGCCCTGGGGGCTTTCGCAAATCCTGAAGACTAGCAGTCTGCCAGATTATGACAATTCATCGGAGATCGGACGCCGGGCTGGTCGCGACCGTGGTCCTATCGCTCAGTCGAAGTTGCCCGCCAGCGCTTCACGTGTCGCCGGCGATACCGCCGCGATCGCATGGTTGTAGTTCTCGTGATCAATGCCAATACCGAACGGCGCCCCGGTCCTGATCGCCGCGATCATCTCGGTCTCCAATTGAAACCGCAGAAAGTGGACAGCGGAAGTCTTTTCCTCGTTCTCTCGATCGACATCTTCGTCGGCGACCGCGAAGACCGGTTCGAATTCGTCGGCGCGGAGCCAGACTCGGTCCTGGATGCCGATTAACCGCGCCAAGGCCTGGCCGCGCTCTTCACCGTCATCGTATTCGAGCATGAATGTCGCCTTCAAATTGTCGCCGTCCGGAATGAGCGGATTGTAGGTCTCGAGTTCCTCTTCGATGGATACGGCCTCGAAAATGCGTTCGACGCGGAGCATTTCCTGGATCTGATATTGAATCGTCAGCCGATCTTCGAAGTAGATTACAGCATGGGGCCCTATAAAGACTTTCCGAATCGCCTTGTGCGCCATGACCTCGCGCCGCATTTCGGCGCGTTTTGCATGATAAACCTCCAGAGAGTACAAATCGCCGCGCGTGAGCTTGTCCAAAACTGCGGACCTCCTAATTAGTGTCCGCCCAGAAAGAACAACACTCGCCAAGGCGCAAAGATCGCGAAGCGATACGTGGTTGTTATCAGATTCATTCCAAAATGCTTTGTTGTCATTTTCGCACCTTTGCGAGAGCAATAATGATGTTTATGGATGAACGCTAATGAGCGTGCCGCTCAAATCCCGTAAGCTTTCCTCAGTAAAGAGAACGGCGAGGTCGCGCGGCTGTCATCATGCAGACCATGTTCGATCAACTCTCCCGCCATCGGGCAGTCGCTCACGTATTCGTTCACCCCGGCATCGCGTACGCGATTGACGATGGGACGACAGATCTTTTTTGCGAAACCGTAGTTTTCTTTTTTTACCGCGTAGGTGCCGTCGTGCCCGGAGCAGCGTTCCAGGACCAGCAGCTCCGTATCGGGAACCAGTTCGAGTACGGCTTTAGTTTTCAGGCCAATTTTCTGCACCCGCTGGTGGCAGGGGACGTGATAGGCGACTTTACCAAGGCCCTGCTTGAATTCAGTGTTCAAACGGCCTTTTTTGTGCCAGGCAAAAAGGTACTCGAAGGGATCAATGAATGAGTCGCGCACCTTCAGGACTGCTTCGTCTTCCGGAAACATCAACGGCAATTCCTGGCGGTACATCAACACGCAACTCGGGATAGGCGCGG
The DNA here is from genome assembly GCA_036339995.1 of Pseudomonadota bacterium. Lineage (GTDB taxonomy): Bacteria > Pseudomonadota > Gammaproteobacteria > JAYYZW01. The sequence continues at coordinate 27,731 of JAYYZW010000017.1, forward strand.
TCAATCTCATGCCAGAACCTGCCAGGGCAGCGAGCGCTGGGATATTCGCGTCCTTGTGCTTTTCGACCGTGTCGAGGTCGCCGAGTTCGAGCTTGGGCATCCCGCAACACCGTTCAGTGCCGACGATCTCGACGGTGATCCCGTTGTGCTCGAAAACGGCGATCATGTCCTCCACGATCTGCGGTGCGTTGCGGTTGCCGTAACAGGTGACGAACAATCCGATGCACTCGGAGGTGTCGGCGGCCTCGCCTTTATGAGCTGCGCGTTTACGCACAGTATCGCTGTGAAACCTCGGCAGCGGCGCTTCGGCATGAATACCGATGACACGCTCCATCGTCTTGCGGACGGTGGCATTACGGTTAGCCGCGTTGACGACTTTGGCAATGACCGGGATTGAAGCAAGTGTGCCGACTGCGTCGGTTGAGGTCAGTACCCTATCGCGTAGCGACGGGCCCTTCTTCCGGTACTGGACGGCCTTTCCCCGCAGCATCAGGTGGGGGAAATCGACGTTCCACTCGTGCGGCGGGACATAAGGACATTTCGTCATGTAGCAGAGATCGCAGAGATAGCACTGATCGACGACTGCCCAGTAATCGTCCTTGGCGACGCCATCGACTTCCATCGTGTTCGACCCGTCGACCAGATCGAACAGCGTCGGGAACGCATTACACAGGCTGACACAGCGGCGACAACCGTGGCAAATGTCGAAAACCCGTTCGAGTTCCCCCATGAGGCCCGTCTCGTCGTAGTAAGCATTGGACTTCCATCCGATGGGATGTCGCGTCGGCGCTTCGAGACTGCCTTCACGGTATTCGGATTTTGTATCCGCCATCTTCGTTTTAGTTTGGCTTTCTAACAAGGAAGCCGGGCAAAGCCGGCTTTCCTGATAACAAAGCATCCCGCCCGTATGCGATCAGAGCGAATCCAGCGCTTTCTGGAAGCGGTTGGCGTGTGAACGTTCGGCTTTGGCTAGCGTTTCGAACCAATCGGCGATTTCGTCGAACCCCTCGTCACGGGCGCTCTTGGCCATGCCTGGATACATGTCCGTATACTCGTGGGTTTCGCCGGCAATCGCCGCTTTCAGGTTCAATTCCGTGTTTCCAATGGGCTCGCCCGTCGCCGGATCGCCGATTTCTTCCAGGTATTCCAGGTGGCCATGGGCATGGCCCGTCTCACCCTCAGCGGTGGAACGAAACACGGCGGAAACGTCGTTATAACCTTCGACGTCCGCTTTCTGTGCGAAGTAAAGGTATCGGCGATTGGCTTGTGATTCGCCCGCAAACGCGGCTTTGAGATTTTTTTCTGTCTTGGAGCCTTTTAGTGCCATTTCGTTACGTCCTCCTCGTTGTATATGGACTTTCGACACAGGCAAATCCGTGAGATCGAAGCTGTCGCGTTGCCTCATTTGACGACGACGTCTTTGTCCACACGCCCGTCCCGATCTCGGGTCGCCCGTCGCTCACCGAATCGAAATTCCCGCTTCGACGATCAAAGATCGTCCCCGCCGAACGGCGGGCAATTCTGATCTGACGGGTTTTACCTGCAAATTTAGACTCAGTCTAAATTTGGACTCAGTCTAATGAACATCGTCCGCGAAGGTCAAGCGTAGCAAGCTGCCGGACTTGGGGAATCGTAGCTAAGCGGTTGGGAGAGCGGGCTGAGAGGTGCCACTGTTTGAGGCGAGCAAGGGGTCTATTTAGCAAGCCAGTTGGCGCATCTGGACCGCTAACCCAACGCCGTAGTTGATTCTTTCCAACTCTTACAGACCGCTAACCCGTATAGTTCACCAGCCTTCCGCCCAGACGAGCGCTTGATGAGAAACACGGTTAGGGGGGTTTGACCACCTCACTGATCCGTAGGTACAGTTCCGGCCCACCTCATTCATGGCCGCGATGGCCTTGGAGAATTTGGCAACGAGGCCCTAGTGTGCTGTCCCGTGAAAAAGTTGCGTACGTCGCGCCGGATTTTTTGTCGCTGGCAAGGCGCTACGACGCTAAGTAGCGGACTCTACACAAGGAGGAGCGCGGCAGGGGGCAAAAAAGAGCAGCGAATTATGAAAATTTTTTACGGGACAGCACACTAGCGCATGGCAAAGACCGGAAAAAAGGAACCGATCGTCGACTTCGAAGCGGCCATGAGCGAACTCGAATCACTGGTCGAAAAAATGGAGCAGGGGGAATTCAGCCTCGAGGATTCCATCAAGCAATTCGAGCGCGGCATGGCACTGGCCAAAATGTGCCAGAAAGCGCTGAGGGTGGCCGAGCAGAAAGTCCTGAAACTCGCGGGGGATGGCAGCAAGGAAACACTGGAAGAATTCAAACTGCCCGACCAGGATTAACACTTGCGATGCGACGCAAGACGGCACGGAACGGTCGTTGAACCAACGCAGTAGATCCATACTATTCCATAGAGGCTCCGCAGCACGGCGAACACCAAATGAACACGCTACAACGAAGACTGGTGCCCCTGCAGGAGAAGGCCAACGCCGCGCTGGACCGGTTCCTTCCGGCGGAAGAGAAAGCACCGACACGCCTGCACCAGGCCATGCGTTACGCAGCGTTGGCTCCCGGAAAACGCATCCGACCGGTGCTTGCTTACGCCACGGGTGAGGCGCTGGGCGTACAACTGGCCACGCTCGATCCCGCAGCGGTGGCGGTCGAATGCATCCACGCTTATTCGCTGATTCACGATGACCTGCCGGCGATGGACGATGACGAACTGCGGCGCGGGCGACCGACCTGTCACCGTCAATTCGGCGAAGCAACGGCCATTCTAGCGGGTGATGCCTTACAGGCGCTGGCATTCGAAGTGCTGAGTTCGAAGGCGTCCAACGGTGTGTCCAACGAGCGCCGCCTGACGATGACGAATACGCTGGCGCGCGCCAGCGGCTCGCTTGGCATGGCCGGGGGACAGGCGCTCGATCTGGCCGCAGTCGGCAACAACCTGACCTTGGGCGAACTCGAAAACGTCCACAAACACAAAACCGGCGCGCTGATTCAGGCGAGCGTAATGCTGGGATATCTCGGCGGTAATGGTCATGACGACGACCTTGCAGAGCGCTTGAAACGGTACGCGACATGTGTCGGACTCGCATTCCAGGTACAGGACGATATTCTCGACGTCGAAGGGGACACTGAGACCATTGGGAAACCACAAGGCTCGGACGCCGGCCTAGACAAACCCACCTACCCGCATCTGCTCGGTATGGACAATGCGAAAGCAACGGCAAATCGATTATGCGAGGAGGCGATCGCCTGCCTCGAACCCTTGGGATCCAGTGCGGAAACTCTGGCAATGATCGCCGACTACATCGTCAAGCGTGACCGTTAATGGCGTGGTGAAAAATGTTTCCGTGACATTTATCGCCTCGCAAACAGCGAGTTGCTGGTAGCTAGCCTAATAAAAACTATCTAGAACCTATCTCAAGATTATTCGCGTGCGCACCGGTAGCTAATTTCGTGAAGTTCAAGGCGTGAGGAACGTCGTTTAGCACCGCTAAATGAGCGACGAGCAAAGCCGAAATGCGCGAAAATAGCTGCCGGCCCAAAGGGTTGCCCCTAAAAACGGCGCTAGCCGCGTTGCAGCGCTTGAACATAGATGAACTCAGCCCTGCGCCTTGCTATCACCGTTTTTAGGGGGCAACGCGCATGTGAATAATTTTGAGATAGGTTCTAGAATGCACGCTAGGGTCGCCGTGCTTGCTACCCGACCACTGAACCCGCCGGACGAACCAGAGCGCCGAGGCGGGCATGCTTACCACCGATATGGATCCGAGGACTTCTCCCAAATGAACCAACCTGCTCCGGTCGTTCGCGATATTCCCGATGTTCAGGGCAGCGAAGACACGCGCCGCATCACGATCGATCGTGTTGGAATCAAGGACATCCGCCATCCGGTCGTGGTCCGGGATCGCGCGAGCCGCGAACAGCATACGATCGCGACATTCAACATGTACGTCGGCCTACCGCACGAGTTCAAGGGCACTCACATGTCGCGCTTCGTGGAGATCTTGAACAACCACGAATACGAGATTTCCGTCGAATCTTTCAACACCATGATTGCGGAAATGACCGACGTGCTGGAAGCGGAACGCGGCCATATCGAGATGAACTTTCCGTATTTCGTCAAAAAGGCCGCCCCCGTATCGGGCGTGAGGAGTCTGATGGACTACGCGGTGACCTTTGTCGGCGAAATCCACGAGCACCGACGATCCGAGGTATCGGTGAAAGTGGTGGTGCCGGTGACGACCTTGTGCCCGTGCTCAAAGGACATTTCCGATTATGGCGCGCATAATCAACGCTCGCACGTGACCGTAGACGTGAAAATCGGCGAATTCGTGTGGATAGAAGAGCTGATTGACATCGTCGAAGGGGTTGCGTCCTGCGAACTCTATGGGCTATTGAAACGCCCGGATGAAAAGTACGTCACGGAGCGGGCGTACGATAATCCCCGATTCGTCGAGGATATGGTGCGCGAAGTGGCTTTGCGTTTGAACGAGGACCACCGCATTCGCGCCTATACCGTCGAGTCCGAGAACTTTGAATCCATTCACAATCACTCCGCCTATGCCTTGATCCGTCGCGACAAGGACAGCGGCGAGGAAGATTCACTCGGCTGATCACGGCTGCCTTGACGGGGCGTCAAATACTGCCCTACAAGCTGACCGATTGTCTCTTACTAGGCGCCGGTTTATTGGCGCTATTCCTATTAGCGATCGAAATATATCGATATTGTAATTTTGGCACGCCAAATGCGTTACTCCTCATTGCGCAGTCGGCCTCAGTCCACTGCGCTCCTCCCTTTGGTCCTTTACGGGTGCAATCGCACCCGTTTTTTTTTTACAAACCCGCTTTTTTCGCCGCAGCCCACAAACGATCCATAGACTCGAGATCCGCCGACCCGGGCGACGAGCCCTGCGCACGCAGTTCGGCCTCCACGTGCCTGAACCGCCGTTCGAATTTCCGGTTCGCAGCACGTAAAGCGGCCTCCGGATCACAACCGAGGTGTCGCGCGACGTTGACCACTGCAAACAGCAAGTCGCCTAATTCTTCGAGTACCGCGGCGACGTTCGACCGCCCCATGGCGTCCTCGAGTTCCGCCGTTTCTTCACCGAGCTTAGTCCAGGCGCCGGCCACGTCCGGCCAGTCGAATCCGACCCTGGCGGCCCGCTTCTGCAGCTTCAGGGCGCGCGTGAGCGCGGGGAAATTGACGGGCACCTCGTCGAGCTCGCTGAACGTGCCCCGATCACGCCGGGACGCTCGCTCTGCCGCCTTCTGCGTTTCCCACTGTTGGGCAACGGCCGCCGCGTCGCTTGCGCCACCGTCCTCGAACACGTGGGGATGCCGTCTCAAGAGCTTCCCCTCCAGCTCATCCATTACCTCGTCGATCGAGAAACGGCCCTCCTCCTCGGCTAACTGGCAGTAGAAAATAACCTGAAACAGAAGATCGCCTAATTCCGAGGGTAACTCCTCCAGACGCCCGGATTCGATGACGTCCGCTACCTCGAAAGCCTCTTCCAGCGTATGCACTGCGATCGATTCAAAAGTCTGATCCCTGTCCCAGGGACAACCGCTGTCAGGCGCGCGCAATGCCCTCATCAGATCACGCAGTGTCTGGAGATTCGACATGAATGGCCTCCGTCGTCAGTCCCGGTGACGCCATGAACGGCGTGTGACAGTGCCCCAATGGCCTTGATTAGATCGTTCTTTACCTTGAGAATTCGGGAGATTTGGTATTTTCAAGGCCATTCGCAGTAAACCGACTCAAGCGTCAGAACATGTCACAGCCGCTCATTTTAAGACTCGATATCGCGGGCACGCCAATCCGCTGGATCCCTTGGCAGAATGCCGTGTGCCTTTACAGCCGTGAACTGGTCGCCTGGACAGCAGGTGAAAACGCGTTCACGTTTTATGGTGGAGTCGAGCGCGCCAGCGGAGAGCGTTCCTCGATCACCGTGCATTCGATCATCGCGATCAAGCGATCGAAACGGGGGAAACACCTCAAACGGCACATTCCGCCGCTCAACAGCCACGAGCTATTCCGGCGCGATGGCGGGCTTTGCATGTATTGCGGCGGGGAGTTCGCCGAACACGGCTTGACGCGGGACCATGTGATCCCTTTGTCTCACGGCGGCCGTGATGTCTGGTCCAACGTGGTCAGCGCTTGCCGTAGCTGTAACATGCGCAAAGGCGGTCGCACTCCGGAACAGGCCCGCATGCCGATGCTGGCCGTACCCTATGTCCCAAACTGGGCCGAATTCCTCGCCCTTTCCAACCGGCGCATTCTCGCCGACCAGATGGATTTTCTGAAATCTCAGTTCAACCGCAAGAATCGAATCCTCGGCATCGCTTAAAGGCCGCCTGCCGCTGCTTATTTTTCGCCGCCTTCACCGCGGCGACAACGGCTGCATCGGCTGCTGACGGCGCCGGAAATTATGCGATCTGGGGTGTGGGCAGCGGGTCCTGCAATCGATTCCTGCATGCAGACGAGCGTGACGACGGACAGGCGCCTTTCAAACATTACCTCATGGGATACCTAACGGCTTACAACACACTGTACGACGATACGTACAACGCGCTCGGCGCAATATCAATCGCAGACGCTATGGACTGGCTCACAGATTACTGCGACCTGCACAAACTCGATAGTTTCGAGCGCGCCATTATGCAATTGGTCGATACGCGCCACAAACAGCGCCTGCGGCGACCATCCGGCGCTGCCAGGGGCTGGGGTACGCCAGCTGCTGTGAGGCCAGACGCTCGCTGAGCTATAAAATAGGTATCGCTCAATTCGACGTTTCGGTCATCGTCGTGAGCTTGCGCCAGATGTTGTTAAGCAGCGCACAGTTCGGGCTATTAACACTTTCTTTGACCGTGTAGCGAATTGCTCTAAGCCCCATAATCGTTCATCATCTCGCTTCAGAATGGACTGATAAAAATTCAACGTCGTCCCGCGTACGAGGAAAACCACAATGACCAAGAATCTGATTGAACACCTGAAGCTGCCAGTGATCTGCATCCTGCTAGGCTTCGTTAGCGCTTGTTCGACCGTCGACAGCAAACAGGTTTCGTCTATCGAGGCCAAGGCCAACAGCGCGATGTCTGAAGCCCGCAGCGCGGCCAGCGCCGCCCAGAATGCGATGAAGGCCGCCGAGGCGGCTCAAGCCGCGGCCGATGCCGCGGCGGCAACCGCCGCCGCGGCCAAGAGCACGGCAGATGCAGCGATGTCCTGCTGTAACGAAAACAAGGATCGCATCGAACGCATGTTTGAACAGACGATGAAGAAGTGAACTAGCGATTCCGCACAAAGTCTCGTAGAAGAACCCCGCTGTGGCGGGGTTCTTTTTCCATGCACTTGCCGTTGATAGCAGCGGGCCTCCGAAAGCGCCGGTCCTTCC
>JAYYZW010000018.1:0-16830 GCA_036339995.1 Pseudomonadota bacterium
GGTTAGGCCCGAAAATCTCCATATGACGCTGCATTTTCTCGGTGAAGTAGACGAAGTGGTCAAGGATAAACTGTGCATGCGCCGGGGAGCGTCGAACGTGATGCCGTTCGACCTTGAAATCGCCGATACCGGTTGGTGGCGGGGTGCGCGGGTCGCATGGCTTGCGCCCCTCATTGTTTCAAAGGACTTGACCGATCTCGTCGCAGAACTGGCGGGGTATCTGCGTTCGATTGGATTGCCGACCGACGAGCGCTCCTACCGGCCACACGTCACCGTAGCGAGCAAGGTCCGGCGGGCGCCACGGGTTTCCGGCAGTATCGATGTTCGCTGGCGAGTCGGAGATTTCGTTCTAGTGGCCTCGTACACCGAGCCGCCTGGCGCCCGTTATGAGGTGTTGAACCGGTGGCCGCTCGGCGCCTAGCCCGGAGCGGTAACTAGGCTGAATCCTGGTGCCATTTTCGGGCTGGCCGGACCGATTAAAAGGGTCTGGTAACTGTGCAATAATTCCGGGACCAGAGTCGAGCTGCCCCGTACCGGTTTCCATCGCCGCCGGTATTGGCGCCGAGCCCGAATTCCCGGGCCGTCATCCGGAGCACACCGACGGGGTGCACCGAAGGTGCCCGCTTTGTGAACGCGCTCGTCGCATACAGGGCCGGCATCGCGCGGACCGTTTCGAGTTCGGCAGTGAACGCCGGATCAATATAAGGACCACCTATCAAGAGGACAAAAGTAATGGACGAAAACAAACATAAAGCGCTAGGAGCGGCGCTGTCCCAGATCGAAAAGCAGTTTGGTACCGGATCAATCATGCGCCTGGGTGATGCAGGCGCGGTGCCGAACATCGAAGTCATTTCGACCGGGTCTTTGACCCTCGATATCGCAGTCGGCGTCGGCGGTATGCCGCGCGGCCGGGTCGTGGAGATCTACGGTCCTGAATCGTCCGGCAAAACAACGCTTGCACTACACGTGGTCGCCGAAGCGCAGAAGCTAGGCGGTACTGCAGCTTTCGTCGACGCTGAACACGCGCTCGACCCCCAATATGCTGAACGCCTCGGTGTCGATATCGATAATTTGCTGGTCTCGCAACCTGACACCGGCGAGCAGGCGCTCGAGATTACCGACATGTTGGTCAGGTCTGGCGCGATCGACGTGGTCGTCGTCGATTCCGTCGCTGCACTTACACCAAAAGCCGAAATCGAGGGCGAAATGGGTGACCATCATGTTGGCCTGCAAGCGAGGCTCATGTCCCAGGCATTGAGAAAGCTGACTGCGAATATCAAACGTTCAAATACGCTGGTTATCTTCATCAACCAGATCCGCATCAAGATCGGTGTCATGTTCGGAAATCCGGAGACGACGACCGGCGGCAATGCTTTGAAGTTTTATGCGTCGCTACGCCTCGATATCCGGCGCACTGGATCGATCAAGCGAGGCGATGAAGTGATCGGAAACGAGACTCGTGTAAAAGTTGTGAAAAATAAGGTCGCCCCCCCTTTCAAGCAGGCGCATTTCGATATCCTTTACAATGAAGGCGTGTCTCTTGAAAGCGAACTCATCGAACTCGGCGTCGAGCACAATTTTATAGAAAAAACCGGAGCCTGGTACAGCTACAAAGGCGATCGGCTCGGCCAGGGCAAGGACAACGTACGCCAGTTCCTCAAAGAGAATACCGATCTTGCTCAGCAACTCGAAAGCGAGATTCGTTCTGTAACGATTCCGAAGGAGAAGGTGGCCGAACCCGCCGATTCGGACGAAGTTTCCATGGAGGCCGAAGCCTGAGAAACGGGCACAAGCCTTCGCCTCGCGAACTGGCGATTGCTGCACTCGCTCGCCGCGAGCACAGCCGCCTCGAGTTGCAAAGAAAGCTCGTCGCGAAGGGGCTCGACGAATCCATAATCGAGTCCACGCTCGATGAACTCGAGGCGGAAGAGGTACTGAGCGATCGCCGTTTTACCGAGGCATATGCACGCGTTCGGGCGAACCGCGGATTTGGTCCTAAACGCATCGCGAATGAACTCCGCGAACGGGGAGTGAGCGTGGGCTTGATCGCCGATCAGATCGAATCGGATGAATATGAGTGGCCGAAGCTCGCACGCGAAGTGCGATCTAAGAAGTTCAAGACCAGGCCGCGCTCGTTCGACGAGCGGGCGCGGCAGGTACGCTTCATGGAGTATCGAGGTTTCCATCACGAACACATTAGATATGCAATGGACGAGTCCGTAGACGATGAAGACTTCTGACATTCGAAGCGAGTTCCTAAAATACTTCGAAGAGAAAGGACACGCTATCGTCGACAGCAGTTCTCTGGTGCCCGCAAACGATCCGTCGTTGCTCTTCACCAACGCGGGCATGGTGCAATTCAAAGATGTCTTCCTCGGTCTTGAGGAGAGAAGCTACCGTCGCGCGACGACCAGTCAACGCTGCGTGCGTGCCGGCGGTAAACACAACGATCTTGATAACGTCGGATACACGGCGCGGCACCATACGTTTTTCGAGATGCTGGGCAATTTCAGTTTCGGCGAATATTTCAAGCGCGAAGCGATCCAGTTCGCTTGGGAGTTGTTGACCGAGCGTTTCGAGCTACCCCCGGAACGGCTCTGGGTTACGGTATTTGATGACGACGACGAGGCAGCCTCGATCTGGCTCGACGAAATCGGGGTCGATCCGGGCCGTTTCTCGCGCTGCGGTGAAAAAGACAATTTCTGGACAATGGGCGACACCGGACCTTGCGGACCTTGTTCGGAGATCTTCTACGATCACGGCCCGGAGATTCCGGGTGGACCTCCGGGGAGTACCGACGCAGACGCAGACCGGTATGTCGAGATATGGAATCTCGTGTTCATGCAGTATGAACGATCCCCGGGCGGTGAACTCGAATCGATCGCTCTACCGTCGGTCGATACGGGGATGGGACTGGAACGGCTCGCCGCCGTGCTTCAAGGCGTGCATGATAACTACCAGATCGACTTGTTCAAGAACCTTATTAAGGCAGTCCGCGACGAAGTGCCGCAGGAAATTGTCGAAGAAGGATCACTCAGGGTCATCGCAGATCATATTCGGTCGTGCGCCTTCCTGGTTCTCGACGGCGTCATCCCGTCGAATGAGGGCCGGGGATACGTTCTTCGCCGAATAGCCCGCCGGGCGTTGCGCCACGGGCACAAGCTGGGAATACACGAGCCCTTTTTTCATCGTCTGGTCAAAACGCTTGCTGTCGAGATGGGGGACGCCTATCCGATGCTCGGTGAAAAACAAGAAAACATCGCGCAGACATTGAAACAAGAGGAAGAACGCTTTGCTGAAACCCTGGATCAGGGGATGCGCATCCTCGATTCGGCAATTGCGTCCATGAATGGAGCGACGATCCCGGGCGACGTGGTATTCCAGCTCTACGACACCTACGGATTTCCCGTCGATCTGACCGCAGACATTGCTCGCGAACGCAAGCTGGACATCGATCGGGCGGGGTTCGATGCGGCGATGGAAATGCAGCGCGAACGCGCCCGTGCGGCGAGTCAGTTTACCGGTGTCGACGTCTCGTCGACCGTCAGCGCGAAAGCCCTCGCGCGCCTCGGCAACGAGCAGGCGTTCACAGGTTACGAAGCCACGCGCGACGAGGGTAAGCTTATCGGTCTTTTCATAGAAGGCGGCGAAGTTGACAGTCTGGAAACTGGTAGCGCAGGTATCGCCGTGCTCGATCGCACTCCGTTCTACGCGGAATCGGGAGGACAGGTCGGCGATCGTGGACGTTTATTGAAAGGGGAAGCGGTATTCGAGATTGCGGATACGCGCAAGCAGGGCGGGCTCTTTCTGCATGTCGGGCAAATGAAACGGGGCCGTCTCAATATGGGTGATACGGTCACCGCCGAGGTTGAAGATTACCGACGCCAGGCCGCCCGCCTCAATCATTCAGCGACCCATCTCATGCACGCCGCATTGAGATTGGTTGTGGGCGAGCACGTGGAGCAGAAGGGCTCACTCGTAGATGCTGACCGTACACGGTTCGATTTTTCACACGCGAAACCCGTCAGTAGCGATGAGCTACACAATATCGAACGGCTCGTAAACGACGAGATCAGGAACAACATCGAAGTAAAGGCGCAAATCATGCCGTATCGAGAGGCTTTGGACGGCGGTGCAATCGCGCTGTTCGGCGAAAAATACGGCGATGATGTTCGCGTCCTAAGGATTGGCGATTTTTCAGTCGAATTGTGTGGCGGTACGCACGTCGCGCGTACGGGTGATATCGGCGCGTTTAAGATCGTTATGGAAACTGGGGTCGCCTCCGGTATTCGTCGCATCGAAGCCATTACGGGTATGGCAGCGGTGAATACCATGATCGATAACGAATCCAAGCTCGAACGCATCGCGGGTTTGGTGCGTAGCGGAGCGGACGACGTCGAACACAAAATCGCCCAACTCATCGACCGATCGCGCGCTCTTGAAAAGGAAGTTCAGAATCTCAAGGGTAAGCTGGCGGGGCAATCGGGGCGTGACATCGCGGATAGAGCGCGTGAAATCGGCGGAGCCATGGTGATCGCCGAGGTCATGGATGGCGCTGATATGGGTACTTTACGTGCCGCCTGTGACCGCCTCAAAGACCGTTTTGATCGCGCGGTCGTTGTCCTGGGTGCCGTAGAGAATGATAAAGTGCGCCTCGTCGCAGGTGTCACGAAGAATTTTTCGGACACTGTGCATGCAGGCGAACTCATTAACTTCGTCGCGCAGCAGGTCGGGGGCAAGGGCGGCGGCCGCCCCGACATGGCGCAGGCTGGCGGGTCCGATGCGAGTAAGCTCGACGACGCCATCGAATCGGTCGGCGGCTGGGTCGCAGAGCACGTCGGCTGAAATCCGGCTCCTCCGGTCGCCGCACCGAGACCGCGCCGCGCAGAAAAGCACCATGAGTACGATTGTTCAAAAATTTGGCGGTACGTCCGTGGCGGACCTCGACCGGATCGCTGCGGTAGCGGATAGAGTTGCCCGCGCACACGGTGAAGGCCATGCCGTCGTCGTCGTTCTGTCGGCGATGGCCGGTGAAACCGATCGCTTGCTCGAACTGGCGCGCAGCATTTGTGAACAGCCCCGGGGACGTGAATTGGATGTCCTTCTCTCGACCGGTGAGCAAGTTTCGGTAGCGCTGCTCAGCATGGCGCTCGCGAGCCGTGGGGTCGATGCCGTGTCCTACACGGGCGGCCAAGTTCGTATTTTGACCGACAGCGCGTACAACAAAGCGCGTATTCTGGACATCGACAAATTGCGTGTACGCGAAGAACTCGACGCCGGGCGCGTTGTGGTGATCGCCGGGTTTCAAGGCGTCGACGAAAACGGCCATATCACGACCCTTGGTCGCGGCGGTTCGGATACGACTGCCGTTGCCATGGCTGCCGCACTCAATGCTAATGAGTGCCAGATTTATTCAGACGTTGACGGCGTCTATACCACCGATCCCCGGATCGTTCCCGAGGCGCGAAGACTTGAAAGTCTGACTTACGAAGAGATGCTGGAGATGGCAAGCCTCGGCGCCAAGGTTCTACAGATACGTTCGGTCGAATTCGCCAGTAAGTTTCGCGTCAATTTGCGGGTCCTATCATCGTTTGAAGATGGGCCGGGGACCTTGATTACCTCAGAGGATAACATCATGGAGCAAGCCCTTATTTCCGGCGTAACGCTCATCCGTGACGAAGCCAAAGTAACGGTCGTCGGCGTCCCCGATCTTCCCGGGATCGCCGGCACCATTCTGGGGCCGATCGCGGCGGCAAATATCGAAGTGGACATGATCGTTCAGAATACGGGCGTCGACGGGACGACGGACTTTACTTTTACTGTACATCGTGATGATCACGACAGAACACTTGAGATCCTCGAAGGGCTCGCCGGTAACATGGGTGCCAGCCGGGTGGAAGGCGATAATAAAATCGTGAAGATCTCAATCGTTGGCGTCGGCATGCGCTCGCATGCCGGTATCGCCAGCCGAATGTTCATCGCGCTGGCCGACGAAGGCATCAACATTCGCATGATATCGACCTCGGAGATCAAGATTTCCGTCGTAGTCGATGAGAAATATTCGGAACTCGGCGTCCGCACCCTGCATTCGGCATTCGGCCTCGAAGGGGGCAGCGAGCCCGATTTGGACCCCCGATGATTACTGCTTAGTTGATGCTGATCCAGGAATTATTTCTTTTTGGGCGTAAAATGGACCCATCAGGGAAAGACCGTGCTAATACCGGCAGCCGGATGACCGCCTATTTCGCAATCTTGCGAGCGCTGCGCATGCCGATTGCACTTTATGGAGGAGTGGTATGCTGATTTTAACCAGACGAGTTGGAGAATCCTTGATGATAGGTGACGACGTCAACGTCACTGTCCTCGGCATCAAGGGCAACCAGGTCCGCATCGGCGTGGATGCGCCCAAGGAAATCGCGGTACATCGCGAGGAAATCTACCAACGCATTCAACAGGAAAACAGCGGCGAAGTCGCCGGACAGACTGAATAGTAACCGGAACGTGCATCAGTGCCGTCGACGTGCCGAGGCAGGGCGCTGCCCGGACCGAGGCGAGCAAACGATAGCTCGATTGCGAGTCACAAATTCGTCTGGAACGAACTTGAATAGCCGAACGGGGGTCGCGCGCATCAGCGCGGGTGTAGTTCATGGGCGTATGGCGTATGAAGTAATCCTTTTTGGCCGCGCCGATTATTCCAACGCATATTTGGAGGACGAATCTTTACCGGTTGTTATTACGCCGGTATTCTAGACTGTGATAACGGAGAGGTGGCCGAGTGGCTGAAGGCGCTCCCCTGCTAAGGGAGTATGGGTTAAAAGCCCATCGAGGGTTCGAATCCCTCTCTCTCCGCCAACTATTTATAGTATTTAAATATCAATGGGTTAATAACCTCCCGCGCCAAAATGTAGTATAGCTGTAGTACTTTTTGTAGTACATACTTCTTCCCAAGCCCCTAGGCAGGTCGCCCATACAGGGTCCCCCATATAGATAGGCAACAGGAGACTTTCGAGGTTGAGGGGCTGTAAAGTTGCTTAGCAGTTTTTGTAGTTCTTCGCAGCACACTCTCGGGTAAGTTTTTGTGCTTCAGCGATTTGTTCAGTGGGCATTTTCTTCTCAACAAAATCTCGCACCTTGCCTTTACCTCCAGTAGAGACAGCGATATTTGCCCACATATGGGCATAGACATAATCTTTTAGTATTCCTTTCACTTCGATGACCAATAGTAAATGGTCTATTAACGGGCACGCCCCTGACGAAAGTTTTGACTACCTCATTACCCAACTCGCTTTGCGGTAATCACGAGCGATGAGATCGAATGGACTCGATCCGAATATAGCTGTAGCAATCGTTGCATGTTCGGGCTCCGTGGCCGTGTCGATCAAGCCATAAGCGTGACGGGAGATCGTCCTTGAATAATTTCTACTTTACGATTCGAAATAATGTTTGTGAGGCAGCGCACAGCGGCCGCGGCTATTTGTGACGGTCGTCACAATCTGGATCTGTTTAAAAAAGCGCCTTGTGAATGAGGATCTGCAAAGGGTAAGACAAAGAGCCTGCAGGGAGATCCAACTATGACCGCATGCTACAAAGCCCACCACTGCGCCTGCCTCGTGACAGGTAATCAATATGGAATATCACTTCGCTATTCGACCTGAGGCCGAGACGGTGAAGCAACACGTAATCAATCCACGGGGAAAGAGATAGAAAAAGATGACGGAGGGATTAATCTTTAATCCCTCCGTCATCTTTTGCGGCCAGCATTTTTTTACGGACTGTTTGCCGATCCGCGTTGGCATGAACGACGGGACATCTGCGGCGTTCGCACTAAACAGATTGGCTTTCTAGAAATAACCAAATCAATCCGCCTCCGTCTCATCTTAACTGGCTGTCTTTGCTCCCGCGCCGGTTGACCGAGCCAATGTGCCGTTGCTCCGAGTCTTCCGCCTCCTGGCAGGGCACGCACCGGCGAACACCAGGGACAGCCTTGCGACGCGCCTCCGGAATGATCGCCCCGCACTCCACACATTCGGCCAGGCTTTCGCCATGCGCCATTTGGCCCCAAGCTTGTCTAACGGCGTCTTCAACGCTAGCGTCAATTTGATCCTGAACAGCCCCGTCTTTGGCCCAGCCACCAGCCATTGCTGCCTCCTGTAATCCTATTACTAATAGGAAAGCATGGTCGCT
The DNA here is from genome assembly GCA_036339995.1 of Pseudomonadota bacterium. Lineage (GTDB taxonomy): Bacteria > Pseudomonadota > Gammaproteobacteria > JAYYZW01. The sequence continues at coordinate 8,185 of JAYYZW010000018.1, forward strand.
TTCCCGGTTAGGTGAGTCAAATGATCTAAGTGTAAAAAATAACGAAGGGATTAATCCTGAATCGCTCCGCCATTTTTTACTTTTTGCCGATGCAGAGTTTTCAAACGCTCCGGGCCAAAGGCGCGCGGATAAACCATGATGGCCTGGCATCGACGTATGTCGACTCATAAGGCCGGTATACGTGCGCAGTCGTGCTTAATGCCCTCAACTAGGTTGCTTGCTAAACTAGGAGGTGTCCATTTACGGCTATAAGTAGCCTTCCTCGTCGGCCGAAGCGACGCCCACCGGATTAAGGCTTAGCAAAACGGCCAATCGGTGTCGGTCGGTGCAGAGAAGTTTGATAAGAATGATTCCAGGCAAGCAGGATTATTCGCAGCGATGGACAAAATGAACGGGGTCTACAATTTAGCAGCCAACTTTATTGGTAAAAAGGACCGGGAGAAACTGAAAAGCTTTGCCGGACATACGATCGCGCACGGCCGCGCAACGCGCTGGCATTGGGACAAGGACGCCGATGGCAATGACGTTTTCGAGATATACCGCGGCGGTGAAGACGAGGTCCTAACCGTACGCATTAATCGCGAACGAGATCGGAACTCTTTTTCTGCGCTCGACGCTACCGGAGATTTGATTGCGTCGGGTGTGCTTGAACATGTTTTTTCCGAGTTAGAAGCCCATTTCGCCCGCTTACACGGAGAATTACCCAACACATCCCTGTAAAGCTTGCGTAGGTTTTTGTGAGCATCACGTCATCGGCCATCGAAGCAATTTTTTCAACAGCAGTGGTGGGGAAACAATCCTTCCGACGCAGCTCCGCATTAAATTGCGGGTAACTAATACGAGGGTGACGATGGCCGGACGGCGCTGGCGATCGGAAGCGATGTTGCTCGCGTTGTGCCTGGCCACGGGTTGCACGACTGCACCGCCCAAACAACAGCACAATATCTGTTCCGTCTTCGAAGGCTCCCCGGCCTGGTACGATTACGCTCGGAAATCGGAAAAGACGTGGGGCACGCCCAAGCAGATCCTCATGGCCTTTGTGCGCCAGGAATCGAGCTATCGGGGAAACGCGAAGCCGCCCTATGAGTGGTTCCTGTTTATTCCCCTCGGTCGTCAATCTTCCGCCAAGGGCTATGCGCAAATTCAGGACCCTGTGTGGGAGGAGTATAAGAAAGAGCGGGGCAGTTTGTTCAGGAGTCGCGGCGATATGGAAGACGCGCTCGACTTTATCGGCTGGTATAATCACAAGAGCCACGCGCAGTTGAACCTCTCAAAATGGAACGCCCGCGAGCTTTATCTTGCATATCACGAAGGTCTCGGGGGCTACAAACGCGGTAGCTACAAGAAGAAGCCAAAGCTGTTGAAGGTGGCGGACAGGGTCGCGCATACCGCGCAGGAGTACGCCGCGCAGTTAAAGCAATGCGAAGCACGTTTTCGCTGCCGCAAGTGGTATCAGTTCTGGCCGTTCTGTTCGGTGTTACGAACCCCGGGGGGGAATTCGGGACACCCATAAACCCAAAGCGCTATAACTCTTTCCATGCAACCGGTCATGGTCCAACGGACCATGGGTGTCCGCTTCCGTGCCCGGTTCAATCATGCTCGAGAGGCCAGGGTTCGTCCGCAAGCGGGCGACGAGGAAAGGACGGTCGGACTCGTTTACGGGCGCAATCAAGGCATCAACTCAAGCGACTTTTCTCGAATAATCCGGAAATTCGAGTTCCGGAAGCACCTTTTCCATGAACAGCCGCATCTCTTCAAGCATGTCGTCTTTGGGCTGCTCCGCCCAGTGCCAGATCAGGGTGATGTATTCGACCGGCACTTCGTCGTAGATCATCCGCCACTGGCGAATGGACTCCTCGATGGTGCCGCCAATGAAGATCCCCGAATCCTTCATGCCTTGAATAAGGGTGCCCTCGTCGCCCTGTGGGAACTGCGGAAAGAACGGTCCATAGAAATTCTTGTAAACGTCGAGGTCATAGAGACGCAGTTTGCGGTCAAATTCCTCCTGCGTCTTGGTGATGTGCGGCCAGCGGACCAACGCTTGGCGCTCGCCGAGGGCGAATTGGTGGCCGTGCCGGGCGGCCTCTTCGACGTAGACTTTCGACAGGTCGAACATACCCTGATTCGGCATGAAGTAAACCGGGCGAAAACCATGCTTCGCGCAAAATTCGATCGACGCTCGGCTTTTGCTGGCTGCTACGAAGACGGGTGGATAGGGTTTCTGGTACGGCTTGGGCAGTACGCAGATCTTGCGGACGCTGTTATTGTCGTCGATCTCCCCCGGGAGTCCCGCTTCGCGCGCGATGGCGGCCGCCGGGTAGTTCTCAACGCCGGTCTCGAGCGGATAGGGTGCCTGGTAATACTTGCCGTTTAGGACGGTCGATTCGGTCTGCCAGCACTCGAGCACCATCTCGACCCGTTCTTCGAAGATCTCGCGATTCACGTCGTCTTCTTTACTGCCATCGGAGACGGTCGCCGGCGTACCCGTGAACTGCCCGAGAATGTTCGTCCAGCGCGACTGGTAACCGCGCGCGAATCCGACGAAGTACTTGCCGTTGGTGAGGTGGTCGAGGATCGCGGTTTCCTCGGCGATCCGGATCGGATCCTGTGTCGCGGCGACGTAGCCGAGCGCGCCGACGCGGGCGTTCTTAACGTGCGCGGCCCAGTAAGCGTTGAGCACACCGGGATTGGGGCCTACTTCGTAGCCCTCAGAATGCAGGTGATGCTCGATGGTCGACAAACCCCACACGCCCATGGCGTCAGCTTCTTTCGCGATTTCCGTCCATTCGTGAACGATCCGGTGGTAGGCCTCGTTGTCGGCCCCGACCGGCCTTTTCGCCTTGCGGCCTTCCTCGCCGCCCGCGGGAATCATGGGATAAAGCTGCACAATGATTTTGGGTAATGCCATGGATTCCTCCGGATTGAGACTGGGTCTGGGCCAACAGGATTCGAAGGCCCGAGTGTAGCTACATTCAGTTACCGTAACGAATAATACTTGTCTATATTTTCTATTTTTCTATTCTATTTCTGGTGAGTCGTACTCAGCGGGACGCGAATCATGGAAAATCGCCGGGTTTGCTCGTTCGTGAACGTCGTCAAACAAGGCAGCAACTCAGTGGGGAAAATTTCGGGACACCCACAAGTCCAAAGCGACGAAACTCTTTCTATTCAATAGGTTATGGTCAGACGGGCCGCGTGTATCCTTTACCGCGCCCGCCGAATTTTGTCCTTTCCATGCTTAATCAATCGTCGTCATAAGCTCCCATCCGGGGTGGCTCTAGGCCAAAAGTGGCAGTGATAAAGGGGCCAGGCCGATTTACCTGGTGCTCCATAGTGATAAATCTGGCGACTTGATGCGCTCCTAAATTGAATATTCGGATGTCGTAATTGCAAGTCGTATAATTACATTCAAATACGTGTGCATGATTGATTCGACTCTGCCCATTGGTTTCTTTACCAGCAATGTTGAAATACCGAATGTGCACGCTCGCCAATGCGTATCGTAACCAACGCATCGTCGTCAGCCTGCGCAGAAATCCTGGACACCGCACACGCGTGTAAAGCTTAATTCAAACGATTTGGAGAGTACCCAGTGGATCCCATTGCCAAGATGAAAGAGGCGGCTCGCGAGGGCTGGTCGACATTCGCACCTTTCGAGACGATGACGGGGTCTGTCGCGCCAATACTTGTCAAGTTTGCCGGCATTAACGAAGGTGACTGCGTGCTCGACGTCGCCTGCGGCACCGGCGTAGTCGCTCTGTGTATGGCGCGAGTCGGTGCCGAGGTTACCGGTCTTGATCTCACACCAGCGCTGCTTGCCCACGCCGCGGAGAATGCAGCACTGGCCAATGTGACTGTCGAGTTCCGGGAGGGCGATGTCGAGAACCTTCCGTTCAACGACGCAAGCTTTGACCATGTCGTCAGTCAGTTCGGCCACATGTTCGGCCCGCGTCCTGCTATCACGGTAAGCGAGATGCTGCGCGTGTTGAAGCCGGGCGGCATCATTGCTTTTTCGACCTGGCCGCCCGAGTTCTATGTCGGGCTGATGTTCAAGCTGATTGGCCGCTACGCACCGCCGCCCCCGGAAGGCGTCCCGTCGCCGACTGCGTGGGGCGATCCGAATATCGTGCGCGAACGTCTTGGCGATGCCGTCGCGGATCTTGCGTTCGACAGCGGCACTTTGTTGTTTCCTGCGCTGAGCCCTGCGCATGTACGCCTTTTCATGGAAGCGAACGCGGGTCCCGTGTCGCGTCTGGTCGAATCCCTGGCAAATGACGCCGATCGTCTCACTCGGTTCCGCGCGGAGTTCGAAAGTCTAATCTCGAATTACTTTGACGATAATGCCGTGCGCCAGGATTTTCTGATGAGCCGGGCAAGAAAGGTTTAGCAATCAGAAGAAGAAAAAGAGGGGCGCCGATTGCGAACTTCCATTTTAAGCAGATCAATTCGTGGTAGGGGCCGGCTCATTTCGCCGCAAATACGTGAAGTTCTAACTTAAGTTGGCACTACCTGATAGAGAAAGTGGCTACCGCGCGTAAACCCGCATCGTATGCGACCTCATTCGGGGCCGAACCCGGCGCTGCGATTGCGCATCTACGGCGCGCTGACAAATCACTCGCGCGAGTGATAGATAGAGTCGGACCCTTCCGCATGGAACTCAAGCATACCGCCAGTATCTATGGCGCACTAACCGAGGCGATCGTCAATCAGCAACTGAGTGGCAAAGCCGCGGCCACGATTTTCGCTCGCGTATGCGCGCTATTCCCCCGCACCGTGGGTGCGCCCAGTGAAAGGCAGATTCTGCGTATTTCCGCAGAGAAACTTCGGGGAGCGGGGCTGTCGCAAGCCAAGACTCTGTCACTGCGCGATCTGGCCCGCAGAACACTCGCTGGACAGATCCCGACCCTGAAAGAAATGGAAGGCATGGACGACGAGGCCATTATCGAGCATCTCGTGGCCGTGCGTGGCATCGGTCGTTGGACCGCGGAGATGTTGCTCATGTTCCGCTTGGGTCGCCCGGACGTACTGCCGGTCGATGATCTGGGCATCCGCCAAGGCTATGCTTATACCATGCGGCAGCCGGCAATGCCGGATCGCGCGCGCGTCCGGAACCGCGGCGAACGATGGCGGCCCTACCGGACAGTTGCGAGCTGGTATTTGTGGCGTGCGGCCGAACTACGGAAATACACGAAGAAGGGTAAGTAAGCGGTTTATTCCAATCCGTTCGCCGCGCAGATCGGGAAGACCCGGTACAAATTAACTGGAGTTGTCGCGTCCCCTTATTGAACCGACCGCGGTTTAGCGGACAACTTTAATATGGCGTGATGATGCGCCAGGCGTTGTTTCATGGCGAAGAAGTAATGACACGAACGGAAGAGATAGTTCAAGCTGGACGTCGTTGCATAGCGGTTGAAAGCGCTATCTTCGTATCCTTGCCACGTAATTCACAATGACCGATTTCTGTAGAATCATACTGATCACCCGGTTGTAGCAACGAAAAGAGATCATTCGAAACCAGAAGCTCCATATCATAGACCTTGCATGCACTTTGTATCCGGGCCGTCGTGTTCAATACGTCTGTCCTCTGAGGGTCGGATCTACGGCCCGCGGGGAATATTCCGACAAATTAGGCGCTTAGCGTAGTTCGGCGGGCGGGTATTGGCCCGAATACCAACGGTGATTCCGTCGAAATAGGATATTTCGCCGCCGGATCATGTGACAATTACCTCAGGCGTTCTCAGGTAGCGGGCCTCCCGGCCTTCGCTGCCGAGCGGTCACAAGGAAACATTGAAATGCTGAAGTACCTCAAATATTTATCGAACAATATTCTCATCGGCGTAACGGTGTTTGGATTCATACTCGGCGGCCACTGGCTATGGCTCGGATTCGTGTTCACGATTGTGGCCACTGTTGGCGGCGATTTCTTGTTCGGTGACCATGGCGAAGCGCCCAAATACAGCTACCCACAGCTCTTGAACTTGGTTCTGTACAGCTACTTTCCGGTGATAGTGGGCACCGTCGTAGTCTTTATCTGGACCATAGCGCCGGGCGATTTATTCGGTATCGGTGGCGCAGTCGCGGCTCTGACCGCGTACGACGCAATGACTGCGAAAGCGGGCAACGAGCTTATTGATTTCTTCGGCGGTGCCTTAGGCCTTGGTTTAATGCTCGCTATTATCAACACGATAATGGGGCACGAGCTCATTCATCGGACCTGGGATCCCGTCGCGATGTTCTTCGGGCGTTGGTTCTTTGCGATGTCCGGCGGTATCCCGTTCGAGACCGAGCACGTCTACGGTCATCACCACACGCTCGGACAACCCTACGACGCATCTCTGTCGCTGCGCGGGGACGGTTATTGGGCGTTTTATTCGACCGCGCCCTTCAAGCAGATCCTCTATGCCTGGGACGTCGAAACAAAACGCCTGGCGAAACACGGGCACGGGGTCATTTCGGCCGGTAACAAGATGATCCGATGCGGGCTGCGCATCGGCGCTGTGTGGACCGCTGTGTTCCTCCTGGGTGGCTGGCTCGCGGTCGGCATGTATACGATCGCGTTCTTGATGAGCAAGATGATGTACGAGGCGATCGGCTACATGTTCCATCACGGGCTGGTCTTGTCACCCGGTGAGATCTATGGCACGCGGCATTCGTGGAACTGCAACCGCCTATGCTCTCAAGTCGTGCTGTTCAACGTGAGCAAACACTCCGAACACCATACGCACCCGAACCGGCCTTTTCACGAATTGTCCAAGGTCAAAACGGGCGATGTGCCCATACTGAAAACCGGCTGCGTTACGAATGCCTTCTTGGCCTACTTCCCACCCGTGTTCCGCTGGCTAATAGGGCCCCAGATACTCAAGTGGGACGAGGAATTCGCGACGGAGCAGGAGCGACAGATTGCCGTCGAGCAAAACGCCGAGAGTGGTATTTCCGTGTATACCCGGGCTGCGACGGCTGCTCAATAAGGGTACTGCACGAGCGAGAACAATCTTTCATTCACCTGCAAGCAAACTCCTGCGGGCGTGAAAAAATCCCTGTAAGAGCCTGCTTGCGGGCGAACACCGCCGGTCTTCATGCTTAAACGCATATTCAGCCGCACGCCTAAAACCCATCAGGTCTACGTTGAGCCTTTCGGCATAAGCTTGACGGTCGACGCCCGCGAAACGATCCTCAAAGCCGCGCTCAAGGCCGGGCTCGCTTATCCCCACGAATGCCAGGTCGGCGCCTGTTCATCCTGCAAGACACTGCTGCTTGAAGGCGACATCAAGCCGCTGACCGATTTCGCCTATACGCTCGACATGGAGGAAATGCGCGGCGGATATATTCTCGCCTGCCAATCGCTGGCCAAGAGCGATCTCAAGATCCGAGTCACCTCGCTCGACGATGGCCTCGATATGATTCCGGCGCGAAACATCAAAGGAAAGTTGACGTCGGTATCCGATCTGACGCGCGATATCCTCCATGTACGCATCGCCCTCGACGAGCCTTTGGACTACTACGCTGGCCAATACGCGAACCTCAGCGTGCCGGGGGTGGAGGGAAGCCGGTCGTATTCCTTCGCGGAGGCGCCGAGAAGCGACGGCAGCGATGATCTCTCCTTCCACATACGCCTGATCCCGGACGGCGAAGTGTCGAGTTGGTTCGCCGCGGGCGACCGCGTGGGCGCAACCCTTGGTGTCGAAGGTCCGTTCGGTGTGTTCCGGCTGCGCGAATCGAGCGTTCCGATATTGTGTATCGCTGGCGGTAGCGGCATGGCACCGATCAAAGCCATGCTGGAGGCGGGTCGTCAGGTCGGCTTGTCTCGTCCCGTGGTTTATCTCTACGGAGCGCGTACGCGTGCCGACCTCTACGAGGATGCGTTGGTAGAAACGCTCACGAAGAGATGGGCCGGGCCCATTCGCTTTCTGCCCGTGTTATCCGAAGAGCCCGAAGACAGCGACTGGCAGGGTGCGCGCGGCTTAGTCACGGACTTCATCGCGGCAGTAAATGAGTTCAAGCTCCAAGGCTGTCAGGCTTACTTGTGCGGCCCCCCCGGCATGATAGATGCCGCGCTGCCAACCCTCATGAATGCCGGCGTACGAGGCCGCGATATTTACTTCGACAAGTTTATCGACCGCAGTCATTCCCCGCGCCAGTAGCAAGCATTTATCGGCTGCAGCGTCTTTCGATTTCGACCCCGTCACAGCGTCCGAACGCGACGGTCGATCAATTGCCCAGCGCGAACACCCACAGCACGCCACCCTGCGGTACGTGCGTCTTCGTGCCGAAAGCCTTGTCCAAAAATTCCTGCTTACGCTGAGCGTCGACACCCCAGCCGGATTGCACGGCGATATATTGCACGCCGTCGATTTCGTAACTGCTCGGGACGCCGACGATGCCCGAGTTGGTACGTTGTTTCCACAGAATTTCGCCGGTTGCGGCGTCGAAGGCCCGGAAATACCGGTCGTTGGTCCCGCCGGAGAACACGAGCCCGCCGCCGGTGGCCAGAACCGGGCCCCAGTTATGAAACGGGAACTCAACGGTCCAGACTTTTTCTCCGGCGGCCAGATCCCAGGCCTGCAGTTCGCCGATGTGATGCGCGGCATCCTCGTGGGGAAAAACTTCGATCGTCGAAAACTGCATGCCCAGATAAAGATCTCCGCG
>JAYYZW010000019.1:0-20022 GCA_036339995.1 Pseudomonadota bacterium
TGGGCTGCGATCGGCGGTTGTTTCCATCACGGGAACGCCGGCTGCCATCGGAACGTCTACTATCGGCTTCCGCACGGCGGCGCTTCCCGCTGCGATCCTGGTTCGAGTGTGCTCTCGACGTGGACTTTCCTTTATCACGCACCGCGCCTTTGCTGCCGAAGATCACGCGCAAGATTCGTGATAAAACCCCAATCGATTTCGAGGTCTTTTGCATCGGCTTGGGCGTACCGCGCACGATATCCTGTACTGCCGCCTGTTCTGGCTTGACGGTGTCATCGCGGGTGAAGGCGACCGACGGGTTTTCAACCTCCGAGACCATTTCGTAGCTTTCACCGGAATCGAGCATCGGAAGATCTTGCGCGCGAATGCGCACGATTTCGAAGTGGGGAGTCTCGAGATTCTGATTGGGGATCAGCAGGATCTCGACTTCGTGACGTTGCTCAATACCAGTGACATCCTGCCGTTTTTCGTTGAGCAGAAAGGTGGCCACGTCGACAGGAACCTGAGCCGTGACCTTGGCCGTCGAATCCTTAATGGCTTCTTCTTCGATCATTCGGAGGACGCCGAGCGCGGTCGATTTTACGCTGCGTATCGTGCCCAGCCCGTCGCAGCGGGGACAGATATGGTGGCTGAAATCGGTCAGGGAGGGACGCAGACGCTGGCGCGACATCTCGAGCAGCCCAAAGCGGGAAATACGCCCGATCTGGACGCGCGCTCGATCGATGCGAACCGCATCGCGCAGCTTGTTCTCGACGTCCCGCTGGTTCCTGTTCGCCATCATGTCGATGAAATCGATAACGATCAGACCGCCCAGGTCGCGCAGTCTGAGCTGGCGACCGATTTCTTCTGCTGCTTCGAGATTGGTCTGCGTCGCCGTTTCCTCGATGTCGCCGCCCCTAGTCGCTTTCGACGAATTGATATCGATCGTAGTCAGCGCTTCGGTTGGCTCAACGACGATCGAACCGCCACCTGGCAAACGGATGGTACGGCTGAAGGCCGATTCGATCTGCCCTTCGATCTGGTATCGATTGAACATCGGCACGCTGTCCTCGTAGAACTTGAGTTTGGACAAGTTCTGAGGCATGACTTGCTGCATGAAGTCTTTCGCAAGATCGTGCAATTTGCGGTCGTCGACGAGGATTTCACTGATGTCGTTGCGCAGGTAATCCCGGATCGCGCGGATGATCACGTTGCGATCCTGAAAGATTAAAAACGGCGCCTCACGTTCCTCGGCGGCTTCGGATATCGCCTTCCACACCTGCAGCAAATAATCGAGGTCCCATTGCAATTCCTCGGTCGAATTGCCGACGCCGGCGGTCCGCAGTATCAGCCCCATATTGGAGGGAATTTCAAGGCCGGACATCGCTTCGCGTGCTTCGTCACGATCGCCGCCTTCGATCTGGCGGGATACGCCACCAGCCCTCGGGTTGTTCGGCATCGCCACAAGATAGCGGCCGGCCAGGCTGACGAAGGTGGTCAAAGCCGCGCCTTTGTTGCCGCGCTCTTCCTTCTCGACCTGGACGATGAACTCCTGCCCTTCGTGCAGAACGTCCTTGATGTACATACGACCGTCGCCTTTGCCCTTGTTCTTGAACAAGGACCGGGAAACTTCCTTAAGCGGGAGGAAGCCATGCCGGTTGGCACCGTAATCGACGAAAGCGGCTTCGAGGCTGGGCTCAATCCGAACGACTTTGCCCTTGTAGACGTTAGACTTTTTTTGTTCCTGCCCGGTTGCCTCTATATCAAGGTCGTAAAGGAGTTGGCCATCGACAAAAGCAACGCGTAGCTCTTCGGGCTGGGTCGCGTTGACCAGCATTCTTTTCATCGTTTAAAACCTTTCTTCGGAATCCCAGGCAGGGCGAACGGCGAAATCTTTCGAAGCGATGCCGGCATCTGGATGCACGGTGGTCGCCACCACTTGGGTACCCCTTGCGTTTACCACCTTAACGGCGGGAAACGACGTGTTTTCATCATGCGCGCGGCACTTTTGGCAGGGCTAGCATTTTTCGTGCTGCTCCGAGCCGGGAATCAACCCGCACGATACGTAATATGCACGCACGCTCGAATCGCGTGAGGTGCAGGCCGTCGCCACACCGGCGCCCTTGAGCACGCTCAGGGATCTGCAGTTGGCGTTGGGCAAGTTTGCTAAACTACTTGCCGGATCAGCCGTAACCTCCCATCGGTCTGGGACGTTTCCGCGCCCGTTCCCGCGGCTGATGCCACGTGAAAGACCACGCGTGATAGTAGCAACCTTGGGCCAGTGTAGCAATCTGGACCGGCCCCTTGAACGACATGACCCCAAGACGTACCAAGGTTGAACTGGACACCGTTTCGCACGAACACGTCGGACGGCGCATCGACAATTACCTCGCGTCCAGACTCCGGCACGCACCCAGGAGCCTTATTTATAAGTTGCTCCGAAGCGGCCAGATCCGAGTCAACGGCAGCCGCGTGAAGCCCCATTACCGACTTGTTGCGAGCGACGAAATCCGCATCCCCCCGGTCAATGCCCCACAACCGCACGGGACCTTGGCGCCACGCTCCCGCCTCCACGAAATGGAGTGCGCAATCCTCTACGAAGACGAACATTTTCTGATCGTGAACAAGCCCGCAGGACTGGCCTCCCACGCCGGCACCGGCTTGAGTTACGGCCTGATCGATCTCGTCCGGGAGTTGCGGCCCAACGCCCCGAGGATCGATCTGGGCCACCGACTCGATCGCGACACATCGGGTTGCCTCGTGTTGAGCAAGCACTTGAAAGCCTTACGCGAGTTCCACGATGTCCTGCGTACACGCGCTCCCGTGAAACGGTACCTCGCGCTGCTTCAGGGGCGGCTGCCCGGCGATTTGCACGTCATCGATGCGGCGCTGGCCAGCACGCGAGGAGAGGGTGGTGAGCGGCACGCGGAAGTGTCGCAGAAGGGCAAAGCCGCGTGCACTGTTGTCGAAGCATGTTCCCCGGCCGGACCACACTCACTGGTCGAATTGCGCCTGGTGACCGGGCGCATGCACCAGATCCGTTCGCATGCTCGATATATCGGTCACCCGGTAGCCGGGGATCGTCGTTACGGCGCGGGGCATTTCAATGATGCAATGAAAAAGCTCGGTTTGAATCGGCTTTTTCTTCACGCTACCCATCTCGAATTCACGGCATTCGATTCACGCTTTGCGGTCGATGCACCTATGCCGGAATCGTTGACTTCAGTTCTGCGGACGCTGGAAAACGAAACGTGATTGAACTCATCGTGTTTGACTGGGATGGCACGCTAATGGATTCCGAAGCACGCATCGTCCAGTCGATGACCGAGGCGTTTTTGGATCAGGCGATCGAGGTTCCGCCGCCGTCTGCAATTCGCGAAGTGATAGGCCTCGACCTTCACCACGCCGTCGGGCGCCTGAATCCAGACCTCGACGCTCGAGCAATCGATCGGATCGCTGCCGGCTACCGGCGTCTGTACCCAGCGTTGCTGGGAATCCCGAGCCCGCTTTTCGAAGGGGCACGCGATACGCTGGACGAACTGTCCCGGCACGGCATCCAGCTTGCGGTGGCCACCGGCAAAAGCCGCCGTGGTCTCGATCGCGCGATGCACGAAACGGGCGTTGCCCATTACTTTACGGCGACGCGCTGCGGAGACGAAACCAGGCCAAAACCCCATCCCGCCATGCTGCTAGAAATTCTCAACGAGACCGGTGTCATTCCATCACGTGCCATCATGGTCGGCGACACGGAGTTTGATCTTGAAACGGCTGCGGCCGCCTCGATCCTGGGCGCCGCGGTGACCTACGGCGCACACCCAAAATCACGTTTGCTAGGCTTAAACCCGGTGTTCGTCGTCGATACACTGCGCGAACTGCCTGGTGAGATAAAGCGCCTCGGACCCACAGCGAAGCATTAGCAGGAGATCATCAGTATGGGATGGGAGAACTCTGAATCAGAAGACCTCAGGCGGGAAAAGCCGCCTCAACCGTTGGGGAATGAGCCCGACTTCGAACGGCAACTGGTCGAACGGATGTCGTACGAATTTCTGCGGGAACAGCGCAGGAATCGCCGCTGGGGAATATTCTTCAAGTTCCTTGCGTTCGGCTACGTCTCTTTGCTGCTGATCCTGTCGTTTCCTTCCGTGTGGAAACAGGGACCGTTCAGTGCCGAGAAGGTGACCGCGCTGGTTGATGTCCAGGGCGTCATCGCGCACGGTAGCGAGGCCAACGCAGACGCTATCGTCACGGGGCTACGCGCCGCATTTAAGCATGGAGCAACAGCGGGTGTCATCCTGAGGATTAATAGTCCGGGCGGCAGTCCCGTACAAGCCGGCTATATCAACGACGAAATATACAGATTACGCGAAAAATATCCCGACACACCGATCTATGCGGTTATCGAGGACATCTGCGCTTCCGGCGGCTACTACATAGCGGCGGCGGCGGATAGAATTTACGCGGACAAGGCTAGTATCGTCGGTTCGATCGGTGTGCGCATGGATGGATTTGGTTTCGTCGATTCAATGGAAAAGCTGGGGATCGAACGGCGCCTGATGACCGCGGGGGAGAACAAAGCTTTCCTTGATCCTTTCTCGCCGCTGCAGGAGAAACACCTTGCCCACGTGCAGACACTACTCGGGGAAGTCCACGAACAGTTCATCAATACGGTACTAAAACGTCGCCGTGACAAGCTCGCGGACAATCCGGAGATCTTCTCTGGCTTGTTCTGGACCGGAGAACGGGGGCTTGAACTAGGCCTCGTGGATGAATTCGGATCCAGCGGTTACGTTGCCAGGGAAGTGATCGGAGCGGAGAAAATCGTGGACTTCACGCCGAAGGATTATTCGTTGGCACGGATCTTGAGGCGCGTCGGCGCGAGCATGGTATCGGCGTTCACCGGAACCAGCCGCTTTTCCTGGTAAAGACGCGACCGGCACTCATGTGGCCCCGCCTGACTGTCCGTGCTGAAATTCGGCGGGTGGGAACGCCGCGCCCCGTTTCCCGAGCACATCAAGGCCCAAATAACGGAGCATCGCCACGAGTTCGATCAGCGGAAGCCCCGTCAATGCTGTCGGGTCATCGCATACAATTTTATCGAATAGCGCGATCCCCAGCCCTTCGGCCTTGAAGCTGCCGGCACAATCGTAAGGCGCCTCGGCATCGAGGTAGGCCTCAATCTGCGTCCGCGTAAGATTTCGAAAATGGACGTCGCAGGGTACGACCTCGACCTGGCAGGTGTCAGTGCTGGACTCGAGCACACATAAGCCCGTCAAAAAGCGCACGACGCACCCGGAAGCAGCTGCCAGCTGTTCGGCGGCGCGCTCGCGTGAATTCGGTTTGCCGAGTACTTCCATGCCGTGCAGTGCGATTTGATCGCTGCCGATGATGTAGTGACGGTTGAACGCCGGGGCGATCGCGCGTGCCTTGGCTATCGAAAGGCGCCGCACCAGTTCATCGGGCGATTCCGACGTGCGAGGCGTTTCGTCGATGTACGGTGCCCGCCACGAAAACGGCGTATTAAGCCAGCGCATGAGATCGCGCCGGTACACCGAGGACGACGCCAGCACGAGACGCGGTTCAGCGTCCGCATCCGAGCGGCTCGATCGAAGGGAATTAGCACCTGACACGATGTTCTAGTGTGTCGTCGGTTAAAAAAAATTGCGTAAGTCGCACCGGATTTTTCGTTCATGGCAAGGCGCGAGAGCGCCGCGTAGCGGACTCTACGCAAGGACGAGCGCGGTTGGGGACGAAAAAGACCAACGAATCATGAAAGTTTTTCGCGGGACGGCGCACTAGAGCCTATCTTAAAATTATCCGCCTGTAACTCGTGCCCTAGGAGCGCGGATGCGAGGCTGATTCCGTGGGGCTTTGTTGGACACGATTCAAGCTCGGCGACAATCCAAGCGCGTTTTCAGGGCCGATCCCTTCGTGCCGGGGAGCTATTTCGCTCATTTCAGCGACGCGCGTCACTCATCTAGCACCACAAAACTGCGCTCCGCGCACCTTGAATTGAGCATTACCGGCCTCCGGTACACATGCGGATATTTTTGAGACAGGTTCTAGGCGCCTAGTGTTTAGCCTATAATACCGCGCCCCAATGGCAACCGAACTTCCCGACGAGGTCGACTGTCGTCAACTCGCAGATGAGGCCCGTTCGATTTCCGGCTCCATAGTGCCTGCTCGACTGACGCATATCAGCGGGGTATTTCGCCTCGCCGGGAGTGCGCGGGTGAGGCTCGATTTCCGCCGTGACGATGACCAGCGGATTGCCATCGACGGGGAGATCGACGCGCCGGTCGAAGCACAGTGTCAGCGATGTCTGAAATGGATGTCGCTTGAACTATGCATCACGGTCTGCGCGCTCGCGATGCCGTCCGTGGACGATGACTTTGCTTACGAGCAGAACCTTATCGCCGCGCCGGAAGGCCAGCTCAAATTGGCAGACATGGTCGAAGATGAGATATTGCTTGCGTGTCCGATGATACCGGTTCACGTCGATCGCTCCTGCGATTCGCAGGCAGATTCGGGGCCGCGTCCCGATGAGCGGTACAAACCGTTCGCTGGGCTGGCTGATTTGATCAAAAAAAAAGGTTGACGCGATCGTCAACCGTAGAGGGGTAGCTACCCCGGAGTTGGAGAAATGGCAGTACAGAAAAATAAATCGACGCCGGCGAGACGCGGCATGCGGCGTTCTCACGATGCGCTCAGTAAAACGGCACTATCGGAGGATCCGACCACCGGTGAAATACATCAACGTCATCATATAAGCGCGGACGGTTACTACCGCGGCAAAAAAGTTCTTCCCGATCTAGAATAATTCCTTTCTTTCGACGATCTCCGAACCGCGTCTCGCTGGACGACGACCCGCTTGACCATACACATTGCGTTGGACGCCATGGGTGGCGATTTCGGTCCAGCGGTGACGGTGCCCGCGGCCGCGCGTGCATTGCAGCGCCATCCGTCACTCGAACTGATGATCGTCGGTGACGAAAAGCAACTCGCTGCGCAACTGCGTAGAACTGGGCTCGATGGTCACGCTCGAATCGAGGTCCATCACGCCCCGCAGATCGTCGAGATGCACGAGCAACCGTCCAAGGCACTGCGCGGTAAACCGGAATCGTCGATGCGCCGCGCCATCGATCTGGTCAAGCACGAGCACGCCGCCGCCTGCGTCAGCGCGGGTAACACGGGTGCGTTAATGGCAATCGCCCGCTACGTATTGAAAACGCTACCCGGTATCGATCGTCCCGCGATTTGCGGAGCAATGCCGGGAATCAACCGTCCGACGCGTGTTCTGGACCTCGGCGCGAATGTAGATTCGACTTCCGAGGAACTGTTTCGTTTCGCCGTCATGGGCGCCGTTCTCGCTGAGGCCGTCGACGACCGCGAAAATCCCTCCGTTGCTCTGCTAAACATCGGCGAAGAAGAGATCAAAGGCAACGACCGGGTAAAGCAAACGGCGATATTGCTCGAACAAAGCCCCTTGAACTATTACGGGTTCGTCGAGGGTGACGATATGTTTGGCGGCAGGGTGGATGTCATCGTCTGTGACGGGTTTGTCGGAAACGTGGCCCTGAAAGCTAGCGAAGGGGTCGCCGTTATGCTAAGCAACATCGCGCGAGAAGAATTCGCCAAAGATTTACTGTCAAAGCTCGGCGCGGTCTTAGCAAGCCGTTCCCTAAAGTCCCTACGTCGCCGCGCCGACCCCAGACGCTACAACGGCGCGAGCCTGGTCGGACTGAAGGGCATTGTCGTCAAAAGTCACGGCGGCGCGGATGCATTGTCGTTTTCACACGCCATCGACGTCGCGCTGATCGAGGTCGAGAAAGCCGTTCCCGATCGAATCAGCCATCTGCTCGAAGAACTGTTGGCCAACAACGGATCCGAATGAACGGTATCGAATCCGTCTTGCCTTTTGCCGTCGTTTTCCCGGGCCAGGGATCGCAGAGGGTTGGCATGATGTCGACACTGGCCGCCGTGCACGACGAGGTTGTCGAACGTTTCGCAACGGCCTCCAGGGTGCTGGGTTTCGACCTGTGGGATTTGATCAGCAACGGCCCGGCAGACTCCTTGAACCGAACGGAAAATACGCAGCCGGCGATGCTGGCGGCCGGTGTCGCCACCTGGGACGTATGGCTCAAATCCGGCGGGCCGATGCCGGCACGGGTAGCGGGGCACAGTTTCGGGGAATATACCGCGCTGGTCTGCGCCGGCGCGCTTGAATTCGACACCGCAGTTGCGTTGGCCGCCGATCGCGGACGTTACATGCAGGAAGCAGTACCCGAACACGAAGGCGCGATGGCAGCTATTCTCGGGTTGGAACTGGGTGTTTTGGAGGCCATTTGCGAACGGGCAGCCGGCGATCAGGGGATCTGCGCATGCGCGAACCACAACGCGCCCGGTCAGATTGTCATCGCTGGTGATACCCGCACCGTCGAGGCGGCCTGCGAAATCGCACGCGAAGCGGGGGCCAAACGTGCGATTCGACTGCCAATGAGCGTGCCCGTCCATTGCAGCCTGATGCGCCCCGCTGCGGAACGTCTCGCCGAACGTTTGCGCAGTGTCGAATTTACCTCGCCGCGGATCGAGGTGACCCATAATGTCGACGTCGCCACGCATTCGGAACCGGAAAAAATCAAAGATGCGCTGGTCCGGCAGCTCTATTCGCCGGTGCGCTGGATAGAAACAATCGAGGACTTTGCGCACGGGGGAATTTTCCATGTGTTCGAATGCGGACCGGGCAATGTTTTGACCTCGCTGATCAAGCGCATCGATCGTTCGCTCGACAGCGTAGCGCTGTCAGATTCTGAATCGATCAAAAATCAAGTTGAAACCATTAGCGAGCTGGCAAGAGGACGAACTGATGAGCGATAACAAGATTGCAATCGTCACCGGTGCCAGCCGCGGCATCGGCATGGCAATAGCCACAGCGCTCGAGGACGAGGGGTTCAGCGTGCTCGGGACAGCGACCGGCGCGGCGGGTCTCGAACGGATCGAAGAAATGCTCGGCCAAGACAACAGATTGACGACAGCCCTGCCTCTTGATCTTTGCCACGCTGAATCGCTGCAATCATTCTTGGCCGAACTCGATGAGCGCGATCTGAAACCGGCGGTAGTGGTGAATAACGCGGGGATAACGCGCGACAACCTGCTACTGCGTATGAAGGACGACGAATGGAACGACGTCATCACGGCTAATCTCGGATCCGTGTTCAGACTCTGCAGGCATCTGCTCAAACCGATGTTAAAGGCTCGCTACGGCCGCATCATCAACATCACCTCGGTAGTCGGCGTCGCGGGTAATGCGGGCCAAGCCAATTATGCCGCTGCCAAGGCTGGAATCATCGGATTTACCAAGTCACTTGCACACGAAGTCGCGAAACGGGGTATTACCGTCAACGCTGTGGCGCCTGGCTTCATCGATACTGATATGACGACCAAACTCACCGACGAACAAAAATCTCTCGCGCTCGCTCAGATTCCCATCGGAAGAATAGGGCGGCCGGACGAAGTGGCTGCGGTCGTCTCCTTCCTCGCGTCGCAAGCCGCGTCCTACATTACCGGTGAAACGATTCATATCAACGGCGGCATGCATATGGTGTGACCCGTGCCGCACACTTCGTTCATCGAAAACGGCACTTGCCGTTTGCAAAGTAATTCAAGCATACCGGGGAGACACTGTCTATCGCGATAATAAGACAGAAAATAGCTGCACGAATAGTGTAATTTGATGTTTTTAAAGTTGATTTTTCGGGCCGATCGGAACCTTGCTTGCAGTTTATTCGGTTTTCACTAAACTAGCACTCGCCGCTGCCCTGGCGGTACTCGAATTGGGAGGAATTTCTAACGATGAGTAGCGTTGAAGAACGTGTCAAGAAGATCGTCGTCGAACAGTTGGGAGTCAAAGAAGAAGAGGTTACAAATGAAGCTTCATTCGTCGATGATCTGGGCGCGGATTCACTCGACACGGTTGAACTCGTAATGGCACTGGAAGAGGAATTCAAAACCGAAATTCCAGATGAAGACGCAGAAAAAATCGCCACGGTACATCAGGCAATCGACTACATCAACGATCACTCGGACACTTAATAAAGTCCACTATCATCTTAGAACCTATCTCGAAATCATCCGCACCTGCACCGCGGATAGTTTCGAGATAGGTTCTAATCTAGGCTGCGATTCGCTGATCGAACTCGGCCTTTTTTTTCTGACGGTGGTCTCCACAATCGCGAATACGCGCGAGACGAAAATGGGTTCGACAAGTTCGTCAATAACCGGATCGCATGTCGAAATGGACTCGGCACGGCGGCGTGCGCTATGTGATTCGATGCCGGCTTGTCGGCGGATGCTGCAGGATTCCGCCCGGGTTTAGCTATAAGGAACCTCTGAATAAATCATGGCGCATCGAGTAGTGGTGACGGGCCTCGGACTAGTTGCTCCGAACGGCAATACCGTGGTCGCATCGTGGAAAAATACGGTAAATGGCGTCAGCGGCATCGCCCCGATCGTCGCGTTCGATGCGTCCGGCTTTGCGACCCAGATCGCCGGCGAAATCAAAGATTTCGATATCACTCAGTTCATCTCACGCAAGGAAGCACGCCGAATGGACCCGTTCATCCATTACGGACTCGCTGCGGCGATAGAGGCGATCAATGACGCCGGAATCGAAGTCACAGATGCCAATGCGAACCGCATCGGTGCGATCATCGGTTCCGGAATCGGCGGACTGCCGGGCATCGAGAAGGGCTACCAGTCTTTTCTCGACGGCGGGCCGAAAAAGATTTCACCGTTCTTCGTCCCCAGCAATATCATCAACATGGTTGCCGGCAATCTTTCGATCATGTACGGGATGAAAGGTCCCAACTACGGCGTTGTGTCCGCTTGCTCGACGGGAGCGCATTGTATTGGGCTCGCCGCCAGAGCGATCGAGCGCGGCGAACAAGACGTCATCGTCGCCGGCGGTTCGGAATTTTCCACCTGCCCGACTGGTATAGGCGGGTTCGCGTCCGCTAAAGCCCTGTCAAGGCGGAATGACGATCCAACCGCTGCAAGCAGACCTTGGGACGCGGAACGCGACGGCTTCGTATTAAGCGACGGCGCCGGGATCGTGATCTTAGAGTCACTGGAACACGCGCAGGCCCGGGACGCAAATATTTACGCAGAACTCGTCGGCTTCGCGATGAACAGTGATGCCTTCCACATAACGGCGCCGTCTCCGAACGGCGAGGGCGCGGCCGATTGCATGGCGCTCGCCCTGGCGGATGCCAGCCTGAACGCCGTGGACATCGATTACATCAACGCCCACGGAACTTCCACGCCGGCGGGCGATAAGGCAGAAACGGATGCCGTAAAGATCGCGTTCGGCGAGCACGCATACAAGCTGGCGATGAGTTCGACGAAATCGATGGTCGGCCACATGCTCGGCGCCGCGGGCGGGGCGGAAGCTGTGTACACCATTCTCGCTCTACGTGATCAGGTAGCCCCACCCACGATCAACCTCACCAACCTTGACCCGGAATGTGATCTCGATTACGTGCCGAATGCCGCACGAGATATGAAAATCAAGGTCGCGCTGTCGAATTCTTTCGGTTTTGGCGGCACCAACGGTACGCTGGTGTTCGGCCAAATCTAAAAATTCTCTAAATAAGTCATGGTGCGTCTGAATTATTCATGAAATGGTGCAGAGCAAGGCACGAATCGCAGACAATAGCGGGGACTATCGGCAAGATTCGTAACGTAAGGCTCCGTGATTTCATGGGCAAGGCAGATGTGCCTTGACTTATTCAGAGAATCCCTAATATCACCCAAGGTAATATCACCCAAGGCCGCAAAAACGGGCGCACGGAGCGTCTTGTGTCCCTAGTCGACGGCGAAGCCGCACACGACGAATTCGCGCGCGATCGCGGACTCGCATTCGGTGATGGCGTTTTCGAAACACTCGCCTGGCACGATGGCCGCCTGCTAGGCTGGTCTAGGCACATGGAAAGGCTGCGACGCGGTTGCGATACGCTGGGCATTCCGTTACCGAGCGATCGAGTCCTTTACGATGAATGCCTCGCTGTTGCACAGAACCTGCCTCGGGCCGTGGTGAAGATCATTATTACGCGCGGCAGCGGAGGATGGGGCTACCGGCCGCCGTCAAAACCTGCGCCACGCCGGATCGTGGCCGCCCATCGGTGGCCTGTTCACATCGACTCCGCGGAAACCAAAACCTGGATATGCAGGCAGCCCGTCAGTACCAATCCATCGACGGCAGGTATCAAACACCTCAACCGGCTCGACCAGGTTCTTGCGAGCCGTGAGTGGCCGGGCGACAACTACTTCGAAGGCTTGATGTTGGATCCTTCCGGTTTTCTGATCGAAGGTACCCGCAGTAACGTGTTTCTCGTTCATGATCGGACCGTCGTGACCCCAGATCTCACGCAATGCGGCGTCAAGGGCATCGTTCGCGACGCAGTGATGGCGTCCTGCCGCCGCGACGGCATCGACCTACTCGAGGCCCCGGTACGGATCGAAGCATTGATCACGGCGGCCGAGGTCTTCATTTGCAATTCGATCATAGGCATCCGGCCGGTTACTTCGGTTCATCGTCCGGAGGAGGTCCGCCTGCAGCCCGGCCCGGTGGCAGAACGTCTCACCGCATCGTTGCGCACCGAAGGCGTTATCGTATGAATTCCGTGGCACGTGTTATGTCGCTAGTGGCAGTGACGGTCCTCGTGACGTTGGCGCTCAGCAGCTGGCTGGTATGGCGTGAAATGGAACGCGTCATGCAGTCGTCCGTAGTGATGAGCGGATCCATATTGTTCCGCATTGAGTCCGGTTCAAACCTGTCCCGTATCGCACGGGATCTGGAAGCGCACGGCTGGATTTCACACCATCGATTGTTTGTACTGCGTGCCTGGCTCGATGGATTCGCGAGTTCAATTCAGGCAGGCACCTATGAAGTTTCTCCGGGCGACACGCCGCAGAAAATGCTCGAGGCGTTTCGCACCGGCGACACAAAAACCTTCGACGTAACATTCATCGAGGGTAGCCGGTTTGCCGATATGCGTCGCGTCCTCGCAGCGCAGCCTCATCTCTTGCATACCATCGAGGACAAATCCGATGCAGAGATCATGGCCGAGCTGGGCGTGACGGAGATTCCCGCCGAAGGCATGTTTTTTCCGTCCACCTATCGATACGAAGCCGGATCGCGGGATATCGAACTGCTGGCGCGCGCCCGCACCCAACTTCAGGAAATCCTCAATCGCGAATGGGAAGAACGGGCCGAAGACCTGCCCTACACTTCGCCCTACGATGCACTCATCATGGCCTCCATCATCGAAGAAGAAACGGGACGGGCGCAGGAGCGCAGAGAGATTGCGGGCGTCTTCGTACGGCGGTTGAAACGGGGCATGAAATTGCAAACCGATCCTACGGTCATCTACGGACTCGGCAAGGCATTCGACGGCAATTTGCGTCGTGCCGACCTGGAAGGAGATACACCGTACAATACTTATACGCGGTCCGGACTGCCGCCGACGCCCATTGCGCTGCCCGGCGCCGACGCAATTGCCGCGGCGCTCGATCCGGCGCCGGGGAAGGCGCTTTATTTTGTGGCCAGAGGCGACGGGACTCACCAGTTTTCAAAAACGCTCAATGAACACAACGCCGCGGTACGCCGTTATCAGCCACGCCGGTAACCGGGAAGCACATCAATGTGCTGTCCCGCAATAGGACTTCATAAATCGCTGGTCCTCGTGTCGCGCTACGGCGTTGCTCGTCGTTGCCGTATTCCCGATACGCTGCCTCCTCGCGCCTTGTATCGCAACACGAGTCCTGCGCGATTTACTGAAGTTTATTACGAGACAGCACATTGATGCCCAACGGCGAATTCATAACCCTGGAAGGCATCGAGGGCGTGGGCAAGACCACTGCCGTCGACTGCGTCGTCGAGGTGATGGAAAAACTCGGACGCACCGTAGTGGCGACGCGCGAACCCGGCGGCACCGCGCTCGGCGAGCAGATTCGCAAGCTGGCACTCGATCGGCATGCCTCACCCATCGCACCGGAGACCGAGTTGTTGCTGATGTTCGCCGCCCGCGCGCAACATCTCGAAGAGATGATTCGGCCTGCGCTCGCGCGCGGCGAATGCGTCGTGTGCGATCGCTTCACCGATGCGACTTACGCCTATCAAGGCGGCGGGCGCGGCGTTCCGGAAGCGTCCATAAAGCAGACCGAATCCCTGGTGCACGGAGATTTGCAACCCGACACGACCCTGCTCCTGGACGTGCTGCCCGAAATCGGCCTGCAACGCGCGCATAGCCGTAGTGCGTCGGATCGCATCGAAGGGGAAGCTCCGTCCTTCTTTGAGCGTGTACGCGCGGCCTATCGGGAACGGGCGGCCCGCTTTCCCGAACGAATTGTCATGATCGATGCCTCGGCCGATCTAAAATCAGTTCATGCGGCGATAAGTAAGGCACTCACAGAACGTTATTCATGAGCACGCCATACCTGCGGCTGCAATCCGAGTTGATCAATTATTACACTTTGAAGTCGCGCTACAGCGGCTTCAAAGCCGCCATCATATATCCGACGGAGGCGATGATCACGGCCGTTGGCGAAGAACTTGAACGCAATATCGGCGCAGCCGACCGCCGCCCTGGAATAGAGTCAAAAAAACGGAATATACTTGGATCGTGGTTGCACCGAACGCCCAACGCGAATTTGGAAAGGTAGATTGATGGATAACCCGCCGCTTTACATTCTGCTCTGCTCCGGTGACCACGAAAAGATCCAGATGGCCGCTATGACCGCCTCCGTCGCGGCCGTATCGGAACGTTCCGTGGAGATTTTCGTCAGCATGAATGCGGTCAATGTTTTCAAGAAGAACCCCGCTGGTGAACGGTATAGCGGTGGCAAATATTCCCAGATCATGAAGGATCGGGGTGCACCCGATGCCGTCGACTTGCTGCTCCAGGGCAAGATGCTCGGTGACATGAAAATCTTTGCCTGTTCAATGTCACTCGATGTCGCCCAGATCGGGCTCGATGCCCTGGTCGACGAGGTCTTCGATGATGTCGGTGGATTGACCTCTTTCCTTTCCAATGCGGAATCCGGCCAGCTGGTCGTGTTTTGAACATGCGCTTCATATACTAAGACGATGGGTGAACGAACGACGATCGATGCGCGCGGTACTTTTTGTCCGGGCCCCCTGATGGAATTGATCGCTAATTTGAAGCTGATAAATATCGGCGATGAAATCGAAGTGTTATCGAGCGACAAGGGATCGGCACAAGACATTCCTGCATGGATCGCGAAAGTAAAACACGAGATGCTCGAGATCGTAGAAAAAGGGGACGCTTGGCACATCGTGGTCCGCAAACTGAAATAGGCAAGACGAAATAAAGCCAGGTTGTTATCGGACAGGATCTAATAACGAAAGCGGAGGAAAAGTCCATGGCAAAGAAGATTTTGATCGTAGGCGGCGGCCTGGCCGGGACCATTATTGCGAATGGCTTATGCCGGCAACTCGGCAGCGAGCTGCGCAGCAGTGAAGTATCGATCACGCTGTTGGGCGCGACTGAGACGCACATGTACCAGCCGGGCCTATTGTATGTCCCGTTTGGAAAGATCCGCGAAAAAGACCTGTTTCGTGATCAGACCTCGGTGCTCGATCGAAGGATTAATTTCATGGTCGATCCTGCGACCAAGATCGACGTCGAGTCTAAATCGGTCGGTACACAATCGGGTAAAAGCTTCGATTACGACTACCTCGTTATCGCCACGGGTTCGCGAATTCGACCAGACACTATCCCGGGAATGACCGAGGGTGCGGAATGGTTTTATGACCTCGACGGTGCGCGGGCGATGCGCGAGGCGCTCGATAACTTCGATGGCGGCAGAGTCGTCATCAATGTCAATGCGCCACATAAATGTCCGGTCGCGCCACTCGAGATCACTTTTATGATACGTGACTACCTCGAGGGGCGTGGATTGCTCGAAAAATCCGAGTTGACCTACACCTACCCGATCGGGCGTCTGCATGCGCTCGAGCCAGTCGCTCATTGGGCCGCGGCCGAATTCGACAAGTGCGGCATCAAGTCCGAAATATTCTTCAACGCGAGAGACGTCGATCATAAAAAGAAGGAGATCTGGTCGGAGGAAGAAGTCAGTCTCGATTACGATTTACTGGTGACCATACCGCCGCATAACGGCGCGGCAGTGATCACGGATTCCGACCTCGGTGTCGGCGGCTGGGTGCCGACCGGGCGCGAAAGCCTGCTGATGGACGGTACCGACAACGTTTTCGTGTGTGGTGACACGACCAATATTCCAATTTCAAAGGCTGGTTCTACGGCCCACTTCGAGGCCGATACCATCATCGACAACCTGGTGTCGCTCGCCACCGAAGGACGCATGGCGCGCAAATACGACGGCAAGGTTTTTTGTTTCGTCGAGACCGGTATGAAAGATGGCACCTACGTTTGGTTCGACTACAACACACCGCCCAATCCGGGCCCGCCTTCGCAAATGGTTCACTGGTTCAAGCTCGCTTACAACCGCCTCTATTGGCTGTCTGCACGCGGCCTTTTGTAGGGGGAGCAGCAATGGCAAGTTCAATGGACAGCACAATGGCGGGCACCACGCCCGCCGAATTGGATCAGCTCTTGACGGCCGCGCGCGACGCTTTGACGGATTCCATGGTAGAGCGCCTGGCGTCCACCAGCGGCGCCGCGCTCGAAATCGTCGATCGCTTGAGTGATCCCGATACGCTCGACGCGGTGCACACGATCATCGATAAAGTCACGGAGTTTCACCGCATCGGGGCACTCGATACACTCTTTCAAACGATCATGGTGATCCACGCTGCGCGATCCGCCACGACCGATAGCATCGTCGAGCGGCTTGCGGCCTTCGTCGAGCAAGGCATCAACACCTTAGGCAGCGATGAGATGGCGCAATGCGCCGTCGACCTTGTCGAGGCCTTAGAGATCGCGAAGACTGAAACGGCGCAAAATCCGCCGAAAGGCGGGCTGCTGGCAACGATGTCGCTGATGAGCAAGCCGGAATCGCAGCAAAGCCTGTATTTCCTGCTCAAGATAGGCGAAGCGTTAAGCCGCGGGCGCGGCGGTCGCTGATCGGCGTCAGCGCGTATCGAAGCAAGCAAAACCTCCGAACCCAATAATCCGGTTAAGGCCCCTCTGAATAAGTGTTCTCGATGCAACGGTGACTCCCCTGGCGAATCCCGCCATGCCGATGAAGCTGCCGTTTGGACCGGAGAGTCTCGAGCAAATTAATTGGACAATTCCCAACGTGATCATGGCGAACGTTCCGGGATTCGACTCGGTAGCGACGGGTCTGATGAAGACCTTCGGGAACAAGGGCGTTTCCACCGTCGAGGAGCTTCGCGAAGCCTGTGTGGGCCACGACGTACGCCTCATCGGCTGCCAAATGACGATGGACGTTTTTGGGTTCGACAAAAGGATTCAGACGAACCGGCGCGCTGTCTCGAAACCGGGAACTTATCGGAACCTAGTCGGAAATGTTCGGCGAGTACAAGTCCAACTCGGTCCTTGCCATTATCGATCTCGAATACCTGGGCGAATTGCTTAGCGAGCCGATGGCAGGCAAAACGCGGAGTGCATTCAGGAACAAGACTGTCCAAGTGATCGTTTTCAGGTGACAATTACGGATGCGCCACACACATACGACAGCGTGCTAACAAAAAAAATGTAATTCTCTTTATAATTCCCCCCAGCCACCTAGCCTGGCGCCCTGCAAGAAACACGACCGTACCGACGTTCATCAACCCCGATAAGTGTGATGGCTCGAAAGACTTGAGGCGGGTATACCGGTTTAGCTTGGTTCGCAAAAAACGGGCTGACCTTTGAGGAAGATCTAATGTTCACCAGCAATCCGTTCGCCGACCTGACGGTCTTTCTGCCCCCTCTTGCCATGCAGATCTACATTGTTCTGATGATATTCGCGGTTGTCATTGGAACGGTTCTCGACATGCTTCACAAAAGCAGCGCCAAATTTTTCGCGTTGGATTTGAAGAAATCAAGGGCTGTCGCAACGAGGAGGCTTAGCGCTACAGAGACAGCCTCCCTCGCGGTCAGGACCATTGCGAAAGAGGTTGTAACGTCGGGCGAATTCTGCAATCCGAAAAGAAGGATTTCCCATCTCCTGATGTTCTACGGCTTCCTGCTCTATATCACGACGACGGTGGTGATGATATTCGGCTATTCAGCACAAGCCATGACCACGCCGGTGCTCCTACCGGTTTTGTGGCACATCGGGGCCCTGATGATATGCATCGGTGGTTACTGGTTTTTCTTCTTCTTAAGAGCAAACGTAGTCCATGATGGTCAACCGATGTTCCGCTTAGTGCAGGCGGACCTGTTCATCGTCACCCTGCTGGGAAGCGTCAGCTTCGCCTTGATATGGGGAATTGTGCAGACAGCGGGCAATCTCACGTTGACCAAAATAGCCTTCGGTCTCTATATCTTCTTCACAACCCTGCTCTTTGGTTCCGTCCGCTGGTCCAAGTTCGCTCATATGTTCTTCAAGCCGGTCGTGGCCTTCCAGCGAAGAGTGGAGGAGACAGACGGCTCTTCCGCTCTGCCAACGCCGACAGTCCACAACGAAGCGAGGTAATCGATATGCCGACCTTTGTCTATATGGCGAAATGTGATGGCTGCGGGGAATGCGTGGATATCTGCCCTTCCGACATCATGCACATCGACAAAACATACCGGCGCGCTTACAACAGCGAGCCTAATTTCTGTTGGGAGTGTTACTCCTGTGTAAAAGCATGTCCACAGAATGCGATAGACGTCCGGGGTTATGCGGATTTCGCACCACTGGGCCACAGTGTCAGGGTTCGACGTGAACCGGAAAAGGGACTGATCTCCTGGAAGATCAAGTTCCGCGACGGCCGCGAAAAGAATTTCGTGTCGCCGATCCGCACCACGCCCTGGGGATCGATCAAATCGCCGTCTGATTACGAGGTACCGAGCCAGGGTGACTTCAAGACGCAGGAACTCGCGCACGAACCGGAATCGCTCAACATCGAAAAATTGCCCGTGTTGACCCCGGATAAACTCAAACGAGGAGACGTTTGATGGGCCTGTTCTCGCGCAGAAAAACGGTTTTCGTGAATGCCGATATCCTCGTCATCGGCGGCGGTATGGCCGGTTGCGGGGCTACCTACGAAGCCCGGTATTGGGGACGTGATCTCAAGGTTGTCTGCGTCGAAAAGGCAGATATCGAGCGCAGCGGCGCCGTCGCCCAGGGACTGTATGCGATCAATACCTACATGGGCATGCAGTGGGACGAAAACCAGCCGGAGGACCACGTCCGCTACGCGCGGAACGACGTCATGGGTCTGGTGCGCGAGGACCTTGGCTACGATATCGCCCGGCACGTCGATTCCTCGGTACACAAATTCGAAGAGTGGGGCCTTCCGATGATGAGAAACCCGGAAACCGGGCAGTATCAGCGCGAAGGCAAATGGCAGATCATGATTCATGGCGAAAGCTACAAGCCTATCGTCGCCGAGGCTGCCCGTAAAGCCGCCTCAGAGATCTACAACCGTATCATGGTGACCCACCTGCTGATGGATGAAGCGAAGCCTAATCGGATTGCTGGGGCTGTCGGTTTCAACGTTCGTACAGGGGATTTTTATGTATTTCGCGCCAAGGCTGTAATCGTAGCCGCCGGCGGTGCGTCGCACATCTTTAAACCTCGTGCGGTTGGTGAGGGTATGGGACGGACGTGGTATGCCCCGTGGAGTAGTGCCTCTGCATATGCGTTGCCGATCCTCGCCGGTGCCAAGATGACGCAGATGGAGAACCGGATCGTCCTTACTCGATTCAAGGACGGCTATGGCCCAGTCGGCGCTTACTTCCTGCATCTCAAGACTTACACCGAAAATGCATATGGGGATAACTACGAGCCTACATGGTACGAAAATACCAAGGAATTGGTCGGGGATTACATCGATCGGCAGCCGGTGCCGACCTGCCTACGCAACCACGCTTTTCTCGAAGAAGTGAAAGC
>JAYYZW010000020.1:0-9885 GCA_036339995.1 Pseudomonadota bacterium
TTGTTTGATAGAGGAACAACCGTTATTAATAATAATTATGTTTAAACTTAAAATGTTATCCATTGATAGCTAAGGTATTAATAGTCTACTATTTGAAGTATATACTTTACGTTTTACGGATAACATCTTGAATAATATTAAGGTAGCAATATTGAGTACCTTACTCGTGCCGGCGCTGTCGATAGCGAGCGAACCACCGGCGAAGTTCCTGGGCGTGGCGCTCGATTGCCCGGATCCACGCTCTGAAACCCCGTTGGCGATCGAATACGGCTCAGCAAGTATCATTCGGAACCTGGCGAGGCACCCCGATTCGATCCGCGAGGTCGCCGGCCGGCTACTCGAAGACGCTCTGACCAGTGAAGCCGCCAATCCTGCGGGTTGTGGGTCCGGTTGTGAAGATTCGGAGCACGCAGAGGTCGTCTATCGCGTTGCGCCAATGTCCTTGCTCGCGGCTAAAGACCAACACGAGGTCTGCATCAAGTTGGATACCGAGACCAAGGAGAAGCCCCTGCTGTTCGAACCGAGGGAGTTCGAAACGGTCGACGCACTGAACGATTGGATCATGGATTTCTCGCAGGGTTGGGGTGAAGACGGCAAATTGTTGTACGAACGGTGTTATTCGAATTGCAGCCCGCGTTACACTTTTCTGAGCGCCGAGCACACTTCCGGTTATGCCGTGCGAACCGAAGTGCATTGTGGGCTTGCGCGCGATAGGTCGAACGACCGGTATCGTATTTCGACGGCTTTGCGCCGCAGTTGCCCGGTCAATTGAGCGACCCGGCCGTCGCGACTGGCGCGGGCGATTCGATGAACCGCCCCATACTATCAATGGAAACCTGGGTGAAATCCCTGGCCTGGCCGGCTCTGCTGGCATCTTCGGGCGGAATTTTGGCGCTCGGATTCTCGCGTGGCAGCGAAACGCTTTACTTCAACCTGTCCTATGCCTGGATCGTCGCGTGGCTGCTGCTGCTGGAGCGGCGGTTCGTCTATCGCGCCGAGTGGCGGCTGGCGGACGGCCAAATCGGGCCGGATTTAAGTCACACGCTGCTGAACAAGGGCCTGGTCCAGCTTTTCATCGTCACCATTTTAACGCTCGGCCTGATCGACGGCCGCGCCGACTCGTTTATGTCGTTCAGGCCGCTATGGGTGCAGGTCCTGTTCGGACTCGTCGCAACGGAGCTTGGCTTGTACTGGGCACACCGAATCGCGCATGAATGGCCGCTGGTGTGGCGGTTCCACGCGGTGCACCACAGCGTCGAGCGCCTGTGGCTGGTCAATACCGGCCGGTTTCACTTCGTGGATTCATTTCTGAGCGTCTTCGCGAGCCTGCCGTTTCTCCTGCTGAGTGGCATATCCATGGACGCCATCATCTGGGTCAGTGCGATCACCGCCTACATCGGGATCCTGACTCACTGTAATGCAGACATGCGTTGCGGATGGCTCAATTACGTCTTCAACACCCCCAATCTACATCGCTGGCACCACTCGACCGACACCCAGATTGGCAACAACAACTACGGGGAGAACTTGATGCTATGGGACATGGTGTTCGGCACCTATTATCACCGTGCGAACGAGCACGTAAAAACCATTGGCATCCGCGAGCATATGCCCGAGAAATTCGGTGCGCAGCTGATCGTGCCTTTCATCTGGGACCGTTATCAATCTGCCGCGTGAGGCAGATGTAAAATCCCGATCCCGCGCAGCCACCACCACCCGGCCCGCGCGCCGGACCGGATCAACCACCGCCCTGGGTGGACGCCGACGGCGTTGGCAATCATGTGAACCACCGTGTGCACGTGAGCGAGTTCGTACATGCTGGCCGCAATGCGTCGATAGGTACGTCCGCACACCCGGCGATCGTAGGCCGGACCGTCGCGCAGCGTCGCGAGATTTGCGCTGTAGTAGGCAAACGCCAGTTCATCGTCGCCGGTCTCGCCGACGCGTCCCAATGCAATCTTCAAACGGGTCCAAAAACTCATTGGGATTTGTTCCGCATAATGCTGATAATGCGTCCTGAACAATTGGTAATGTCGCGCCTCGTCTTGGGCAATGCGGTGGCAAATCTGTTTTAGCACGGGTTCCGAAGTGTGGTCACGAACGGCCGAATAATAAGAACAGGTGCCGGATTCCACGACACAGCGCGCGAGCAGCTCGCCGGCGGCAGAGCCGCGAACCGATCGCGAAGCGTCCAGAGGGATCTGGTAGCCGTCGCGGAATCGCTTAAGGCTCGCGGCGAAATCGAACTGTGGATCGACGGTTTCGGCCCAACGCCCGAGCGCCGCACCGTGTTGGGCCTCTTCAAGGCCCCAGTGGGTCGCGGCCGCCATAAAAACCGGGTCCTCAGCGAACACCTTATGCAGATAGGTGACGTAATCGGCGCTATTGGCCTCGACCAAGGCCGCCGTTTTTACCGCTGCCAGCAGCGGCGCGCTTACGGCGCGGGGATTGAGGCGCTCCCAGGCGATATCATCCAATTTCCAGCGGGGTAACACGTCGTCGGCCGTCTCCGGATGCAGGTGATGCCCTGATGTCCGCCCGCATGCGAACGGACCGGCGCGGTTTGGGTATCATGGGCAACAGCGCCACCGCAAGCAGTGCAAACAGGCACGGCCGGCGGCATCAAGCAGCGGATGCGCCGCTGCGCCTGTATCCGGCTGCGGCAGGCGTATTATAACAATCTGCAGCGCCAATCGGGGCAGGAGCAGCTCCTGGCGCGGATCACCATCGACGTGAATGCCTGAATCGAATCGACAATCCACGCAGCGTCACAAGTTCACTGTCGTGCCGTACTTACCGGCAAGCCTGGGGCCTCTGCGTAAACTCCTTTCCCGTTTGATCGATAGCGCACTCGGACTCGACCGCTGGAACGCGATATATGCCGAGATTCCGCACCACCTGGATCCCCATACCTTTGCCCGTTGCACGCTCGACGCTATCGGCGTCGAGATGACCATCGACAAGGACTCTCTCGCAAACATCCCCGCGGATGGGCCGTGCATCGTCGTCGCCAATCACCCGCATGGGGCCCTGGACGGCGGGGGCATGATCGAAATCCTCATGCGGCGACGCGCCGACGTGCGGGTGATGGCGAATCACCTGCTGCAAGGTTTCGCGGAACTCGATCCCGTGTTCATTGGTGTCGACCCGTTCGGTGGGCGCGCGGCGGCGCATTTCAATTTCCGGGCGGTTCGCGAAGCCATGAAATGGCTCAAAAAAGGAGGCCTGTTGCTCATCTTTCCCGGCGGCGAAGTGTCGAGCGTCGATCTGCGCGCGCGTACCATCATCGATCCGCCCTGGGATTCTGGGATCGGCTGGCTGGTCGAAAAGAGCGGTGCCCCGGTCGTGCCGGCCTTCATCAGCGGCCGCAACAGCGCCTTGTTCCAAATCGCAGGACTGTTGCATTCACACCTTCGCACGGCGCTGCTGGTGCGCGAATCCTTGAAGCATCGAGGGACCGTCATCAAGGTCAAATGCGGCCGCATCATCGACGCCGATACGCTCAAGCTCCTCGGTAGTCGGGACGCCATAGCACCCTATCTGCAGACGAGTACCTACCTGATCAAGGCGCGCGATGCTTACAAGAAACCGTGGAGACTCAAGCGGTTCCCAGAGCCCGGCACCCTCGACGTTCCCATCGGCCCGCCGATAGACGAGGCTCTGCTCAGCCGGGAGGTCGCGGCACTGCCAGCCGACCATTGCCTGGTGCGCAACGGCAAGCTCGAAGTCTGGTACGCCGACGCAGATCAAATCCCCTGGCTGCTGCAGGAGATCGGCCGTCTACGTGAACTGACCTTTCGACAGGTGGGTGAAGGCACCGGCAAAAGCGCGGATCTCGACCTGTTCGATAGCTACTACCTTCACCTGTTCGTATGGGACAGCGAGTCGCAAGCCGTCATAGGTGGTTACCGCCTTGGTGAAGGCGATCGCATCCTCGCGCGATTCGGGGCCAAGGGACTCTATGTACGTTCGTTGTTCCGGCTGGAGCGTCAACTGGAGGAAGAACTACGTTTCGCGCTCGAGGTCGGCCGCTCTTTCGTCAGGCCCGAACATCAGCGTAACTATTCGTCATTGATGCTCCTGTGGAAGGGGATCGGGGCCTATGTCGCGCGGCACCCGCGCTACCGGGTGTTGTTCGGCCCCGTCAGCATCAGCAATGACTATCACCCGGTCTCTCAGCAGATCATCGTACGCTTCCTGCAACGCAACCGTATGGAGCCGAAGCGAGCGAGCCTGGTCAAACCGCGGCGGCCCTTCCGCTCGAAGCATGACGAGGCGCAGCTCGTCGATCTCAACGTGAGCGACCTGCGCATCATCGCGAGCCTGTTGAGTACGGTCGAAGACGTGGATGTCGGGATCCCGGTGATCCTGCGTCAATACCTCAAGTTGAACGGCCGCATTCTCGGCTTTAATGTCGATCCGGATTTCAACAACGCGATCGATTGCTTGTTGTGGGTCGACCTAGCTCGCACCGAAGTGCCGCTGCTGCGCAAATACATGGGGGTCGAGGGCGCGGAACGCTTCCTCCTTCACCACGGCCTTTCCCGACGCGACGCCGCGATCGACCGCTAACCCACAAAAAAAGGGGCGAAGAGCCCCTTTTTTTTGCGTTCTAAGCACTACGTACTATGCCGCTTCGCTCGTTGCGTCGTCGTCCCAACTCTTGAGAACCGGCAGAACCTCCTCGGCAAAGAGTTTTTGGCTCCGCTCGGCCGCGTCAAACGGTATGCCGGCGATCCGAAAAGCAGCGAGCACCCCGGTCGGCCCCATGTCCTTACGTCGTTCCTCGAACCGGCGCAGCATCTGATCCGGCGTACCCCAGATCTGCTGATCCACGTAGGCCTGCATCATACCTTCCTTGCCGATCGCACGCATGGCGTCGACCGCATCGCCGTAGGCGGAATACCCCTTGGCCTGCTTGTAGTGCTCGCCCATCAACTCATAGTGGTGCAGCACACTCAAACAGTAATTCGCGATGTATTTTGAGTTTTCTTCAGCGCGGCTCGCATCGTGGTCGCAGACTACCATTTCTGACAATAGCATCGGTCTCGGGTTAACCCCGTGATGTTCAGCGTAGGCCTTTTTGTAATCTTCGTATTCTTGCTTCTGAACTTCCGGCGGTTTGTAGTTGAAAGCCATCATCTGGGCCCCGAGCCTAGCCGCTTCCTGTCCCGATTCCGGGCTCATGGCCACCTGGGTAACGCGATCCTTGAACGATTTCGTCGGCTTGGGCCGAATCACTGCGCGTGGTTGCTTGAAGTATTTGCCATCGTGCTCCTCCATGACGCCGGATTCCAGCGCATCGAGGATCATCGGTGCCGCCTCATCGAAGCGATCGCGTGATTCCTCCATATCGATCCCGAACTGCTCGAACTCGCGACGCGACAGGCCTCGTCCGAGACCCAGTATCAAGCGCCCGCCTGAAAGTTGATCCAGCAACGCTGCCTTCTCGGCGACGCGTAGTGGCTGGATGTTCCACGGCACGATGACGGCGCCGGTCGCGAGCCCGATGCGCTCAGTCTGTGCCGCGAGGTAGGCGAGATAGACGAAATTATCCGGACAGAATGAGTAGTCTGTGAAGTGATGTTCGACGACCCATATGTGGTCGAAGCCCAGTTCCTCCGCATTGATCGCGAGTTTCAGTTCTTCCTCGTACACCTGGGCATCGCTCATGCCTTCGAAACCCCAACTCTGAATGACCTGGATCATGCCTACTTCCATCGAAGTCTCCTCGTCGTCCGCTTCAGTATCGCGCTATCATCCTGGATTCGACCTATTACGTCCACAAGGGAACGCCGCCTTTGCTGCAGTGCAATAGAACGATGTTCAGCTTCATCTGAGATCGTGACATGCGTAAATTTTTTACCGCCACGATGCTGCTAGCGGCGTTCGCAATGAGCGGATCCCCCGCCTACGGTGATGATATGAGCGATTACGATGCCATCAAAACGACGATCTATAATTACTTTGACGGTCTCCGTCTGGCCGACCGGGAGCGCTTGGAGAAGGCGTTTGCGGTCGATGCCGGTCACATGAAGGGCTATCTGAAAGGGAAAGACGATTCTTACGACTTGAGTGTCAGGCCAATGCGCGAAGTGATCGACGAGTGGGCCGCACGCGATCCCAAGCCCGACATGAAGGGCGAAATTCTCGCCATCAACATCTACAGCGATATCGCCGCGACCGTGTTGTTCGATTTCAACGGGATCTACACGGATTCGTTTCAACTCGCGAAAGTGAACGGCGACTGGCGAATTGTGAACAAGTTTTACATCGGACAGTGAGCGCGTCCGAAGCGGGGCTCAAAATTTTAAACCGCGCGACGACCAGAGTTCGATAGTCGTGAAACACACGCCCAATTGGGTCTGCGTGCGGGGCACGGACGACGGCGGTCACGATCGCCTGCGATCATAACGATGCGCCGCCTGCCCGGCATCGGTGCCATCGTCGATCCGGTCTTACGTCACGGTGACGCGGCCAGCCGCCCACCGGAGCGGAATGCATAACCTGTCTCTGGACTTAGTTCCCTGAACACCTCGAGATTCCTATACTGTTCCCGCCGGTCAACGATGGAGATGTAAGCGATGAACGTAAACCATAATGCCGCGACGCGGAAGCACAATTTGCCCGGCCTCGAGCATCAGACCCTGGCCGGCAGGCGCGACGGGCTGAACAACTTCGAGATCTGGCGCCAGACTATCGACGCCGGCGCCGCGACCCCGGTCCACCGTCACGCCTGCGAAGAAGTCATTGTGGTGCTGAAGGGCCAGGGCGTGTGCCGCTGCGGCGACGACGAATTCAAATTCGTTGAAGACGATACCGTCCTCATTCCATCCAATGTCCTACACCAGATCTGCAACACGGGCGATACCGATCTCTACATTATGGCGACGCTCGCAATGGCGCCGGTCAAAGTCGAATCCGAGACGGGGGAAATAATGGAATTGCCCTGGAATTAAAACCTATCTCAACATTATCCGCATGAGCCCCCAGCCCGAAGGGTTGCGCCCTGAAAACGCGCCGGCTTTGTTACAGCGCTCGAACATAGAGCAACTCAGCCCTGCGCACTGCGTCTCGCCATCGCGTTTTCAGGGCACGATCTACACGCGGATAATGTTGCGATAGGTTCTGGACGTCGGCATGACCTCGGTGCCCGTCGGGCGTGAACCAGTTACCGGATTCGTTCCAGGTGTGCCGCGCCTCGCCTATTCGAGCGCAGGGAGCGGCCGCCTGCTCGTGTTCCTCCACGGGATCGGCGGGAATCGTACCAACTGGTCGCGGCAGATCGAGATGGCGAGGCAGGAATATCATGCGATCGCTTGGGATGCCCGCGGCTACGGTGACAGCGACGATTACGAAGGACCGCTAGCCTTCGCTGACTTCAGCCACGATCTTCGGCGATTGCTCGATCACCTAGAGGCGGACACCGCGCATCTCTGCGGCCTGTCCATGGGCGGACGTATCGCGCTGGATTTCTACGACCATTATCCCGAACGCGTCAAAAGTCTGATTCTATGCGACACCTTCCCCGGGTTCGACGCATCCTTTACCCAAGAAGGGCGTGAGCGTTTCGTACGCGAACGCCGGCAGCCGCTCATTGAAGGCAAGGAGCTAGCCGACATCGCGCCGCTTGTCGCGCGCACGTTGGTGGCGCCCTCCGCACGACCCGAAGTGGTGCAGGAACTGATCGAAAGTATGTGCATACTGCACAAGGACTCTTACATCAAGACCATTGAGGGAATGACCCTGTATACCCCGATCACCGATGTTTCTGAAATTCGAGTGCCGGTGCAGATCATCGTCGGAGCCGAAGACAAACTGACGCCCCCGTCAGTCTCAAAAAAAATGGCCGACGCCATCCCCGGCGCACGCCTGCTCGTGCTCGAGAGAACGGGTCATATGAGCAACCTCGAATCCCGGGACGCATTTGATCAATGCGTTCGGGAATTTCTGAACGGAATCGATTGACAGGCTGTTAGAACCCATTTCAAAATGATTCGCGCCAACCTTGCCCCTGAAAATCGGGGATGCAAGGCGCAGCGCGCGGGGCATGGTGGTTCCATGTACAAGCGCTGGAACGCAGCAAACGCGGTTTTCAGGCGGCAACCCGAAAGGCTGGTGGCCTATTTCGCACATTTCCGCGTTGCTCGTCGTTCATTTAGCTAATGCTTTGCAACACGCCTCGCGCCTTGAGCTGTACGAAAACGGCCGCCAGCGTGGGCCTGAATAATTTTGAGATGGGTTCTAGCTAAACACTATTTTTAATACGCTTGTTCATGCTCCATCATCCGCCGGCTGGATCACGTTGACCTCGACAGAAACGTGCGACAAGCCGTCGACATCGCCGATGAGTTGCTTGTAATAGTCCGCCGGCCGGGGGGTTCGTGTTCCGAGTGAAATAATGGCCGCAAAATCGTTGGACCCGATTTTCCAGACGTGCAAGTCGGTCATGACATTGTCCGCATCGGCTTCGATCGCCGCGCGTATGAGTTGGCGGGTTGCATCGCCTGCGCTGCCGTCGAGCAGGATATGGCTTGAATCACGGATGAGCTGGTACGACCACCGCGCGATCAGAATCGAACCGAAGATGCCCGTTAATGGGTCCATCCATATCCATCCGAGGTATTTGCCGAACCCCAGCGCTACGATCGCGAGAAAGGACGTTAGTGCATCCGTGATGACGTGCAGATAGGCCGAACGGATGTTGTGATCGCGAGCGCCCAGATCACGATGATGGCTGTACAATAAGCCGGCTGATATCAGGTTCACGATCAGTCCGAGCACGGCGACGACGAGGGCCGCGTCGAACTCGATCGCACGCGGCTCGATCAATCGGTGAGCCGACTCCCCCATCAACAACAGGGCCGCGAAAGCCAGCGCGACCGCGCTCGCGAACCCCCCCAGGACGCTAACCTTGCCCGTGCCGAAGCTGTATGTCGGATCGTCTGCATGTCCGCGGGCATACCGATAGGCAAATAGTGTCACGCCGAAGGCGGTCGCATGGGTTCCCATGTGCCAGCCATCCGCAAGCAAGGCCATGGAACCGAACACTGTTCCCGCGACGATCTCGAAGACCATCGCCACTGCCGTGAGCAGCAGGACTTTTGCCGTCGCACGTTCCTGGTGCTCGGAATCGAGATGAAATTCGTGGCTGTGAAGCCAACGTTCGGTGGGTAGCTGGGTCATGCTTCCCGCCTCGAATTCAGTGGCGTGCGGTGCGAATGCTGAGCGGCCACGACACGCTGCGGCGATCTACCGCACCCCAGGCCTCACGCAGCTTCGCGCGGATGCTATCGACGGGGTCCTCGTGCCGGGCATCGCGGTAACGCTTGACGGCCGACCAGGTCCCGAGATAAGTCAACAACTCCTCGGCAGTCCAGTGG
This sequence comes from Pseudomonadota bacterium, assembly GCA_036339995.1. GTDB lineage: Bacteria > Pseudomonadota > Gammaproteobacteria > JAYYZW01. The sequence goes on from JAYYZW010000020.1 coordinate 9,384, forward strand.
GCCGACATCTCCATCGTCACTGATGCGGTTGACGCAAAAGGAAAAACAATGCCGTCGTAGGAATCTTCCACCAGGCTGCGTTCCGAGGGCCAGTAGGTCCCGACGATGTCTCGATAGAAACCTTTTACAACGCCATCGACATCACTGTTCACGGTACACAGATTATAGGTCCAGGCGGAGAGGATCCCGTCCGGGCGGAGAATGCGCTTCGCTTCGGAAAAAAAAGCCGCTCGATCGAACCAGTGCAGTGCCTGACCGACCGTGACGCGGCTGGCGCAGTCATCGCGCAACGGAACGCGTTCGGCGCGTGCGACGAAAAAATTGACGCCGGGCAGCCGGCTCGTTTCCGTTATCTGCGCAAAACTGGCGTCGTTGGCGACAAAGCGTCTGAAACATTCCGCCAGCGGGGCCGCGACCTGTCCGGTACCCGTCGCGCAGTCCCACGCGAGGTCGCGTTCCGCGACGAGCGAGGCCAGATAGTCGAAGAGCGACGCGGGATAAC
>JAYYZW010000021.1:0-19090 GCA_036339995.1 Pseudomonadota bacterium
CTGCACCATTTACGATGGCTGTTGTCCGTTTTGGCATAGGTATCGAGCTTGTCTTCACCCTTTGTAATTTTGACGGAATCGGGACTCCACAGCGAGAACGCATTGATCGGTCCGGCCGACCAATGACGACAGGATTCGCAGTGGCAATAGCCCATTGCCGTGGGCGTGCCGGTCACTTCAATTTGCACGGCGCCGCAGAAGCAGCCGCCGAGGTAGGTCTGGTCGTCGCTCATGATGATTTTCCTCCGAGTTCAGATGAGGCGCGAGGCGCAGTACCGTTCAATACATTTACACAGCCATCGTATCACCTGCCTTAGCGCTCACGACATTTACGCGCCGTGCTGCGAATTCGACGATAATCCGGGCGATGACGCGCCCATTTGAGAAAAGCGTTCGTGTCCAGGTCGTAATCCTATTCGCGGCCTGGGGCCATTGGCTAACGGCATCGGCCGAGCGCGGCCTCGATCTCACGATCGCTACGGCGCACCCACCGACCGTGCCCTGGGTATACGTGATAAGGGATTACGTGTTGCCCGAGTTCAACGCGCAGATGGCGGAGCAAATGCCCGATATGCCGGTTAGATGGACCGAGGCTTACGGCACGCTCTACAAATGGCACAACAGTCTCGATGCCGTCGAGATCGGCCTTGCCGACGTTGGCTGGGTCGGCGCACTGTGGGAAACCTCCAAGCTGCCCCTGCAGAACATCACCTATTCGCTGCCATTCATTACCGACGATCTTTTGACCTTGGTGCGCGTGATGAATCGACTGCACGACGAGATCCCCGGAATGCGTGAGACCTGGGAGCGGTATAACACGCATTTTCTCGGCATCAGTGGGGTCGAAACCTACCACCTCATGACTAATTTTCCCGTGCGTAGCCTCGACGATTTGAAAGGTCGCAAGATCCTCGCGCCCGGTGCGGCCGCGATCTGGCTCAAGGGTACCGGTGCCATCGCCGTCGACGGCGCGCTGTCGACCTATTACACGCAGTTGAAAACGGGTGTGGCTGACGGGACCGTCTCCATTTTGACCGGTATCTATCCGTTTCGGATCCACGAGGTCGCGCCCTATGTGACATTCGTCGGCATCGGCGCGCAATGTACCGGTGCACTGACGGTGAACCTCGATGTATGGCGGCGGTTGCCGCCGGCGGCGCGCGACATTCTAAGCCGGCTCGGTCGTGAATACGGCGAGCGAGCCGCGGTCGAAGTCCTCAAGCGTTACGCGGACGCTTACGAGGGTCTCAAGAACGACGGCGTGGTGTTCGCAACCCTGCCGGCCGCCGAAAAGCAACGTTGGATCGACGGATTGCCCGATCTGGGCCGCACCTGGGTCGCGCGCTACGAGGCCAGGGGATTACCCGCGGGCGACGTGCTCCGGGGCCTCATGCGAGGCCTGCGGGAATCCGGCATCGAGCCAATGGAAAACTGGGACGTGCAGATCGATCCCTGATTTCTAGATGGCCTCCGCTGATCATTCGCATGGCGCGACACACGGGCGCTTTAGAAATCCCGGCCGATGGATTGCGCAAGCACTGGCATGCCTGTCAGCGCTTATAATCGCGGGCCTCGTCGCCTTGATCAACGCCGACGTCATCAGCCGGACGCTGTTTGATCTACCTATCCGCGGCGTCACCGAAATCGTGTCGATTTCAATCCCCTCACTCGTATTCCTGGCGGTGGCGGAGCTCTGCGTCGCCGGCGGTCTGATTCGCGCGGGGATTTTGTCTCGCTGGTTCGATCCACGATCACACGTCGTCGGCGTGGCGCTCGAAACCGTTTTCCGCGTGATCGCCGCGATGCTGGCTTCGTGCCTATTCATTGCCACCTGGCCCAATTTTCTACGCGCCTGGCGGACCGACGAGTTTCTGGGCGTCGAAGGTGATTTCACGGCCCCGGTATGGCCTGCGAAGCTCGCGATCTTGACCGGCTCGCTGCTGGTCGCGGGGTTCTCGCTGACAGCGGGCTTGCGCATGGCAAGGGCGAGCTTCAAAAGCATACGGGAAGCGGTCAGGCCGGGTCGTGATCTCCTGATTTTCAGCGCCGTCTGCCTGGCAATCCTACTCATGCCCGCGCTCTACTTACCCGTCGACACGCGCGTCGCTGCGGGCGGATTGTCCATCGCGGTCATGTTCGTCCTGCTCTATGCCGGCTTACCCGTCGCTTTTGCTTTGATGAGCGCGGCGGCCCTCGGCATCGCCTCTATAAAGGGCAGTGCGATGATAGCCGTCGACACCCTCGGCCTCGCGGCCGCTGGCGCCGTCTCGTCATATGTCTTCGCGGCCGTGCCCCTGTTCGTTGTGATGGGGCTGATCGTGGGAGCGGCAGATATCGGGCGCGACAGCTTGCAGTCCGCGCACTGGTTCCTGCGCAGGCTCAAGGGTGGTCTCGGCGTCGCCACGGTGGCAGCCAACGCCGTATTCGCCGCGATCACGGGGATCTCCATCGCGTCGGCCGCGATCTTCAGCAAGGTCGCGGTGCCGCCGTTGATTGAAAATGGCTTTACAGCGCGTTTCGCCGTCGGCCTGGTCGCCGGATCTTCGGTGCTCGGCATGCTGATCCCGCCGAGCCTGCTGCTCATCATCTATGGTCTGGTCGCCGAAGTGTCCATCAATGCCCTGTTCATCGCCGCGATCATTCCGGGCTTACTGCTGGCGGGTGTCTTTTCCCTCGCTGTCGTTGCCGTGGCCTGGTTCCGACCGGCCTTCGCTATATCCGCGGAGACGATGACCGTGCCGATTGCCACCATCAATGCGGCGGTCGCGTTGCGCAAGGCCACTCCGGTTGTCGTATTGATCGCGATCGTTCTCGGCGGTATCTACGGCGGCGTCTTCACCCCGACCGAGGCGGGCGCCGTGGGTTCGTTGTTTGCGTTCGCCATCGCGCTCGTCATGCGCCGGCTCACTTTCAGGCGCCTGTGCGGGTTGTTCTACGAAGCCGCCCAGACCTCTGCATCTATTCTTCTCTTGATCGTGTCCGCATCGGTTTTCGGGATGATGATGACCTTGTCGGGCATTCCGGGCCACGTGGGTGCGGCGGCGGCGGAGGCGGGACTCGGCCTAAGCGCCTACGCCGTCGGCTACCTGGCCGTTCTTATCGTGCTCGGCATGGTGCTCGATTCGACGTCCATTTTGCTCATCATGGTGCCGCTCGCGGTACCGGCGGTGACGGCGCTGGGCGGTGACTTGATCTGGTTCGGTATCATCACCGTCATCGGCGTCGAGATCGGGCTGCTGACTCCGCCGCTTGGCCTGAGCGTGTTTGCGATCAAATCATCTCTGGACGACCCGTCGATTTCGCTCAACGACATCTTCATCGGCGCGATACCGTTCACCTTGATGATGCTGGTGGTGACGCTGTGCCTGATCGCGATGCCATCGCTGAGCCTGGTGTTGTTGTAGGAGCCCGCTTGCGGGCGAATCTTCTTCCGAATTCGATCATTGTTGCTCATGCGTCTTACGCGCCCGGGATGACCTCGCCATAGGTGTCCAGGTACGCGATTTCATCGAGCGGCTTTCGGTAGAGCTTCTTTGGAAAGGGCTTGACCGGCCAGCCGAGCGTGATCATCGCGGTCGTCGCAATGTCGTCGGGTATCGAGAGAACGGCTTTCACTTCAGGTTCCACGATGCAGAGAATCGTGGTGAGCGCCGTGCCGAGACCTTCATTGCGGGCCGCGAGCATGAGGTTCTGTATGGCAGGATAGATCGAGGAGCCGCCGGCAACGCTTAAGCGGCCCAGGTTCGCGTCGACCGCGGTGATCTCGTTGACCGCCGCGCACACGACGATCATGACGGGCACCTCGGCCAGGTGCTTCGCGAAATAGTCCACCCGTTCCATGAAGCCGGCGCGAAATCCGGCCCGAATCTCTCCGGATTGGTACTTCTGCATGATGCCGTCCCACACCGGCTGGTAGAGGTCATGAAGTTTGCGGCGCTTGTCGGCGTCCTTCACGGCGAGGAAGGTCACGGGTTGCTTGTTCGACCCGCTCGGGGCCCAGCGCGCGCCGTCCAGCACCTTGAGCAATAGTTCGTCCGGCACCGCGTCGGACTTGTATTGACGGCACGCGTGGGTTGTCCGCATCGCATCTATGAGATCCATGGCGAGTTCCTCCGGTTCCGACAAGGGCGCGCAGTGTAGCAGTCCGCCATGTGTTAGCCCGCATATTGCACGAGTACGCTAGCGATTTAGCCAAACTTGTTGTCCGATAAGGATTTCAGCGTTTACTGAATAAGTACAGCTTGTCCCCAACACTTCGCTTGGCGAGCCCTCACTTGGTCTGGCACGTTAGGCGCGCACATGCTCCCTCCACCAGAGCAACGGCTATGATTGCGGTCGCGACCACGCGCCTAACGCGCCAGACCACCGTGATTTTGTGCACGGATGTACTTATGCCGCGAAGACAGGAGTCGAGAGCGGCCATCTCGCCAACTCGTGCAACATGCGGTCTAGCTAAGTGCGACGCGGACAGCGATCGATTCCAAATCAGCAGAGACGGCGGTATCTTCTTAGTGGGCCACCCCACAAATGGGTATTACAGGAGCGTGCGATGAACGAAGACATGACGGGCGGGTGTCTCTGCGGCGCGGTTCGTTATCGCTGCAGGGGCGAACCGATGAGCCAGGGCCTGTGTCAGTGCGACCGGTGTCAGCGGCAGTCGGGTTCCGCCTTTCTGATCGCCGTTGTCTTTGAGCGGAATGCGGTCACCATCGAGCAGGGCGAACTCCAAGTCTTCGAGGCCCACGCTGATGACGGGGCCGCCCTCTACCGACACTTCTGCCCGAACTGCGGATCGGCGGTGATGATAACGCTGGACCGTTATCCTGAGATCCGTTCGATGATGGGCGGCAGCCTGGATAATAAAGACCTTCTCGCACCGGCGTTCAGCCTTTGGTGTTCGAGCGCTCAGCCGTGGTTGACACTGCCGGACGGTATCGAGCTTTTCCCGGACTATCCGGACGGGCTGATCGCTTAGTGTATTGTCGGCAACGAGAAAACGTTCGGTAATGTGAACATTCGTTGACCGGTCACCCTTGCTGCTCAATCGATCTGCTGCGCGCCACTTTCATGTAGCACTTTTATGTGGCGCTGATGGGATTCGACTAGGCGCGAGCCCAAGATATTGCTGATGTTCTGGTGCAGCCGCGCGGCGATACGCGGGTAAAAGCGTAGACCTTTGCGGGTGCTTTCGGCCGCGAGCCGAACGACCGTCATCGGCTCCGTGGCGGTCACGGTTGCCGTGCGCTCGACGTTCTCCCCGGAGAATCCGATCTCACCGACGATGTCGCCCGGACCGATTTCATCGAGCGCCAGCGCGACACCTTTGATTGAAATATTCGCACGCCCCTGCAGTATCACGTACATGCCGCTCGATACCGTGCCCTGTTGGATCACGGTCTCGCCGGTGTCGTAATCCTGCATATTCGACAGCACCACGACTTTCTTGACGTCGAACTGTGACATGCCGCTGAAGAGCGGGCAGTTGACGAGCACGTTACGGTCGAGTTGCAGGGCAACGATGTCCCAGACCGTGGCCAGGCGCAGATGCCTGAGCAGGATCGGCATGATGAGTAGATCGGCCACCGCGGCGTAGATCATCGTCGCGGCGGCAAGCAGGCCAAACTGCGCCACGATGCTGAAGTTCGAGAGGGCCAGTACACCGAAGCCGAGCGCCAGCGCGATCGAGGTGGAAACGATGGGGACAGCCTCGCCGCGTATCGTCGCGCGCACGGCATCGCGTTCGTCGAGGTGCAGTTTGCTCTCCGTGCCAAAGCGCGTCATCAGATGAATGGTGTCGTCGACGGCGACGCCAATGGCAATGGCCGCGACCATCGCGGTACACGGATTGAGCGGCACGCCTAGGTAGCCCATGAGACCGAAATTGAGCACGATCGGAATGAGGTTAGGCACCAGCGCCAGCAGACCTGCGAGCCACGAGGTATAAAGCACCGTGAACAGCACGAAGATGATGAACAGGACCAGAATCAGCGATGCGATCTGCCCTTTCATCAGGGATTCGGCGGCCCGGTTGACCATCAGATTCTTGCCTGTGATTGCAAATTCGATGTCAGGCCCGAGTAGGGTCGGCAAGACTTCCAGCAACTCGTCGACGGCGGCGTTCAAGCGCACCGAGTCACTGACGTTGTGCCGCACGGAGATGCGCGCGGTCGAATAGTCCTCCGTGACAAAGCCTTCGAGATCCCCGCGGGTCAGGCTGGACAGATAGAGGTCGATATCCTCGGCTGCCTCGGGAATCTTGTGGAAATTGGTATCGCCGGCATGGAATTCCTGGTGCATGAGGGACATCAAGGTCGCAAGCGACAAGGTCTTGTCGTAGAGGCCCTGGTGATCGATCACAGATTGCACCGCGTCTATCTTCTTCATCCCGGCGCTGGTTTCGAACAGTCGCGGTATTTTCGAGCTCATGGTGACACTGAAGACTTGCAAGCCGGCGAGTTCCTCGTGCACGGTGTTGGCGTCGTGTACGAAGGGATGATCGTCGGGGAAGTACGACAGCGGATCGTTATTGACATAAACGTCGAACGCCTGGATCCCGAACCAGAGCATGACGGCGATCGTGGCGGCGATGACGACGACCGGCCCCCGTTCGCTGGCGGTCTCCACGGCGCGAACGATGATGCCGATGATGCCACCCGGCATGTCCGAGACGCGCCTCAGACGGTTCACGCGCGGCCCCAGCCAGTGCAGCATCAGCGGTACCGTCAAAACGGTCACGACGAGATTCGCGATCATGGCGAATGCGCTGGCCAGCGCGAATTCGAAGATCAAGGGGATCTCGGTGATGACGTTTGCAAAGAAGCCGATCGCAGTGGTGAGGGCGGTGATGACGATCGGCAGGCCGACGTGCCTGGCCATATGCGCCACCGCGCGCCGATGCTGATCCTTCGGATCGTCGTCAAGGCCTTCAAGGTAGGACGCAATCAGATGCACATCTTCGACCGAACCGACGACGATGATGAGCGCGGGGATCATTGCGGTCAGGAGCGTAATTGGAATGCCTGCGGCGGCCATGAATCCGAGCGTCCATAACACGCTCAGTCCCGAGGTGACGAGCGGGATCGGTACGACCCGCACGGACTTCAGAAAATACGTAATGACGATTACGAGGATCAGTAATGACGCCGGGATCAATCGCCGCAGATCCTTGAACAGGCCGCGGTCGATCTCGACATTCAGGCGCGGCCGACCAAGCTGAAAAATGACATGAAAATCGTCTTTGAGCGGTGCGACCCGTTCCTCGATCAGGCGGAAGATCTCGATCTCGTAATTCGGGTCTTGGGGCTTGCTCTTGTAGCCGAGGCTGATCGCCGTGGCGAGGCCGTCCTTAGAAATGAAATTTTCTCTGATGAGGGGACTGTATTGGGCGTCGTCGCGATACCCCGGCAGTTTTTCCGGCGTTGTCGGGACTAGGATCATCAGCGGTCCCGCATCGACATAATCACCTTGGTCCCGGATGCTGGTGGCCGTGAGCAGGTCGCCGACAGAGGTGAATTCCGGCGTGTTTTCAAATGCGATTACGACGGCTTGGAGTTGCTTGAGCCGTTCTACGGTCCAGAGATCCTTGGCGCGCAGGTAGACGATGACGGACTGTTCGTCGCCAAAGTCGGCCTGCATCTGGTGGAACTGCTTCCAGCCCGGATCGTCGGCGCTGATGAGGCGGTCATCGCTGCGGTCAAGCTTGAGGTTCGGCAGCTGCGTCCAGGCTGCGATAGAGACGGCAACCACTACCACGAGCGCACCGAAGCGCCCGCCTCTATCTAGAGTTAGAAGGCGATTAATCACCAGTTATTCCCAGGCCCCGTTGCTGGCCACATGGTAGTTCCCAAGCTTGAATTAATCGAGTCCGCAGCCCTCACAGGCATACTGCGTTCACCTGCCGGGGTTCCGTATACTGTGCCTTGACTGGTCGAAGATCGGGGAGGGCGGACTTGTCGTTTGACGAGCTCTTGGACGCGGTGCGCCAATTGATGGAGCGTGACGGCCGCGTGGCTTATCGTGTGCTCAAACGCCGCTTCGAACTCGACGACGAGGACATCGAGGACATCAAGGCCGATCTGATCGACGCGAAACGCCTAGCCAAGGACGAAGACGGCAGGGTACTGGTGTGGATTGGCGACGCAGGCAGGGGATCCGATCCGGCACCATCTAGCCGACCGGAAAACACGCACGCCGTTCCGGACACTGCGGACCGGCGCCTGATCACGGTGATGTTCTGCGACATCGTTTATGTACAGGCGGACCATGGGTGTCCCTTAACACGTCACCCTAACGCGCCGGACGTGCAGGGCGGGATTTCAGTCGGCTAGAGCAATGCGTACCGGTAGCGATTTGAGCCCGACCAAGCGGTTGTTGGGAACCCACTCGGGTTCGCCATTGAGTTCGAACTTGAGACCGCGCCGCAATAGTTCTTCGAAGACGATTTTAAGCTCGAGTCGTGCGAGCGCGGCACCAAGGCAGAAATGTACGCCTGCGCCAAAACCAAGGTGCTTGTTGGGCGAACGCGCGATGTCGAATTCGAAGGGGCGATTGAAAACGCGTTCGTCACGATTGGCTGACATTTCCCAGAACGTAACTTTGTCGCCCTCGCCGATGGTTTTACCGTTGAAACGCGTATCGCGGGTTGCGGTACGGCGTTTATACACGGACGGTGTAGTCCAACGCACGATTTCTTCGATCGTGGTTTTCAACAGCGCCGGCTTGGCGTGCAAGCGCTGTAACTGGTTTGGATTTTCGAGAAACGCGAGCATGCCCCCGCTAATCGAGCGCGTGGTCGTTTCCGCTCCTGCCGGAAACAGCAGCGAGAAGAATGACCGCAGCTCGTAATCGGTCAGCGTGGAGCCGTCGGCTTCGAACTCGGCATGGACGATCGCTGAGAAAATATCCGTTTGCGGGTGCGCGCGCTTCTCTTCGATCAATGATTGTGCGTAGCGGCGCAACTTGCTCAAGTATTCGGTGGCAATCACGGAGTCCGACGGCGCTTCGACGCCACGGTCGAGCCAGTCGCAAAGTGTGATCCGATCTTCCTCCGGCACACCGAGCACGATGCAGATCGCTTGCGTCGGTATTTCGCGCGAGATCCGCTTCACAAAGTTGCATTCTTCATCAACCTCGAGCGAATTCATCAGGCGGCGGGTGCGCGCCCGCAGTTCGTCTTCGAGGGCGGCGACCGCTTTCACGGTAAAGCCCTTGTTCACGAGTTCGCGTAGGCGCCGGTGGTACGGATCATCGGTTTGATTGAGTAGCTTGCCTGCGGTGCTCTCGTCCTTGATCGCAGTGCCGCCGCCGGTACGGCCGCCGGCTTTATCGGAGGAAAAGGTGTTCGGATCCATGATGATGGCATTGACGTCCTGGTACCGGCTCACGACCCAGAAGCCTTCGCCGTCGGGCGTGGCGGCGGTCGGCTCGTGCCAGTAATTGGGTTCGTGCGCGCGCAACCAGGAGAAGAAGTCGTGCGGGAAGCCGCTGGCGAAACTGCGAGAGTCCGACAGATCGACGTAGGGCGCGTTCATTGCGCTAGCCTGCTTTTGGCTTTCTGAGCGGCGCAAGCTCCACGCCTGCGGCCTTCTCGAGCACCTTGACGGTCGCAAAGAAATCTTCATCGCCGAAGCCCTTTACGAGTGCGTCCTCATACACTGCGTGTGCTGCTTGCGTCATCGGCATGGATGCGCCAACGGCTCGTGCAGATTCCAGGGCGACACCGACGTCTTTCGCTGCAATGGACAGCGCGAATACGTCGAGATCGAACTTGCGCGACAAAACCAAGGGTGCGCGTGTCATCAGCGGGCCTGCGGAACTGACCTCGAGCACCTTGAGCAAGGCGCTCGAATCCATCCCGGCTTTCGCGGCCATGACGAAGCCTTCTTGAATCAATACGCTCGCGCATAGAAATATTTGATTGTTGATGAGCTTCGTCAAGGTGCCGGCCCCGGATGGCCCCATATAGAAAATGTGTTCGCCGAAACAGTCAATTAACGGGCGTATTACGTCGAAAACGGCCTCATCACCACCGACCATCACCGTCAAGCTGCCGTTGCGAGCAGCGATCTTACCGCCCGATACGGGGGCATCCAGATAGTTAATGCCTTTTCGTCGTGCGATATCAGCGATCTGACGATTGAGCGATAGGGAATTCGTCGACAGATCAGCGATCGTTGCTAACGTCTCCGCATGATTGATGAGCCCATCGTCGCCGAGAACGACGTCTTCAATTTCCGCCGGTCCGGGCAGGGAGAGGAAAACCGTGGCGCACGCCTTTGCGATGTCAGCGATGGCCGCGGCCACCCCGGCGCCCTGTTCCACGTGCGCCTTGGTAGCGTTCGAGTCGATGTCGAAAACCAGCATCGTGTGCTTGTGTTCGAGTAGCTTGAGGGCCATCGGTCCGCCGATGGTGCCTGTGCCGATAAAACCGATCGTGGGCATGCGGGGCTTTCCTCGCTTAGCTATCGCGCAGAATTAGGGGCACAGTATACTTAAGGTGACGATCTGACTTGCTTACCAGATATAAAGGATATGGTCAGGACAGCTCACGTTTTTGTCCACCGTCCAATGGTAGGGGTGAAGACGACCGGCGACCGCAGAAAAGCCGAACGATTTTTTCGGTAAACAGCGTTGAAAGCAATCCTGGGTAAACGGACCGCCAATCTTGATGGGTGCCGGAACGAAATGGGCGCCTAAACGCATCGCCGAGTATTGCGATGGGTGGGTTCCCGTGTACGGTTGGGGCGATCTCGGCGCGGGGTTCGCAGCCATTCGCGATGAATGCGATCGGATCGGACGGCCGTTCGAAGACATACAGCACGGCGTAATGGCACTCTGTGATCTATCGACGCCTAATGCCGGCGTCGAACGCATCGGTCAGTTAATCGAGATGGGTTTCCCGCGAATTCTCCTGAATCTCGATCCGGCAGAACGACCAAACGAACAATATGAGGCGCCGGAAAAGCACAAGGCCCTCATCGATCAGCTTGGATAACAAGCGCTCGGTTTATTCTCGAAACGCAATATGAAATCGGAATCAGTCGAACGTTTCGATCCGCGTGAATTGTCCGATACATTCTACGACGATCCCTACCCGACTTACCGCGCGCTGCGAGAACTTGACCCGGTGCATCGCTGTCCCGACGGCACTTGGTTTCTGACCCGCCACGCCGACATCAATCATATCTACCGTCATCCCAAGGTGTTCAGTTCCGACAAGCAGGAACAATTCCGACCGCTGTTCGGCGACAGCCCGCTGTTCGCACACCACACCACGAGTCTCGTGTTCAACGATCCGCCATTGCATACGAACGTGCGCAAAGCCATCGGCGACGCGCTGTCGCCGAAAATGGTGGCGGCCATGGAGCCAAGTCTGATCGCGCTGGTCGATCGCCTCCTCGATTCCATTGACGAGTGCAAGAAATGTGATTTGATGACCGATTTCGCCTCTGCGATTCCGATCGAGGTCATCGGCAACCTGCTCGACATAGACCGTGCCGATCGTGGGCCACTGCAACGGTGGTCGAATGCCATCCTGGGCGCGCTCGAATTCGGCTCCGACCAACAGGTACTGGACGACGGTAACGCCGCAGTGGTTGAATTCGTCGACTTTCTCAAGGGCTTGATCGCCGAACGCCGACGGCATTCGGGCGCGGATGATATCGTGAGCCGCCTCATCCGCTGGGAATCATCCGCATTCAAGCTGTCGGAATTCCAGATCTATCACCAGTGCATTTTTCTTTTGAACGCCGGGCATGAAACCACGACCAACTTGATCGGCAACGGTGTGCTGGCGCTGCTCAATCATCCGGTCGAACTCGAACGACTGCAACGGGCGCCGGCTTTGATCGACGTTGCGGTCGAGGAATTCCTGCGTTTTGAAAGCCCGGTTCAACTCGGCAACCGCAAGGTCACGGAATCCACGGAGATCGGCGAGGTAGCGCTGGCTGCGGGGTCAATCCTGACGCTCTGCATCGGCGCCGCCAACCGCGATCCTGATGCGTTCGACGATCCCGACCGCCTCGACATCACGCGACAGCCGAATGCGCACAACGCCTTCGGCGGCGGTATTCATACCTGTGCGGGACTCGCCGTTGCGCGCCTCGAAGCTAAGATCGCCATCACTCGGTTGCTGGCGCGCTTTCCGGTGATCGAACTCGCCGGAGCGGCAGTGCTGGCCCGGCGAGCACGTTTCAGGGGGCTTAAGTCGCTGCCGCTTACCTGCCGCTGAAGCCTGGATCCGGATAACAGGCGCGTTACCGAGGGGCGCTCGGGTCGAAATGTCGCTTGAGGCCGCCCCAGGTGTTTTCGCGGTAATCCTGCTGCAGGTAGGACGACTCGAGTGCCCAACGCGTTACCTTGAGTACGAACCGTGTCTCGAACATGACCGACAGCGAATTTTCCACCCTGACTGGTTCGAGTTGCGCGCCGGTTCCCCCCTCGTACACCTTCAAGTCCGGACCATGCGGTACCATCGAGTTATGCAGGCCGATCCCGCCGGGCGCAAAACCTTCTTTCCTCGCTTCGTACTGGCCGTAGATCAACCCCATGAATTCGCTCATGACATTGCGGTGATACCACGGCGGGCGGAAGGTGTTTTCGGCGACGACCCAGCGCGACGGAAAAATGACCAGGTCGACGTTGGCGACGCCTAGGGTGTCGGAAGGTGATGTCAGGACCGTGAATATCGACGGATCCGCGTGGTCGTAGCTGACCGTGTTCATGGTGTTGAAACGATTGAGGTCGTATTTGTACGGCACGGCGTCGCCGATCCAGGCGACGACATCCAGCGGGCAATGGCCCATGACGCACTGATACAGGGCGCCCTGGAATTTGCACACCAACTCGCATTCGCTGTCGTCATCGACGAAATGCGCCACGGGACAGAAGAAATCACGGTCATTGGCAAAGCCGTCGGATCCCACCGGCCCCCGTTCAGGCAGTCGCAGGAAGGCACCGTAATTTTCGCAAACGTAACCCCGGGCAGTGGCGTCGATGAGATCGACCTTGAATTTCATGCCGCGCGGTATGACGACGATCTCGCCCGGCGCGACTTCGAGAATTCCACATTCCGTGTGCACACGGAGCGCACCGGCCTGGGGAACGATCAGCATTTCACCGTCGGCGTTGACGAAATACCGGCGGTCCATACTCTTAGTCGCGGTATAGATGTGCGCGCCCATGCCGATCTGCTCGCTCACCCTGCCGTTCGCCGCGATCGTGATCAGGCCGTCGACGAAATCATGATCCCTGGTGGTGATCTTTGGCGGATCCCAACGCAGCGGCTTGGGCGGCGTCGGCGCGCCCGTGATCGGTCCGGATTCCAGCAGTCCCGCCTCCATCGGCACAAACTCACCCTGTTTCACGGATGGCCTTATGCGATAAAACCAGGTGCGGCGATTCTCCGCGCGCGGTGCGGTGAACGCACTGCCACTGAATTTTTCGGTGTAGAGACCGAACGGCACGCGTTGCGGTGAAAACCGACCCTGTGGCAACGCGCCGGCGAGCGCTTCGCTCTCGAACTCGTTGCCGAATCCGGACAGATAGTTGAGTTCGCCCATTTGCAGCCGGCTCCATCGTTGCGCCAGCGCCCATTATAGGAGCGGAGTAAGATAGGGCGAACGAACGAGGTGGCGTCCATACGGAGATAGTGGCGGTGATCGTACTTGTCATCTCCGTCTTTTATCTCGCCGTACAGGTCAAACAAAACACCGATCTGGCTCGGGTGAACACCGCGGCCGGCTGGGTAAACTGGAATACGGACATGGGTACGCCGATCGCCACCGATCGCGTATTCGCCGAGTGCTGGTTCGCCGGCGAATCGAATTTCGAGGATCTGGACGCGATCGATCGGCGGCGGCTGATCATCTTCGAGTGGCGGGCGTTGTCTGCCTGGCACAATTACTATCGATTCCACCAGGAGGGGTACCTTGCAAAGCAGCAATGGCGCGAGATGTGTTGGCTGTTCGAGAATCTCGGCCGTCGGCAAGCCGTTCGCGCGAGTTGGAAGGAATTCAAGGACTCGTTTGACCCCGGATTCCGGTGTTTCATGGAACAATATCTGGAAGAGCGATCGGGTATTTAAATTCACACTCCCGTCGGTGAAAATAATGTAGACGGACGACTTAGCGTGGAAGCGGTCAGCAGCATGGACATGAGATCCAGGACTTTCACCGCCGACAGGGCGAAGAACCGGGAGCATCTTCTCGGTGGCGTCGAACAGATCCGGCGGGTCCTCGCCGCGCAATGCGAGGACGAGGAGACGGCGGCGACGCTGTCGCCTGAATCCGTCGAGGCGCTGACTGAAACCGGCATTTTCGCGATGAAGCTGCCGGCCATACTCGGCGGTGCGGAAGCCGATCTAGTCACCCAGTTTGAAGTGCTGGAAGCGCTCGCCGCGATCAACGCCTCGGCGAGCTGGTGCACCATGGTAGGCGCTACGGGTGTCGGCATGCCCGGCGCCTTTCTGCCCGATGAGGGCGCCGAAAAAATGTTTCCAGCCGGACGGATCCCACTCGGCGCCATCTGCATCATGCCGGCCGGCGAGGGCAAGCCCACGGGCGGTGGCTACCAGGTCAGCGGCAGGTGGTCGTTCGCGAGCGGCGTGCGGCATTCGGAGTGGATCACGGCCATGGCGCGGGTGGCGCGGGACGCCGACGGCCCGCCCGAACTCAGGATGATGGTTTTCCCGACCTCCGCCACCGAAATCCACGACAACTGGCAGGTCGCGGGCCTCAAGGGGACTGGTAGCTGCGACTTTACGATCGCGGACCTATTCGTGCCGGAAGCGCTGTCGTGGAATGTCGTGGACGGCGCGCCGCAGCGTGGCGGTGCGCTCTATTACCTTGGAATTCCGGCCTTCGTCGCCAACGAGCACGCCGGTTTCGCCTGCGGCACCGCGCGGTGCGCGCTCGATGCCTTGATCAAACTGGCGGTGTCGAAAAAGCGGGGCTATGGTCCCGATGCGAAAGGACTCGCGGGACGTTCGACCGTGCAGCGCATGATCGGGGAGAGTGAACTCAAGCTCGCTGCAGCGCGCTCACTCGCGATCGAACTCAACGAACGTGCGTGGGGCGAAGTATGTGAGGGAAATCCCGTATCAGTGCGGCTGAACTCGGAACTCAGAAGCGTTGCGACCTACTGCACTGAAGTCGCCAGCCGGATCACGACGCAGGCGTTCAGGTATTCGGGTGCCGGCGCCGTTTATCAGGACAGCGTGCTTCAGCGATGTCTACGCGACATCAACGTCGCGGCACAGCACCTGATGGTGAGTGAAGTATCCTATGAGAACCTCGGGCAAATCGCGCTCGGTTTTCCCGATGTGAATCCGATGGGCTGACCGCAAAAACCAAAACGACGACAATGGACATTGGCCTCATCTTCACCGGCGCGGATATGACGATGGCCGAGCTAACGGCCATCGGGCGGCGCGCGGAGCAAAGCGGTGTGGCGTCGCTTTACCTGGCCGAAGCGTGGCGCAGCGGCTGGGTGCCGTTGACCGTGCTTGCCGCCGCCACGACCCGCGTGCGCCTCGGCCCTTACGTGCTGAATGCCTATGGCCGCAGTCCCCTGCTCGCCGGCATGTCGGCCATCGACTTTAACGATTTCAGTAAGCAGCGCCTGGTCCTCGGAGTCGGCGGTGGCAACCGCACCATCAATGAACAATGGCAGGGAATTCCACACGAACGCGTTCTGACCAAGATGGCCGAGTATGTGACCTTGTTGCAGTGCATGGCGTCTTCCCGGCTCGGCGAAACCTTGGATTTCGAGGGCAGGATTCACCGCATGCACTGGTCGCCGGCTGTCGATCCGGGAGACCGGCCGTTCCCGGTCTATCTCGCGGCGGTCTTCCCGCGCATGTTGAAAGTCGCAGGCCGGGTTGCCGACGGGATCGCCTGCGGCGCGACCTTATCGGTTGACTACCTGCGGGACGTCGTGCGACCGCAGGTGATCGATGCGGCGGTCACGGCTGGGCGGGATCCCGATGTGATCGCTTGGACTGCCGTCCATTTCATCGCCGTCGACGAGGACCGCGCGCGTGCACGGCGGGCGGCGCGCGAAGCGCTCTGCCACCTGTATGCACCACTGCCGCATCCGTATTACGAGTACACGATGCGAGAGCAGGGATTCGGCGCCGCGGCCGATGCGGCGCTCACCCACATGCCCGCCGGTCATCTCGAGGCGGCCGTCGCCGCCATTCCGGACGAATGCATCGACCGCTTGGTGATCGCGGGTACGCCGGAAGACTGTCGAGCGAGATTAGCAGCCTACGAAGGCGTGGTCGACGAAATCGTGTTGTTGAACGCGTTACCCGCCGGCGACGATGGGGTGGAAGAATCGTATGCCTCGTTGATGCAGTTAGTCGAGTCTCTCAGGAACCAAGCTACGTGAAGGCGGCGATCAGCGATAGGCTTGTGCGGGTAGCCACGTCACCACTTGCTGCCAGTTGAAGATGATGACCAGTCCTAGTAGCTGCAGGACCACGAACGGCGCGACGCCCCGGTAAATCGTAAGGACGTCGATGTCGTCGGGGGAGACTCCTTTTAAATAGAAAATCGCGAAGCCGACGGGCGGCGTCAGAAAGCTCGTCTGCAGGCACACCGCGAACATCACGGTAAACCAGACCGGATCGAAACCGAGGTTTACCACCACCGGTGACACCAGCGGCAAAATGATGAGCGTGATCTCGATCCAGTCCAAGAAGAAACCCAGGATAAAGGTCGCCAGGAGAATACAGATCACGATGCCGCTGGGATCGAACGGCAGGTTGAGCAGAATGCGCTCGATCAACACGTCTCCGCCGAGCCCGCGCAACACCAGCGAGAACGCCGTTGCACCGATCAGCACCGCGAAGATGAAGCCCGTGGTGCGGGTCGTTTCGAATAGAACTTCTTGCAGAACACCCATGCTGATCCGCCGCTTTAGGCAGGCGAGCAGCAAGGCGCCCGCGGCGCCCACGCCCGCCGCTTCAGTCGGTGTCGCGATCCCGAAAAAAATGCTGCCGAGGACGGCGAGGATCAGGAAGGCCGGGGGCAGGATCGCCGAGAAGAGCGCGCGAATGGCGTCCCAGTCCATGGCCTCGCTCTGCGCGGCCGGGGCGCCGTCCGGGCGCAGCAAGCCGTAGCCGAGGATGTAGAGCACATAGAGCCCGCCCAGCAGCATCCCCGGAAAAACCGCGCCCATGAACAGGTCGCCGACACTCATCGACAGCCGGTCCGCCATCAGCACCAGCATGATGCTCGGCGGTATGAGGATCCCGAGTGTACCCACTGCGCAGACCGTACCCGCGGCAAGGCGGCGATCGTAACCCTCATTCAGCATGACGGGCAGGCCGATCAAGGCGAGGAGCACCACCGAGGCGCCGATGATACCGGTAGTGGCAGCGAGCAACAGGCCGATCGCGGTGACGGTAATGGCGAGGCCGCCGCGAAGGCGGCCGAACAGTCGCGCGAAGCTCGTCATGAGCTGGTAGGCGATACCCGAACGGTCGAGCAGAAAGCCCATGAAGATGAACATGGGCAGGGCCACCAACACCCAACTCTCCATCACGTACCAGATGCGATCGATGGTCAAGGACGTGTAAGCCCAATCGACGTTGATCGGAACCGCGAAATCGACGTGCATGATGATCGCAAACGCGGTGAACGTCACGGCCAGGCCGCCGAGGATCCAGGCGACCGGAAACCCGGTGAACACGAGCGCGATGAAGCTCGCGAACATCAACATCGCCATGAATTCATTCAGCGCCACGATCGACGCCCGATTCGAAGAAGAGCAGGGACCAGACACGCGACAAGCGTGAGACCACGGCCAACAGCAGCAGGAAAAAACCGAGCGGCAGCATGGCCTTGATCGCCCAGCGGAACGGCAGACCGCCGGGCGCCTGTGACACTTCACCGAGTTCATAGGCGGTCCGCACGAAGGGCAGGCTGTAGATCAAAATGAACGTGATGAAAGGCAGCAGGAAAAGCACGATGCCGTAGAGTTCGATCCAGGCCTGGAGCCGCGGTGACAGTCGCTCGTGGAGGACGTCGACCCGGATATGCGCATCGGCCTGATAACTGTAAGCGAGGCCCAGCAGAAATCCGGCGGCATAGATGTGCCACTGGATCTCTTCGAACTCGATGCGGCCTATGCCGAAAGCGTAGCGCAGCACTACGTTGATGCAGATGATCACGAGCAGCAGCAACCACAACCAGGAAGCCCACTGGCCGAGGGTGATCAACAGGGGATCGATCAACCGCGAAACGCGAGTTTGAGGCAGGTTCACGACTTGCGTTAAAAATCTCTGGGGAGGTAGGCGCGGGCTTTCCAGTGGGCGTACTCGGCACGGAAGCGTTGCTGTGATGCGAGGATGGTGGCGAAGTCTTCGTCGGCCTCCGCTTCTTCGCGCAGGACATCCTCGGCAATGTGTTTGAGTTCGCGCAGAAGGTCTAGCGGCAGACTTTCGGCCGACACGCCGATCTCGGGAAACCCGGCGATCACCGCCCCCTGCCTGGCTTCACTCTTGGCGAGGTTCCGCATGACTCCCGCCGTACAGGCGGTCTCGAGAAGTTTCTGGTCGGCGAGCGCCAGGCCGTTCCAAAGCTCGAGATTAACTAACATGTGGGCTGCGGTCGCCGGCTGATGCCATCCGGGGTAGTAGTTATAGGGCGCGATACGGCTAAAGCCGAGGCGTTGGTCGACATCGGGCAGTGAAAACTCCGTCGCGTCGATCGCGCCCTTCTCCAGCGCCTGGAAGATCTCACCGCCGGGCAGCATGGTGACCGAGGCGCCCAGGCGTTCGATGACCTTGCCGCCAAGCCCGGCAAAGCGGATCTTGAGTCCCCGGATGTCGTCGAGGCTGTCGATGCGCGAGCGGAACCAGCCTGCTGTCTCCGGTCCGGTCAGGCCGCAGAACAGGGGATAGGCGTTATATTTTTCGTACAGCGCTTCACCGAGTTCGCGCCCGCCCGCCTCGAACCACCACGCCGAGAATTCCCACGGCTCCATGCCGAACGGCACGGCGCCCAACAGGGCCGACGCCGGAATCTTGCCTTGGTCGTAGCCGAGCCAGGTATAGCCGGCCTCCACCTTGTCGTCTCTCACGGCA
>JAYYZW010000022.1:0-4990 GCA_036339995.1 Pseudomonadota bacterium
CGAGAACATGTCGTCCTCCTTACCGGTCGTCTCGATGCTCCACTGGCCATAGGCCCAATCACTATAGGTGTGCGGGTTTTCCCTGACGCATTCGATGAAACGTTTCTTGTCCACACCCGACATCGAGAACATCACCGAAGCACCAATCATCTCCTCCTTCGGATTCGTCACCGTTGGTGCACCGGCGCGGTGGGCAACGTCGGCATCCCCAGTCGCGTCGATAACCCGTTTTGCCAGGATTGCCTCCCGGCCGGCTTTGCTCTCGATGATAACGCCGGTGATGGTATTGCCGTCCATGATGGGCGACACGAACAAGCGATGCAGCATCGGATGAATACCTGCTTCCTCGACAAAAGAATCCGCCACCCACTTGAACGCCTCACCGTCGATGGCATGGCTGTCGGACTGCGGTTCGGGTACAGATGCCCCCATTGACTTGGCACGTGCCTCGAATTCGATCCCGACGCCTTCGGCGTCGACCGTTTTTTCGTGCCGGTACCAGGCAAACCCCTCCACGCCGACGGCCGTAATGTTGCCGCCAAAACAACCGAAACGTTCGAGGAGAGTGACGTCCACGCCGGCGCGGGCGGCACCGATTGCCGCTGCGAGTCCGCCCGGGCCCGAACCCACAACGAGGACCTCGGTTTCGTGAAT
Source organism: Pseudomonadota bacterium (assembly GCA_036339995.1). Lineage (GTDB taxonomy): Bacteria > Pseudomonadota > Gammaproteobacteria > JAYYZW01. Next base: position 655 of record JAYYZW010000022.1, read on the forward strand.
AACGTCGGTTTTCCGGGTCGGCTCTGTGATCTTCAAAGATTGTGCCTCATGCATCGCAATGGGTCGCAAGTCTACTGGAATCACGAGGCCGGATCGTGCCGATTTAAGACCGGTTCGGTGACGAGCGTGGCAGGGTCACGAGCCGGTCAACGGAATGTCGTTATTTTACAACAAATTTGTTTTTTTGGACCCACGTGCGGCATTAATCGGCAATAACATATCTTTTTAACATAATACAATTGTATTCCACCGTTATAAAATCAAGTGTTATACTTTGGTTCATAGTAGGCAGCGCCATTGATGGATCTTTTATCGAGCGCGTTGCACCAATCCAACAACTCAAGCAAAAGCTTTTCTAAAGGGGGAAAGTTCATGGCCGGGACTATTCAAGATACAAAAGTCTTTCGTATGAGCGCGGTCAGTCGCGGCGTTCTTGCTGCCTGTGGTGCAGGCACAATGGCCGTAGCGGCACCAGCGGCGTTTGGACAAGGAGCAGAGCTCGAGGAAATTGTCGTCACGGCGACCAAACGTGAAGAAGGTGTCCAGAACATCCCGATTTCCGTAATGGTCATGGGCGATCAGCAGCTTCAGGATCTCAACATCACGGATTTGGAAGACTATATCCAGATGTTGCCGAACGTGAGCTATATATCGCTCGGCCCGGGCAGCGGTAGTGTGTACGTTCGAGGTATCTCTTCGGGCGGGGAATCAGGCATCGGCGCCAATCCCAGTGTCGCAATCTACCTGGACGATCACCCGGTCACCTCATCAAATTCCTACATGAACCCGCACATTTACGACATTCAGCAAATCGAGGTGCTTGCCGGCCCGCAGGGCACAACGTTCGGCGCTAATGCGCAGTCTGGCGCAATGCGCATCATCACGAACCAGCCGGATTCCAGCGGTTTTGCAGCGAGCTTCAGCGTCGATGGCAGCCTGCCCAAGAGCGGTGATGTCGGTTACCTGCTCGAAGGCATGGTCAATATGCCTATTAGTGATCGGGCAGCCGTTCGTGTTGTCGGCTACGTCAAGGAAGAAGGCGGTTACATCGACAATGTCTTCGGTTCACACACGTTCAAACACGGGTTCGCCCGCTCGGGCGGCGCAAATCCCGTCTGGGACGCGATTGCTGCAGACCAGAGTTACACCAATGCTGATATCGCAAAGAAAAACCACAACGAGGCGACAACAATCGGCGGACGCGCTGCGCTGCGCGTCGATCTTAACGACAGCTGGACCGCAACAGCGAGCGTAATATTTCAGAGCCTGGAAACTCAGGGTGTCTGGGACCATGACCCGTCCGTTGGCGATCTCCTCGTAATGAAGCTTCTGGACGACTGGTCTGAGGATGACTGGGTACAGTGGTCGCTAAAACTCGAGGGTGAGATAGCAGGTGGCACGCTAACGGCGACCTATGCGGATCTTGATCGCGACATGAGTTCCTACAGCGATTACTCGATGTACAACGACTATTACGTGTCGTACGGCTACGTGCAGCCCTACTATTCGTGCTACAGCTATTTGGGCGGCTGCGGAGATCCGCGAGGCTACTACTCCGGGAATGGCGGCTGGGATCGTTCCAACTTCGAGGTGCGATACGCATCCGACACGGAGAATCGGTTCCGCTGGCTCGTCGGCGGGTTCTACTCGGAAGTCGAAAATTATAACGATGGCGACTGGCACGTACTTGGCCTTGCCGGCATCCCCGGTTCCTACGTCGAAAATCCAGACATTTACTGGACAACGAATTTTCGCAGACCCTACGAGGAAACGGCAGTCTTCGGCGAGGCGATCTACGATCTGACGGACAAACTCACCGCAAGGGCGAGCGTGCGATCGTTCGACTATGAAGCACGTCTCGACGGCTTCTCCGGAACGGTCTGGTGGCCTTGTGGCGGCTTCAGTCCCGGGCACCCGGACAATAACTACGGCGAGGGGGGCTGTTCCGCCAGTGAACGTCTTACCGAGGGCGGCGACGAAGTCTATCGCTTAAGCTTTGATTACGCGGTTGACGACGATTCGATGGCCTACTTCACCTGGGGCGAAGGTTACCGACCGGGCAGTCTGAACCGTATGTGCGAGACCCGCGTGCTCAGCGGCCTGGGCGAGCAGGGCACTTCCAATATTGGTTGTGCTTTCAATTCGGACTTCCTGACATCGACGGAGATTGGCTACAAGACGACGATCAACGACGGCCGGACTCGTGTCAACGTGGCAGCATTCTGGCAGCAGTGGGAAGACTTCCAGTTCTCACGTCTCGACACGTCAATCTCGCCATTGACTCTGACGTTCAATGTTGGCAATGCGGAGGCTAATGGCCTCGAGGGCGATTTCACGACGCTCCTGACCGACAACTGGACGTTGAGTGGCGCATTCTCCTACATCTACACATCGGAACTGACGTCGGACTATTCGCGAAACGGTACCACGATTGACGCTCCTGCAGGCACGCCGTTACCGAGGATTCCTGACTTTAAGTGGAACCTCTCCACGCGCTATACAAACGACAACGACTGGTACTTGCAGGCCGCGTATACCTATACCGGCGACTCGTTCAATACGCTGTTCGAAGGTGGCACAATTCAGACAGCACGCAGGACGCAGGAGGCCTATTCGGTCGTGAACGTCGGGATCGGTCTCGACCGCGAAGACTGGTCCGCAGAGCTGTATGTGCGGAACTTGGCGGACGAGCGGGCTGCTGTGTTCATCAACGCAGTCAACTGGGACTCTCGCGTGATGGTCAACCGGCCCCGCACAATCGGAGTGGTCTATCGTCGTAACTTCTAACAACAGTTGAAGTTCGGTCAAAAGGCGCCCGAATGGGCGCCTTTTTTTTTGGGCGCTGGATGATCACACACAGCGGTGCGAAGATAAGAGCATCCATTCAAAGTCTGCTAAAGAATCAAGATAACGTGAACACGGATTCCCGGAAAATCGAAGACCTGCTGCAAATGGCACGCAAGGCTACCCGCGAGAAAGAGCTGCCCCAGGTCATCGAAGCTTGTGAGAAAGCACTCGAAATTGCACCTGGGGACTCGCGGTTCGAATTCATGATGGGCGCTGCTTTTCGGCGCGCCGGTGATCATGATAAAGCAGAACCCCTGCTGCGAAGTGCTACCAAAGACGCACCAAAGATTGCCGCTACCCATCTGGAACTCGGTCTCAATCTGCTGTCCCAGGGGCGACTGGCTTCTGCCCGTGACGCGCTCCAGGCTGCGGTGTCGATCAACGCTACGCTCAAACCAGGATGGATCGCCCTGTGTGAAATCTGCACGACCGAAGGCGACCACCCGGGTGCTGCCATGGCGTACCGGCGATCGTTGGGAGCGACCGGGCCGAATCCCGCCTTACAAAAAGCCCTAGAGCTGTACGATAAGGGCCGGGTAGGAATCGCCGAAGGCATCTGCAGGGAGTATCTTCGGCAACGGCCCTTGGATGTCGACGCAATCCGCCTGCTCGCCCAGATCGGGATCGACCTCGGGGCCAATGACGAGGCAATCCAATTGCTCGAGAGATGCCTGGAACTCGCACCTGATTTCCATTTCGCTCGCAGCAACTATGTCAACGCACTGGCACGCCAGCAGCGCTTCGACAAAGCGCTCGAGGAGATGAATCTCCTCATGAAGACAGATCCCACCAACATCGCGTATGTGTCGCAATTGGCAGCGGTGTTATCAATGGCTGGCAGGTTCGAGCAGGCGCACGAGAAGTTCCGCGACGTGATTGCACGCGCACCGCGAAATCCGCGAATCCTGACGAATTTTGGACACTCGCTCCGGTATGACGGCAAGGGTGAGGAAGCGATTGAAGCATACCTAGAGGCAATCGAGGCTGACCCGGGAGTCGGCGAAGCCTGGTGGAGCCTAGCGAACCTCAAGACCTTCAGGTTCAACGAAGAACAGGTTGCATCAATGCGGAATCGACTGGCCAGCATCAAAGGTGATAGCCCGGACAAATACCATCTTGCTTTTGCGCTCGGCAAAGCGCTCGAAGATACGAAAGAATTTGATGAATCATTCGGCGCTTATGCGACCGGCAATGAAGTCAAGCGCCGATTCAGCGCCTACGACAAGGATGACACAAGCGCTCGAATCGACGCCTCGATCGAGCAAACGTCCGAGGGCTGGTTCGACGGCACGGGGCATCAGTCCGATGAACCAATATTCATCGTCGGCCTGCCACGGGCAGGCTCGACACTGCTCGAACAGATCCTGGCGAGCCATTCGAAAGTAGAGGCAACTGCAGAGTTGCCGTTCATCGGAAAGATTGCGATGGATATTTCCGGCAGGCGCAAGCGCACCGATGAAATCACTTATCCCGGCATTATCGACGAACT
>JAYYZW010000023.1:0-51683 GCA_036339995.1 Pseudomonadota bacterium
AGAACTCTTTTTCATAACGACCCTCCTCTTTTCTTGACTCTGTCGAAATCAAGGTGACATGTTACTAACCTTCTGCATTTAGGCACTCCGTTAGAGCAGAGCTTACGCCTGGCACCAATAAAAAGGGAGAGGGGGTAGACAAGTACCCCATACACTCTCCTATTCAGTGTTCGTGCGACGCAGAGTTCCAAGGCAGAGTACGATCGAAGAAGTGACGGCCGCGCGCCAAATCCTGTCCGACCACGCTTTGATCCCACCGCGATTGCATCGCACCGTGAGCGAACCACGCGGCCGGCAGGCGCGGGCCGTGCCCGTCCATCCCCCAGATCAACTCAAGCGGCTCGGCCCGATTCGGTGCCCACACGCCGGTGAGCTTGCACTCCGCGGCGCCGTTTTCGAGTGCGTGTATGGCCGCTTGGCGTAATGCAAAAATTCAAGGATTTGAAGGAGTTGAATGGTGGCTATGGGCGGACTCGAACCGCCGACCTCAGCATTATGAGTGCCGCGCTCTAACCAGCTGAGCTACATAGCCATGTCTAAGTCGAATTAGGGAAGTCGAAAGCGGAAAAAGCCGTCGCCGTGCTGATACCGATGTTCGTTACCCGCTTTCCGCTGGCGGATCTTCGTGGGTTGCCGTGGGGCTGTCAAGCTTGCTGCCTCGCGCGCTTGTTCTTTTACAATAACCGCCTTTCCCTGGTTTCTTCGCGCAGTTATGGCTTCCATCGAAATTCCCGCCAACGGTATCGTTACTAGCCACGGTATCGTCAAACCCGAATGGCTCGATTACAACGATCATCTGAACGTCGCCTATTACGTATTGCTGTTCGATCTCGGTATCGATGCCTTCAAAGCGGTCGTTGGCATCGACCTCGACTACATCAAGCGGAAGGCGCTCTCGACGGTCGCGCTCGAATCGCGTATCGCCTACCTGGCCGAAGCTGCGCTGGGTGACGAACTGCGCATCGATACGCGGGTCATCGATTTTGATGGCAAGCGCATGCATTACTACCAGGAGATGTTCCGGGGCGAGGAACTGGTTTCCGCACAGGAAACACTTTCGATCAGTTTCGACTCCAAAGCGCGGCGTAGCTGTCCATTCGCCGACGATATCGCGCTCAGTTACGAACGCTTGTTTGAGGCCCAGCGCGGCCTCGGGCGGCCGGAGTGGGTCGGTCGGGTCATAGGCATTCGCCGCAAGCAATCCTCATCGTAATTGAGGCCGGTCTCAACGGTCTGGGCCGGGTTTCTCACCATGGTCGAGTTGGGGCCGACAATCCGCGTGGAATTTATCGCTCGGTTGTTCGCCCGCAAGCGGGCTCCTACGAATGGACGGTGCCTCGCCTAGCGCACACCGAAGACGACGATGGTCTTGCCGCTGACGTCGATCAGATGCTGCTCTTCTAGGTTCTTTAGAACGCGGCCGACCATTTCGCGGGAGCAGCCGACGATGCGTCCAAGTTCCTGGCGGGTCACGCGGATCTGCATGCCGCCGGGATGGGTCATGGCGTCGGGTTCCTTGCAGAGATCCAGCAGTGCGCGCGCCATACGCCCCGAAACGTCCATGAAGGCGAGATCGCCGATCTTGCGGTTCATCTTGCGCAATCGGGTGGCGAGCTGCGAGGAAATCGCGAACAGAAGATCCGGGAACACGGTCGACATGCTCTTCAGCTTCTCGTAGGTGATGGTCGCCACTTCGCACTTTGTCTTGGCCCGGACTAGGGCGCTACGATTGAGGTGTTCGTTGAAAAATCCGATTTCCCCGAAGAAATCGCCCGGATTGAGATAGGCCAGCACTAGCTCGCGCCCTTCCTCGTCTTCGAGCATGACCGATACCGAGCCCTTGACGATGTAGAACAGGTCGTGCTACAGGTCGCCCTGCCGGATGATGGTGGTTTTCGCTGGATACTCTTTGCGGTGGCAGTGTTCGAGAAATCTCTGGATCGCTTCTTCGTCTTTCAATTTAATCGGTTGCACGGCGCTCATGGCTCTGTCCTCTACTAGACTGGCGACATTCGGTTGTCGCTCTAATTATCTTATTTGTCGGATGTTATCTAAAATTTTAAAGAACATTCTTATAAGATACTAATCAGATGCCGGATCAAGCCAGATTGTCGAGAGCGATGCCGGGCATTTCTCACACAATCGGGGCCCGGGAAGGAGGCGGCACCACTCATGAAATCCACGATAAAGTGGGTCGATGGCGCTATGTTCGTGGGCGAGTCGGGCAGCGGGCACGCCGTTGTGATCGACGGGCCGCCCGAGGCCGGCGGGCGGAACTTAGGTATCCGACCCATGGAACTGGTGCTGTCCGGTCTCGGTGCCTGCACCGCGTTCGACGTCGTTTCCATTCTCAAAAAGTCGCGCCAGAAGGTGACCGACTGCCGTGTCGAACTAGACGCCGAGCGCGCCGACGAGGTACCGAAGGTCTTCACGCGGATTCACATCCACTTCGTGATTACCGGCCAAGACCTCAAGGCGGCGGCGGTTGAACGCGCGATCGAGTTGTCGGCGGAGAAGTACTGCTCGGCCACCATCATGCTAAGTGCAAGCGTGGAGATTTCTCACGATTTCGAGGTTGTCGAGGCGGGATCTGACTGAATCGTTGTTGCGATAGACCGAGTCCTGTGCCAATTCGGGCATTCGCCCGCAACCGGGCTCCTACGGAGGTGTGGCAGCGCCGGTAAGAGCCCCCGTGCGGGCGAACCGTGCACCACCGCGATCATCGAGAGACCCTGTCGTTCAGGACATCACTCTTAACGGTGGGATCCGCGGAAACTTTACCCGGAGCGCGCCGCTCTGAGGTCTTTTACGCCTGGAGTCGGATTACAACAAACCGCCGAGAACTGGAAATTATCGCCCGTCCGTTGCTGATTAATTCTCTGCGCCGTCTTCTATGCAGTGCAGAAACGCATCCTCAAGCACGCGGCAATGATATGATGCCATTAGATCGTCCGGCGTGCCGGCATACCGTACCGTGCCGTCATGGATCACGACGAGCCGGTCGCAAAGGGATTCAACGTCGACCAGCAAAAGCAGCGGCCGCGGTGACGCTTGTTCAGACACGATTGCCGCTCACACCGCCGCCGCGCCCGCGTGATCGGTCAGGTTAAGGTTCCCGCAGACCGCGATCGAAGCCTCGTATTGATTCATCGTGTAGAAATGCAGACCGGGCGCGCCTTCACTCACAAGCCGCTCGCACAAACGGGTTGTTACATCGACACCAAAGGCTCGAATGGAAGCGCGATCGTCGCCGAAATCCTGCAAGCGCTTGAGTATCCAGCGCGGAATCTCCGCGCCGCACATGTCCGAAAAACGCTTGAGCTGTGAGTAGTTCGTAATCGGCATGATGCCCGGCACGATGGGGATGTCGATGCCCGCGCTACCGCAGCTATCGACAAAGCGAAAATAGGCGTCCGGGTTGTAAAAGTACTGGGTGATGGCGCCGTTCGCGCCAGCGTCCACCTTGCGCCTGAAATTCTCGAGATCGGCAGCAGCGCCGGCTGATTGCGGGTGGACTTCCGGATAGGCCGCGACTTCGATATGAAACACCTCTCCGGTCTCTTTGCGAATGAACTCTACGAGTTCATTCGCAAAGCGCAGCTCACCGACCCCGGTCGTACCAGACGGCATGTCGCCACGCAGCGCCACGAGCCGCCGGATCCCGGCCTGCTGATATCGTTCGAGGACCGCGCGGATCTCGCGTATCGGAAAACCGAAACACGAGACGTGCGGCGCGCTGTCCACCCCGGTGTCGTCGCGGATCTCCAGGACCGTTTCGAGGGTCAAATCGCGGGTGCTGCCGCCGGCGCCGAAGGTCACCGAAAAAAAACCGGGGTTGAGTCCGTTGAGTTTGCGGCGCGTCGTCTTAAGACGGGCCGTAGCCTCGGGGGTACGCGGCGGGAAAAACTCGAAGCTCAAGTCGCCGGTCATGTGCTTGGCCCGCATATCCCGCCAGCGTTCGTTGCGAGGTGGTTCAAGGGTGCGGCATGGCTGGCGTTTGCGACCGAGGAACGCGCAGGCGTCGTTGACCTAGGTCGAGCATTCCGATCGAGTGAACGCCCGTCAGGGCGTGCCATTGGGCCGCCGCAGTAGAACAATGGTGAGATATGCGGGTGCGGTCTGTTCATCGAGGTGCGCGCCATAGCTGCCGGGCCGGGTGGGCGCCGGACGATGTCAAAACGTGGTTATGGTGTATCCCTGAGCGCCCATCATAAACCCTTCGCCGGCGCGTAAGCTTGATGGTATGGCCACCGCATTCGATTCCGCTGCCATTCCGCCATCCGGTCTATTGGCGCCTAAAGGTGCGATGCCGGCGGGTGGGGTAATGATTTTGTCGCTTGGGCGGACGCGCTAGAATAAGGCATCTTCCGGGGCTGGTTTTCGCTCCCGATCAGCCGATTTTCGGCTATCCAGAGCACTTAACCCAGCTATTGCATGAAGGCGGGTTAATAACCAGGTGGCAACGCAGCCGTTCGTATCGCGTATCCGCCGGAGTTCACTCGCCCACCGGATCGAATAAGGGCGGCGGTGTCGGGAACCCGAGACCGCTATCAAACAAGCTCACTCTTCGAGGTAATGATCATGAGCGAACCGCTGAGTAAGCGGAGCGGCGCCGCAAACGCGCCGGAGCGCCGCCGGTGTGCGAACGCCATCCGCGCCCTGAGCATGGACGCGGTGCAGGCGGCGAATTCCGGGCACCCTGGTGCACCGATGGGCATGGCAGACGTTGCCGAGGTCCTGTGGCGCGACTTCCTCAAGCACAACCCCCAGAACCCGTCGTGGTTCGACCGCGACCGCTTCGTGCTGTCCAACGGACACAGTTCGATGCTGCTTTACGCGCTGCTGCATTTGAGCGGATACGAGATCTCCATCGACGACATCAAACAATTCCGGCAACTCGGTTCGAAAACCCCCGGCCACCCGGAACGCGGAGACACGCCGGGCGTCGAGACGACGACCGGCCCGCTGGGCCAGGGTCTCGCCAATGGCATCGGCATGGCGATCACCGAAAGTCACCTCGCCCGCCGCTTCAATCGGCCCGGACACCCGATCATCGATCACCATACTTACGTTTTCGCCGGCGATGGTTGCCTCATGGAAGGCATTTCACACGAAGCCTGCTCGCTCGCGGGAACGCTCGGCCTCGGTAAGCTGATCGTCGTCTACGACGACAACGGCATTTCCATCGACGGCGAAGTGGATGCCTGGTTTACTGACGATACCGCGGCACGATTCGAAGCGTACCGCTGGCATGTCATACGAGACGTCGACGGCCATGATGCGGCAGCCTGCAATGCCGCCATCAAGAAGGCCCGTGCGACGACCGACAAGCCCTCCTTGATCTGCTGCCGCACGATCATCGGCTGGGGTGCGCCCAACAAGAGCGGCACCGCGGCCTGTCACGGGGCGGCGCTGGGAGAAGACGAAGTCCGCGCGACACGCGAAGCCATCGGCTGGAGTTCGAAACCTTTCGAAATCCCCGCGGATCTCTACGCGGCCTGGAATGCACGCGAGTCCGGTGCCGCACTCGAGCAGAACTGGCGGCAGCGCTTCGTGGAATACGCCGTGGCCTATCCAGAGCCCGCATCCGAGCTGGAACGTTTCGCAGCAAACCGGTTGCCCGCAGCATGGCAGGCGGCCGCGCAGGCCTGTGTCGCTGCCCTCGCCGCCGACGACGGGAAGGAAGCGACGCGTAAATCGTCCGAACGGGTACTGAATGCCGTCGCGCCCGTCCTGCCCGAGCTGATCGGCGGTTCAGCCGATCTGACCGGTTCCAATAACACCTTTCACGAAACCAGCCGGGCGCTCTCCGCGGCTGAACCAGACGGCAATTACATTTTCTATGGTGTTCGGGAGTTCGCCATGAGCGCCATCATGAATGGCCTGTGCCTGCACGGCGGCGTGATCCCCTATGGCGGCACCTTTCTCGTGTTCTCGGATTACGCACGCAACGCCGTGCGCATGGCGGCCTTGATGCGCCTCGGCACCATCTTCGTATACACCCACGATTCCATCGGTCTCGGCGAGGACGGGCCAACCCACCAGCCGATTGAGCATGCGGGCGCACTCCGCATGATTCCCGGGCTGGACGTGTGGCGGCCCAGCGACGCTGCCGAGACCGCTTGTGCGTGGCGCGCCGCGATTGAGCAACGGATCGCGCCGAGCTGCCTGCTCTTGACCCGGCAGGGTCTGCCGCAGCAGGCGCGTGACGAAACGCAGTTAAACGATACTGCGCGTGGAGCCTATGTATTGATCGAAGTCGGCAATAAACCCCAAGCCATCGTCATTGCGACCGGCTCGGAAGTGCATTTGGCACGCGAGGCTGTGACCCGCCTCAACGCCGAAGGGCGGGCGATTCGGCTGGTGTCGATGCCCTGCGCCGAGGTATTCGAACGGCAAGCGCAATCCTACCGCGACCGGGTGCTGCCGGACGCGGTGCGCAGACGTATTGTCGTCGAAGCCGGCGCCCGCGATTTCTGGTTCCGCTACGCGGGGCTGGACGGGCTCGTGATCGGGCTCGACGGCTTTGGCGCATCGGCCCCGGGCGCGGACGTGTTCGAGCATTTCGGCTTTACCCCCGATCACCTAACACGACGGATCCGAACGTATCTCGGCAAACCGATTCCGGCGTGAAAACCAAACGATTTCCAAGCGAAACACGATATCTAGGACTCGCCTCGATTGAGCGCGTTCCGCCTTTTAACTGCTTGAGGAGAAACGAGACATGAGCATTCGAGTCGGTATCAACGGATATGGCCGCATCGGCCGCAATGTGGTGCGCGCCTTGTTTGAGTCCGGCCGCACCGATGAGATTGAAATCGTCGCGGTCAACGACCTCGGTGACGCCGAGACGAACGCTCATCTGACGCGATATGACAGTGCGCACGGCCTGTTCCCGGGCACCATCGAGGCGCGCGACGGCATGATGATCGTCGACGGCAAATCGATCAAGGTGCTGAGCGAACGCGACCCGGCGAAGCTGCCCTGGGGGGATTTGGGCGTCGATGTAGTCCACGAATCCACCGGCCTGTTTGCGAACAAGACTAAAGCCTCGGCGCACTTGGAAGGCGGCGCGAAAAAAGTATTGATCTCCGCACCGGCCGGTACCGATATCGACGCCACCATTGTGTTTGGCGTCAACCACGGCGTGCTCAAAGCATCCGATACCGTCGTGTCCAACGCGTCGTGCACGACCAACTGCCTGGCTCCGCTGGTGAAGCCCCCGCATGAGACGATCGGACTCGAATCCGGCATCATGACGACAATTCACTCCTACACAAATGACCAGGTGTTGACTGACGTTTATCATCAGGATCTCAGGCGTGCGCGCTCGGCCACCCAGTCGATGATCCCGACCAAGACCGGCGCGGCGGCGGCGGTCGGCCTCGTGATGCCGGAGTTGAACGGGAAGCTCGACGGCTACGCGGTGCGCGTTCCCACGATCAACGTCTCGCTGGTTGACCTCACGTTCAAGGCAGCGCGCGATACGTCCAGCGAGGAAATCTGCGACATCATGCGCGGCGCGGCTGAAGGCGAACTCGAAGGTATCCTTGTTTACAACGACGCCCCGCTGGTCTCCATCGACTTCAACCACAATCCGGCGTCGTCGATTTTCGAAGCGAGTCAGACCAAGGTCGTTGAAGGCAGTATGGTCAAGGTGCTGTCGTGGTATGACAACGAATGGGGTTTTGCGAACCGCATGCTCGACACGACCGTCGCGATGGTCAACGCCGGAACCTGACCTCATGATCCGTGTCCGCGACGTCGACCTCCGCGGCAAGCGGGTGTTGATTCGAGAAGACTTCAACGTGCCGCTCAAGGGCGGCGAGGTCGGCGACGATACCCGCCTCAAAGCGGGCATACCGACGATACGCGGCGCACACGACCGGGGGGCGACGGTCATCATCGTGTCGCACCTGGGACGCCCGCGCGAGGGTGAGTTCGACGAAGCGTTCTCTTTAGAACCCGTGTCCAGGGCATTGTCTGTCTTGCTCGAGACCGACGTGCGGTTCGAGCGAGAATGGATCGACGGCTTCGACCCGCCGGAGCATTCCGTTACCCTCTGTGAAAACGTGCGTTTCCTCGAGGGCGAAAAAACCAACGACGACGGTCTCGCCCGGCGCATGGCGGCGCTGTGCGAGGTCTACGTGAACGACGCATTCGCCACGGCGCACCGCACCCAGGCGTCGACCTACGGCATTGCGAAATTCGCACCGGTCGCCTGCGCGGGCCCGCTGCTCACAGCGGAACTGGATGCACTGGGCCGAGCGCTCGAAGAACCGGCGCGCCCCTTGGTCGCCATCGTCGGCGGCGCGAAAGTATCGACCAAGCTCGAGGTGCTCGAATCCCTGCTCGACAAAGTAGACCAACTCATCGTTGGCGGCGGCATCGCCAATACCTTTCTCAAGGCGGCCGGCTATGCGATCGGCAAGTCCCTGTACGAACCAGATCTGATCGACACCGCCGCGCGACTGATCGCATCCGACGTGGACATCCCGCTGCCGGTGGACGTCGTCTGTGGCGAGGTATTCGACGAGCAGACCGCCGCCATCGTCAGGGACGTCAAAGCGATCGGCGACGACGAGATGATCATGGATCTCGGACCCGAAACGACCCGCACCCTGTGTGAGCAGGTGGGCGGCGCAAGCACCATAGTGTGGAACGGTCCGCTTGGCGTTTTCGAGTTCGAACGTTTCGCAAGCGGTACGCGCGAACTCTCGCACGCGATCGCCCGTGCCGAGGCTTTTTCGATCGCCGGCGGCGGCGACACGCTCGCAGCGATATCCGCCTTCGGCATCGCCGATTCGATTTCCTACATCTCGACCGGCGGCGGCGCGTTCCTGGAGTTCCTCGAGGGCAAGACGCTGCCCGCCGTGGAGATACTTAAACAGCGTGCCGCCGATGCCTGACGCGACGCGAATCCTGACAGGCTGGCAGACATTGGAGGGCAGAACGTGAGACGCACGAAGATCGTCGCAACCCTCGGTCCCGCGACAGACAAGCCGGGCATGATCTCGCGGCTGGTGGACGCGGGGCTCGATGCAGCGCGTCTCAATTATTCGCACGGCACGGCTGCCGAGCATGCACGACGCGCGCGGGATGTCAGGGCCGCGGCCGCGCAGTGCGGGCGTGAAATCGGTCTCATTGCCGATCTACAGGGACCCAAGATCCGATTGGAATGCTTCCGGAAGGAGGCCGTCGAACTCACTGAGGGCGCGCGTTTCTCTATCGACGCCGACTGTGCCCCGGAAGCCGGCACAGCGGAACGCGTCGGTGTCACCTACAAGCAACTACCTCAAGACGTCAAAGCCGGCGATACCCTGCTGGTCGACGACGGACGCATCGTACTCGGTGTCGAGCGGGTGTCGGGCTGTCAGCGCCGGCCCTGACCGAAAAGGATCGCGGTGACCTCGCGCATGCTATCGAGAACGGCGTGGATTATCTTGCGGTGTCCTTCCCGCGCAGCCCCGAGGACGTCGAAAACGCGCGCGCATTGATTCACGAGGCTGGCGGCAACGCAGGTGTCATCGCCAAGATCGAACGGGCCGAAGCCGTCGACTGCGCGCCCGCGATCATTGAGGCTTCGGACTGCATCATGATCGCCCGCGGCGATCTCGGGGTTGAAATCGGCGACGCGCGACTGCCACCCGTGCAGAAACAACTGGTGGTGATGGCGCGCCGCCAGCATCGCACGGTGATCACCGCCACGCAGATGATGGATTCGATGATCAATCATCCCATGCCGACGCGTGCGGAAGTTTTCGACGTCGCCAACGCCGTGCTGGACGGCACCGATGCCGTGATGCTCTCCGCAGAGACCAGCGTCGGTGTGAATCCGGACAAGGCGGTCGCGGCGATGTCGCGCGTCTGCGAGGGTGCTGAAGACGCATGGGCGGATCCCGTGACTTCGGTCCTGCTCGACGACGAATTCGACCGCGTCGACCAGGCGATCGCGATGTCGGCGATTTATTGCGGCAACCGGATCGGCGTCAAGGCGATTGCGGCGCTCACTGAATCCGGCGCAAGCGCGCTGTGGATGTCTCGGATGAATACCGCGATTCCAATCTTCGCCCTCTCGCGTCATCCCGAAACGCTCCGTAAAGTCACCCTTTACCGCGATGTCTATCCCGTCCAGTTCGACGTGACCTCGATCGAATACAGCGAGGTGACCCGCGAAGTCCTGGGCCGGCTGGTCGAACGCGGCGCGGTGCAAGACGGCGACCGCGTGCTCCTCACCAAGGGTGATCTTCACGGCCATTCCGGCGGTACCAACGCCATGAAGATCGTCACCGTCGGTGATTTCGTGGAGCATGTCGGGTGAATTTCTTAGTTTCCGTCCACAATCGGTGCAGCCTGCGGTTGCTCGGGCAGGCGAATTCCTATAATTTTTGAAAACCTATCCGGCCATCCAATTGCAGGGGACGAACATGTCAGCACGAGAACTCGAAGCAACCGCCATGGCCATGGTCGCAAGGGGCAAAGGCATTCTTGCGATCGACGAGAGCCTGCCGACCATCAAGAAGCGTTTCGAGGCGATCAATTTCGAGTGCACCGAAGAGCACCGCAGGGCTTACCGTGAGCTGCTGATCGACAACGCGGGCGCCGCCCCATACATCAGCGGCCTGATCCTCTTCGATGAAACCATACGCCAGGCAACGGCAGACGGCGTTCCATTTCCCAAGGTGCTCGCCGACAAAGGCATCATGCCGGGTATCAAGGTCGACAAGGGCGCGAAGGACCTGGCGTGCAATCCCGGGGAGAAAGTCACCGAGGGACTCGACGGCCTGCGCGAGCGGCTCGCGGAATACCGTTCGCTCGGAGCCAGGTTCGCCAAGTGGCGTGCCGTCATCAACATCGGCGACGGCATGCCGTCGATGGCCTGCATCGAGGCCAACGCCCACGCGCTAGCCCGTTACGCCGGGCTGTGTCAGGAAGCGGACATCGTTCCGATGGTCGAACCGGAAGTCATGATGGACGCGGACAACACCATCGACCGCTGTTTCGAGGTGACCGAGACGACCTTGCGCACGGTGTTCAACGCGCTGAAAAGTCAGAACGCCGTGCTCGAGCACACCATTCTCAAGACCAACATGGTGGTATCGGGCAAGCAGTGCCCGGTCCAGGCAGGCGTCGATGAAGTCGCCGAGAAAACGGTGCGCTGCCTCAAACGCGCGGTACCCACCGCGATTCCAGGTATCGTGTTCCTATCGGGCGGCCAGAGCGGCAAGGACGCGACGCGTCATCTGAATGCGATGAATGCCGCGGGTTTCGATCTGCCCTGGCCGCTGAGCTTCTCTTACGGCCGCGCCCTGCAGGCGGATGCCTTGAAAGCCTGGGGCGGAAAAGCCGAAAATCGCGCGCGCGCCCGCGAGATCCTCCTGCACCGTGAACGCTGCAACGGGCTCGCGTCCATCGGCGAATATTCGGCCGCGATCGAGGCCGAACTCACGGCCTGAAACCAGCGCCTTAGCCGGGCACGGCGCGGAACTGATTAGTAGGGGCTCATAGGTTCGTCCTTAAGCCCCCAGTGCCTGCATACGATCGTAGTGAACCACAGAGTTCACAGAGAAAGAAAATTTCATAAATAGTTTTCTGTTATTTTTCAGTATTCCTCTGTGGTCTCTGTGATCTCTGTGGTTTTATCTCTTCCGCTCCATAGTACGACTAGATAACAGTTCGACTTCTAAGAACCTACCTGTGAGCAACGTTTGGAGGGTCAGACCGTCAACCGATCCAATGCTTCGCGGTACTTACTCGCGGTTTTGTCGAGGATGTCCTGCGGAAGATTCGGCGCAGGCGGCCGTTTGTCCCAGTCCAGGGTTTCCAGATAGTCGCGGACGAATTGCTTATCGAAGCTCGGCGGGCTTCCTCCAGTACGGTATTCGTCAACCGGCCAGAAACGTGAGGAGTCGGGGGTCAAAACCTCGTCGATCAGGATCAGATTCCCGACATCGTCCAGACCGAATTCGAACTTGGTATCGGCGATGATGATGCCTTTTTGTATTGCGAAATCAGCGGCCGAGCGATAGATCTCAATGCTGATCTCGCGCACCTCTTCGGCGCGCTCGCGCCCAAGCAGGTCGCAAGTTTTTTCGAAGTCGATATTTTCATCGTGGTCGCCGACCTCGGCCTTGGTCGAAGGCGTGAATAAGGGCTGCGGTAACTGCGCCGCCTGTTCCAGGCCCGCGGGTAATTCGATACCGCATATTTCGCTGGTCCGCTGGTAATCTTTCCAGCCGGATCCGATGAGGTAGCCGCGGACGATCGATTCAATCGGCAAGGGTTGCAGCTTGTCGACCACGATTGCCCTGCCCTCTACCTGCTTTCTTTCTTCCTCGTCCGGCAGCACTTCGGCGAGTTCGACTTGAGCGAGGTGATTTTTCAATCGCGCGGCGGTTCGCTCGAACCAGAAATTCGACAGCGCCGTTAGCACCGCCCCCTTACCCGGAATCGGATCGGGCAGTATCACGTCGAAAGCCGAGATACGGTCGCTGGTAACGATCAAAAGCTGCCGATCGCCGACGGCATAGATATCGCGCACCTTACCTTTGTTAACCAGCGGCAGGCTCGCCAGATTCGATTCGTACAGTGCAGTTACCGATTCGGCCATTGGTTTGAGCTCCCCGAAAAAATGCTTATGTGCACCACATATCCGGCCAATACTGTCGGCTCACGACATCGGCTCCCTGGTGTCGACGAACGGCCTTACGGTCCGCGGTAGATCGCCGCGCGTGCCCATCGCCCGCCCGATCACCCATTCTTTCAGAAGCGGCAGACGATCCGTCATTCTCATGCCGGCGCCGCGAAGCAAGCGCACCGGCGATGCGTCGCTCTGGAACAGGCGCTTGAGTCCGTCGGTGACACACGCCATGGCCAGGGTTTCGCTCGCACGCCATCGCTCGTAGCGCCGCAATGCCGCGGGCCGCGGCCAATGCGCCGCGCCTATGGACGGGCCGATACATTCAGCCAGAGCGGCGGCGTCCATGATACCCAGATTGACTCCCTGCCCGGCGAGCGGATGGATAACGTGCGCCGCATCACCGACCAGTACACACGACCCGTGAACCGAGCGCGCGGCGCGTAATCGCTCGAGCGGAAACGCCGAGCGCGGGCTGACCGCCTTGATCGCACCGAGCCGGCCCTCGATCGCGGTCTCGAGGCGTGCGCAGAACGATGCGTTGCTGTCGTCTTTGATTTCACGTGCAAGCTCGTCCGTGCAGGACCACACGATGGAACAACAGCACGCGTCCGCGAGCGGCAGGAACGCGAGCGGTCCGGAGGACAGAAAACGCTGGCGGGCGATACCGGCATGCGGCTTTTCGCTGACGACGTTACAGACCACGGCCGTGTGCTCGTAGCCGGCGCGTTTGACCGCGATGCCGGTGGCGTCGCGTACCCGTGAGGCCGCGCCGTCCGCGCCGACGAACAGTCGCGCGCGCACCGTGGCACCGTCTTCGAGCACCGCGACGGGGCGATCCGAGGCGAGGAGTCTGGTCATCGCTTGCCGATGGAACGACACCGACCCGCGTCCCTCGAGGTTCGCGGCCAACGCCGCAATCAGGTTTTGATGTTCGATGATCCAACCCATTGGACCTTCGTGAATGACCGGCGGATCGAAACGTATCCGCCCGCTCGATGCCGCGTCCCAGACGCACATGGAATGGAACTCGCCGACACGCGACCGGTCGACGCCGCGCCATACGCCGAGAGCCTCGAGGATCGCGCGCGAACCCGGCGTGATTGCGTAACAGCGCAATTCGATGTCACCGACGGGCGGGGAAGGGTCGAACTCTTCCGCGATCATGGCGACCTCAAGGCTTAATTCAGCCAGCAACACGGCACTGAGCAGCCCCACCACGCCGCCGCCGACGACCGCTACGTCAAATTCGAGATCGTTCACTTGAAGGGCGTTCTGCGATCTGTGCTGCGCGTGCGAGCACCGTAAGTCCGGTCGCCTCGGTGATCAGCCGGTGCTTGAGAACAGGTACGAATTCAGCCACGGCCATTGCCACCCGCCTGCCCGCAGTCACCGCCGATGAGCTTGACCGAAAAGACCGTGCGAGCAAATCCGTCAGGAACGATGTGCGAGCGTGGTCGGCTTTGCGTGAAGCGGCGTAGGTTTTCAGGGTCAGCGAATCCCCGGGATCGGGTCGCGCGGACAGCGCGAGCGCGAGCGCGGCAACGTCCCGTAACCCGAGATTGAGTCCTTGTGCTGCATTCGGATGGACGGTGTTCGCCGCATTGCCAATGATGACGGCACGTGGCGCGTCGAGACTGCGCGCGCGCCGCTGCCAGAGGGCGTGCGACCGCCGCGCACCGAGGTCGGCAATCTCGCCGAGGCGCCAACCGAAACGCCGCTGCAGCTGCGCCAGGTAGGCGCCGTCGTCCAATTCGAGCGCCGCCGCGCCGGATTCGAGATCGAGGCACTGTACGCTGACGTAGCGGTGGCCGCCGAGCGGAATCATTGCCAGAGGACCCTGGCGCGTGAAGCGTTCATACGCTGTGTCCGCACGCGGATACTCGACTTCGACGTCGGCAACGATCGCGGTCTGCGCGTAGTCAAAGGCATCGATTTCGATACCAAGCGCACCGCGTACGTCCGAATCACCGCCGTCGGCGCCGATCAACAATCGGGTGACCATGCGCAATGCGCCATCCCGGCCCGTGGCATTTACCGTGACGCGATCGGAATGGATATCGAAACCGTCGAACTCGGTTGACCAGGCAAGATCCTCGCCCAGATGATCGCGCGCGGCACCGAGGAGTTCGTGCAGCAACACGCCGGCGGGGCAGGCCCAGCCAAGGGCCTCGAGGCCGGCCTCTCCCGCGTCGAGACGGACCGCGCCAAATCCGCCGCGATCCGTAACGTGGATATGACGGATGCGGTTGGCGTGCGGAGACAGGCGGTCCCATATGCCGATGTGCGCGAGGATCCTCTGCGAGGAGACCGACAGGACAAGCGCCCTGAGATCGGAGTTCAAGCTCGGTCGGCCGACCGGGCGCGAACGTTTCTCGATGACTGCGACCCTCAAGCCCTGCCGCGACAGGGCCGTCGCCGTCGCCGCACCGACCAGTCCCGCGCCGACGATTACGCAGTCGAATTCAGGCCGCACTGTGATGCTGCATCGCCGCCTCGATCTGATCGACGGATTTTGGCGCTTCGATGCTCAGCACATCGTTGCCGGATTCCGTCACTAACACGTCGTCTTCGATGCGGATGCCGATGTTCCACCACTCCTTGGGCAGCTCCTTGATCAAACTCGACAGGTAAAGCCCGGGTTCCACTGTGGTCACCATGCCCGGCTCGAACACGCGCCACTCGTCCGCCACCTTGTAGTCGCCGACGTCGTGTACATCCATGCCGAGCCAATGCCCCGTCTTATGCATGTAGTACGGCTTGTAGGCTCCTTCATCGATCAGCTTGCGCAGGCGTCCCTTGAGAATACCGAGATCGACCAGGCCACGAGTGATGACTTCGATCGCTGCCTCGTGCGGATCTTTCCAGGCATTCCCGGGTCGTACCTCATCAATCGCGGCCAACTGCGCCGCCAGCACGACCTCATAGGCGGCACGTTGAGCCGGCGTAAATTCCCCGCTAACGGGAAACGTGCGAGTGACGTCACTCGCGTAACTGTCGTACTCGGCGCCGGCATCGATCAATAACAGGTCACCGTCCTTCAGGATCGAACAGTTGTCGGTGTAGTGAAGAATGCAGCTGTTGGCGCCGCCGCCGACGATCGAGGGATAGGCGGGTGCACGCGCGCCGTTCTGCATGAAACAATGAAGCAGTTCTGCTTCGATCTGGTATTCACGCATGCCTGGCCGGCACATGGCCATCGCCCTGCGATGCGCCTGCGCCGAGATAGAAGCGGCCTTGCGCATCGCCTTGAGTTCCTGGCCGCTCTTGTATAGGCGCATTTCGTGAATGACATGCCCGAGCGATACGAACTGATCGGGCGCGTGCACGCCGGCCCGCCCCTTGTCCGTCACCCGATTCAGCCAGCCGATGAGCCGCTGGTCAAAATCCGCATAGCGCCCCATCGTGTAATAGATACGTTCCTTGTTCTCGAGCAGACCTGGCAGAATATCGTCCAGATCGGTGATCGGAAACGCGTCGTCGGCCCCGTAATCCTTGCACGCACCCTCTAGGCCAGAGCGCCGTCCGTGCCAGTTTTCCGCTTCTTCGTCACGCTCGCGACAAAACAGCAGATACTCGCCCTGTTCACGATCGGGGGCGAGCACCGCTACCGACTCAGGCTCCGGATACCCGCAGAGGTAGTAGAAATCGCTGTCCGCGCGATAAGGATAGTAGACGTCCCGGCTGCGGATCCGCTCCGGCGCGTTGGGTTGGATGACGATACCGCCGGTTTCAACCCTATCCATAAGCCGTTTCCGACGGCGTGCAAATTCTCTCTTTTCCATGAAATCCCAGCTACTGTAATGCCCCGTAATAAGCTTCAACAAGTCCCGGACGGTGCTTCGGCCGCGCTCGGAAGTCTTGCCGCGTCGGTGCGCACGATCAGCACGCCCATGCGCGTGAATTCCGTCAGTTCCAACAGTGCCCGTTCTTCGACTTCACCCTCATTGCCGACGTCGAGCGACACGAAGCGCTCCACATCTCTCAGAAACTCGCGTGCATCTTCGCCCAGCATCGTCAAATCGGCAATCCCCGCGAGCCCGAAACCGGAAAGGAATCCGCGGCACCATCGCGAGAACGCCATCGCACGCTCTGCCAGCGGTTGATCGTCGCCGGGTAGCAGCAGTCCGAAAGACAAATCGTCTTGTTCCAGCGAAGCGTGCGTATGCCCGACGAGTTCCTGCACCGCCGCCATGGGCTCACCGGCCTCGAACGGACTCAGGTCGTCATGACCTGCGACGTGACTGAGCCAGATCTGTCGATCGAACACCCGCACTCCGCTCAGGGCACCGCACAACATCCCGTGACACTCCGATGCACCGATATCACAATCGAGCAGATCGAGAACGCGCTGAACGCGCCGATGGAGCTCAACGCTCACAGAATCATATTAAACGACGACGACCGCACAATAATGTGAATTATCCCACGCTGGTGCACCTCGCTAAAGCAATCTAGGTCGATTACGCTCGAATTGGAATCCATTCCTGTTGACCGTCCGATGCTTGCCGCTCTATATTGGCCAGAGCAGACATTCTTCCATCGATGAGCTCGTTTTTGCATCATGACATCAGACCCTAAGGATCGCCTCGAACTGGCCGCGTTGGAAACCCGCGTCGACGATTTGATCAAGACCGTGGAAGGCCTTGCTACTGAAAACGAGGCTTTGCGCAATCAGCAGGCCACCCTCACTTCGGAGCGCGCTTCTTTAATCGAAAAGACCGAACAGGCCCGCAGCCGGGTCGAAGCCATGATCGCGCGCTTGAAAGCGATGGAGACTCGATCATGAGCGGCGAGGTGAAACCGGTCACGGTAACGATTTTTGACAAGGAATACCTCGTCGGCTGCAAGGAAGATGAGCGTGAAGCGCTTTTTGCATCGGTGCAGTATCTGAACGACAAAATGGCCGAACAGCGTGATAATGGAAATGTAATCGGTAGCGAGCGGATCGCCGTGATGGCAGCCTTGAACATCGCGCACGAGTACCTCGAGTTCCGCCGCAACAACGAGTCCATGGCGACGGATATCGGTGAAGGGATTGCGCGCATACAGGGCAAGATCGCCGAGGCCTTGACCCGTGGAAGCACGTCTTTCGAGTTGAGAAACGTCTGACCGGGATCAGGATTTCTCGGGCTAAAAGAGAGGGGCCCTAAAGAAATTTATTATTTAAGCGATATAGAGCTTGGTGTTCTCTGCCTTGTGCGTGGGTTGACCCTAAAATCTTTGAGCCTATTTAGAAAACCAATGGAACCGATCAGCCAGCGATGTTGCGCAGGTCCGCACTACAGCGGAAAGCCTGATTCGCCTCGAGACGTTCCACCCTTGAACCCTTGGTTCAAGATTACGGTTACCCGCGGCATCGTGGAGAACACCCCTAATTCTTGACTCCGGCACCTTATACGTTAAACCGTGACAGCGGTGAAAACGACGTAGCATAGATATGTCGAGGAAAAAATCGAATGCTGCTCAGAGTATGGGATAAATGAAGGATCGATAAAGTTGTCACGAATCTGGACAGTTTCTGTTTACTTCCCAAACCCGTACCAACCGCGCCCTCGCAGGCACGTGCGGATCCCTTCGGTCACTGTCTTCGTACCCGATGTGGGTCGGTGCGTGATCCCGAGCTCAGCCACACAATCCGCGATGTCGCCGTCCAATACGGCGACATCGCCACCGAGTTTCCACCAACTTGCCACCGTGATTGATTGCAGTTGATCGGCTGTGGGAGGCGCAGATGCCTTTCGCGTACTCCGTCTGGTTGCCGGCGCCGATATTGCTGGTTTTTGCTCAGGCGAATCCGGAATCGTAACATCGGGTGTTACCACGAGCGGCGTCGCCTGCTCGTTGGGCAGGTTAATAGGCATCTCGACGTCGTCGCGATCGAGATGCGCAATGAACCAGCCGCGGTCGCGCATGCACGTACGATAAGCCGCCTTTTCTGATCCGTTCTCGGCACGACACGCACGTTCATCATCAGCCATCGTTGTTGGAGATGCCCCGCGTTTAAAGGTGACGCTGGAACACCCTAGCAGTAGCGCGAGAGACATCGCGACCAGAAAACCTGCTACGGACACTTGGTCAGACACGGTCATCGGCGCGCCACTTCGTTGCGGCATAACGTGTGGTTTTTTGTGTCCGTGGATTCACGTCAGCAATCCCTCGCGAATAATGAAGGCTTCGATGGTGTCGAGTCCGCTGCCCCTCAGCAAATTAGTGAACACGAATGGGCGCTCGCCGCGCATACGCCGTGCATCTGCCTCCATGACCTCGAGGGATGCGCCGACATAGGGGGCAAGATCGACTTTGTTGATCACCAATAAGTCGGAACGCGTGATACCGGGTCCTCCTTTCCGCGGGATCTTCTCACCCGCAGAGACATCGATGACATAAAGAGTGAGGTCGGCGAGTTCCGGGCTGAAAGTGGCGGCGAGATTGTCGCCGCCACTTTCAACCAGCACCATATCGAGCGCGGGAAATCGCCGCACCAGCTCGTCAATGGCGGCGAGGTTCATTGAAGCATCCTCGCGGATGGCCGTATGCGGGCATCCGCCGGTCTCAACGGCAACGATGCGCTCCGCTGCCAGCGCGGTGCTGCGGATAAGAAATTCGGCGTCTTCGCGGGTGTAAATATCGTTTGTGACCGCGGCTATTTCGTAGCGGTTGCGCAAACGCTTGCATAAGCAATCCATCAACGCAGTTTTTCCCGACCCCACCGGGCCGCCGATGCCGACTCGCAGCAAAGGTCGTTGGGATATAGCAGCCGTCGCCATATTTTATTCCCTCAATAGGACCAAAATTCAAGATCGGAACAGGCGTGTGTACTGAGTTTCGTGCAGACTACTCGCTAGTGCCTGTACCGGCAGCATGCCACCGATATCGTCATCAGCGCAGCCTAACGCCGCGGCTAATGCGTCCGGTATTTTGGCTGCGAGTTGCAGTAACACCTGTTGGCCGGCGAGCTGTCCAAGTGGCACGAGTTTAACCCCGACGAGCACCTGGTTATCGAGCCAGCCCCAGGCATAAGCGAGCGCGGCTTGTTCGCATGGAATGTCCCATGCGACCGCGCCAACGGCGAACACGGCGGCAAACGGCGTATCCGCGCGCTCTAGCCATGGGCGGGCCGCAGTAACACCGAGCCCATCGAGCAGACGCGCTAGCGCGCGGCCGCGGTCGCAGTCATCAGCTACCAGCTCACTGGTTTCCCGCGATGCGATCAATGTGCGGCTCCAGGTCAACAGCGCAGGCTCATCGCAAGCGGCAGCCGCCTGATGCAGGCGCACAAACAAGGGCAAGTCAACGGTGGCGACGATATGCATGAGTTGATCTTCGAGCCAGTCGGCCAGTGTCGCCTCGTCGTTGACCCAACCCGCTTCGACGGCCCATTCCAGTCCTTGCGAATACGCATACCCACCAACCGGCAATGCCGGGCTCACGAGCTGCAATATGCGCAGCTGGGTTATATCGGCGGCCGGCGTATTCAATCCGCGTCTCCGTTTCTAGTGCTGGCGCCAACACTGTGTTTTTTCGTCGCGGCGCCGTCGTGATGGTAAGCGTGGCCATGGCCGCCATACGCACCCATTTCTGGTTCGAACGCGGTGGTCTCGTAGGCTAGCGCCAAACCGAGCTCCTGTACCATTTCGTCGAGCACGTGATCACGCAAGTAGCGTGCCCAACCAGGGCCAATCTGCAAGGCTACGTGGCGGTTACCGAGGTGGTAGCAGGCGCGCGCGAGCAAGTGAGAATCGTCGGTGCTTAAAGTACTCACTGGTTCCTCAGCGGCACACACGCGCACGCAGGTTCCATCGCGCGATCGCAGCACGTCGCCGTGGCGCAAGCGTGTCCCCCTTGTGAGGACGATGCCGGCTTCGCGCCCATTGTCCAGAATCGTACGTTGGCGACTTTTCTGGCGCAATTCAAATGGCAAGGTGAGCGTATCCGATGGTTCCACGCTGCCACTTACGATCTCTATGAATTCGAGCATCGCGGTCATGGCGTCTGGCGGCGTGCTGCATTAAGTGTGCAGTGTACCGCGTGCGTCGAGGTGTGCTTGTCGAGACTCATTTAGATCAGAATAGAAAATAGCGTTGACTCAGTGGCAGTCCCGTGGCCGGTTCGCAGACCAGTAATTCACCGTCCGCGCGTACTTCGTACGTGCGGGGGTCGACCTCGATGTTGGGGAGATAATCGTTCAGGACCATGTCCCGCTTACTGATTGCGCGTGTATTGCTGACGGTACCGATCAAGTTGGCAAGCCCCAAGGTGTCTACTACGTTTGCCTTGATGGCGGCGTTGGAAAGGAAGCTCATGCAGGTCGCGTTGCGGGCGCCACCGAGGGCACCGAACATCATACGGTAATGCACCGGTTGCGGTGTCGGTATCGACGCATTCGGATCGCCCATCGGGGCTGCGACGATCATGCCACCTTTGACGATCAGGCTGGGCTTTACTCCGAAAAAGGCCGGTTTCCATAACACGAGATCGGCCAGGCGACCGATCTCGATTGAGCCGACTTCGTGGGCGATTCCGTTCGCGAGTGCGGGGTTTTTGGTGTATTTGGAGATATAGCGTTTAACCCGTAGGTTGTCGTGCCTGCCCGGATCGCCGCTGAGGCTGCCGCGCTGTACTTTCATCTTGTGGGCGGTTTGCCAGGTGCGTGTAATGACTTCGCCGACGCGGCCCATGGCCTGCGAGTCAGATGCGATCATCGAAAATGCACCGAGATCGTGAAGGATATCCTCGGCGGCAATCGTTTCGCGGCGGATGCGTGACTCGGCAAAGGCAACATCCTCGGGGATGCGGGCCGATAGGTGGTGGCAGACCATAAGCATGTCGAGATGCTCGTCGACGGTGTTAACCGTGTACGGACGGGTCGGATTAGTACTCGACGGCAGCACATTCGCAGCACCACAAACCTTAATGATATCGGGCGCATGACCGCCACCGGCACCTTCGGTGTGGTAGGTATGAATGGTCCGTTGCGCAAATGCCGCGATGGTGTCTTCGACAAAGCCCGATTCATTCAGCGTGTCCGTATGAATTGCGACCTGCACGTCGTGGCGCTCCGCAACCGCAAGGCAGTTATCGATCGCCGCGGGCGTTGTACCCCAATCCTCGTGCAGTTTAAGACCCATTGCGCCGGCCACGAGTTGTTCTTCGAGCGCGTCCGGCAAGCTGGCATTGCCCTTACCCATAAAGCCGAGGTTAACTGGCAAGGCGTCGGCGGCCTGCAGCATGCGCTGAATGTTCCAGGCGCCCGGCGTGCAGGTAGTGGCATTGGTGCCCGTAGCAGGACCGGTGCCGCCACCGAGCATAGTTGTAATGCCGGACATCAGGGCATCCTCGACCTGTTGTGGACAAATGAAATGTATATGCGCGTCGATCCCGCCAGCCGTAATGATTTGGCCTTCGCAGGCAATGACTTCGGTACCTGGGCCGATGACAATCTCAACGTCGGATTGAACATCGGGGTTGCCGGCTTTACCGATGGCAGCGATACGGCCGCCTTTAATTCCAATATCGGCTTTGACGATGCCCCAGTGATCAACGATAAGCGCGTTGGTGATGACGAGATCGACCGCGATGTCGTGTCCGTACTGGCTCTGGCCCATGCCGTCGCGGATGACTTTGCCGCCGCCGAAGCTGACTTCGTCGCCGTAGGTGGTGTAATCGCGCTCGACCTCGATGACGAGCGCGGTGTCTGCTAAGCGGACTCGATCGCCGGTGGTCGGGCCGTAAAGATCGGCGTATGCACTACGCGACAGCGTGCTCATGTGGGTTCTCCCAGGACGCCCATAACCTCGCCGCGAAATCCGTACACTTTGCGCGCTCCGGCGTAGGCGACCAAATTGACTTCGCGTGATTGTCCCGGCTCGAAGCGAATCGCGGTGCCGGCGGCAATGTCGAGGCGGTAGCCGCGGGTTACGGCTCGGTCGAAATCGAGCGCCGGGTTCGTTTCAAAAAAATGGTAATGCGAGCCGATCTGAATCGGCCGGTCGCCGGTGTTCGCAACGACAACGGTGATCATCGCGCGTCCTGCATTTAGGGCAATCTCGCCCTTCTGAGTCCATATTTCTCCGGGTATCATGGTGGTAATCCTGTTGCTGTCGTGATCCGGTTTACTGAATGGGATCATGTACCGTGACGAGCTTGGTACCATCCGGAAAGGTCGCTTCGACTTGCACATCGTGGATCATCTCTGCGATGCCGTCCATGACGTCCTCGGCACTGAGAATAGTGCGGCCGTAGTTCATCAATTCGGCGACTGACTTGCCGTCACGCGCGCCTTCAAGAATGGCCGCGCTGATCAACGCAATCGCTTCCGGGTAATTAAGTTTGAGGCCGCGCGCCTGGCGTCTTTCAGCGAGTAGCGCGGCGGTGAAAAGCAGCAGCTTATCCTTTTCACGTGGCGATAAATCCATGGCCGATGTCCTCCTAGATTAAAATGGCCAATGCGCTGCGCCTATTCGATAGGGTCACTACCAAACCTATGCCGCGGCGCTTGTTTATGTGCGCCATATCCGCGGCGGTGACACTGCGCGGCCAAGCAAGCTGGGCCGTAGTTCCGACCATAGTCGCGTGCAAAAATTTATCAATGGATCACATTGCGCGGCGATGCCTCGACAGACGAGCAAGTCGCCGATAAGCGTCGCTGCGCAGAGCGCCTCGTGCGCGTCTGAACACACCGCGCGTGCGGCTTCCAGCGCGCTCGCGTTGGCCGGTGTTGCGACCAGCGAGGCCAACGCTGTGTGTTCGCGTAGACCCGCAATGGGACCAGCGCCACGGAGTCGTTCGAGCAGCAATGGTTTGCCGTCGCGCATGATATCAAAACGGAAATCGAGCTGGCCATGTTCGAATATCTCACCGCAGGCAGGGCGTCCGAGGCCCAAAATCTCCCAGCCCAGCAGACGAGCGTTGCCGCATAACTCGATGCGGGTAGCAAGACGCGCGTGCGCGCCGTCGAACAGCAGCGATTCTCGCGGCAACCATTCCAGCGAGGCGTTTTCATCAACATGCGCATATAGCTGTGATTGTGCGTGTAGACCACGACTGTAGTACCACCGTGTCGCGCCTGGCGTGGTAATGAGCGCATGTGCGCCCGGTTCGAGCGCCAAATTTAAAGTGAGATCGTCGCCACCGACGATGCCGGCCGGCGGGTGCAGCAGATAGGTATGGCAAACACCGCCCGCTTCGGGATAGAAAGGGTGCTGCACAAGCAACGGGCCGTGCTGCTCTCGCGATACCAGCACCGTGCGGCCGCGGCGGGGCGCATAGCGCAGCGAAAGTTCCGCTTGCCATCCGGCGGAGCCGGTCAGCTTCGGGAATGTGGCAGGCAGATTCAACGCTTGATCAGTATCCAGATTCCACCAATCGCTAGGCTAGCGCTGGCAATACTGAGTACGAGAGGATCAGCTGCAGCGGTCACGTGTATGCCGTTGTGGGCGAGCGCGACGGGGGCGACAAGCGCCATCGCTAGCGCAAATAAAACTTGTGTTGATTTGTTGAGTTTCACGCTCTCTCTCCCGTGGCAAAAATTCGCAGATACTGTCGCACCGTCATCGTGTTATACCGTTAGGTAACGTTTGACCAAATCATCGGTGAGTTCGTCGATCGCCCCGTGCGCTACCGCGCGCCCTTTGTCGAGAACACAATAGCGGTCCGCAACACGACGCGCGAGTGGCAGCTTCTGCTCAACAAGCAGTACCGTAATGCCATGATCGTGATTGAGCCGTACGATAATTTCACCGATTTCATGAACGATGTTCGGCTGTATACCCTCGGTCGGCTCGTCGAGGATCAAGATTCGTGGATCGAGGATCAACGCCCGACCGATGGCAAGCTGTTGTTGTTGCCCGCCTGACAGGTCGCCGCCGAAACGTTTGAGCATTTGGCCCAACACCGGGAAGAGCTCAAGGACCTTTTCGTACGCGCGTTGTTCGGCTTCCTTATCGCGAACCGCGAAACCGATGTGAAGATTCTCATCCACCGTCAAACGCGGAAAGATCTCACGTCCCTGTGGCACATAGCCAATCCCCAGTCGCGCGCGGCGTTCCGCCGGCTCGTTCGATAACACCGTGTCGTCGAGACGAATCTCGCCCGTTCGTATCGGTAAAAGCCCCATGATGCATTTTAATGTTGTCGTTTTACCGGCGCCATTGCGTCCCATCAGACAGGTACACGAACCTTTAGGCACATCAATGGTGAGATCCCACACGGTGTGGCTGTCACCGTAGAACTGATTAATCCCGTGCAGCGAAAGTGTCATGTGCCCAGATAGACTTCGACGACCTTTGGGTCGTTTTGCACCGCGTCCATATTGCCTTCAGCAAGCACGCTGCCTTCGTGCAGTACGGTGACTTTCCGCGCGATGGAACGCACGAATTCCATGTCGTGTTCAACAACAATCACCGAATGATCTCCGGCCAGCCGAATTAAGAGTTCAGCAGTTGCTTCAGTTTCTCGCTTGGTCATCCCCGCGACCGGTTCGTCGACCAGTAGCACCAGCGGTTTTTGCATCAATAGCATGCCGATTTCAAGCCATTGTTTTTGTCCGTGCGAAAGCGTTCCGGCGCGTGCTTTGACTAGCTTGGTGAGGCCAATCATTTCCAGAACTTCATCGAGGCGATCACGTTCCCCGCCCGTCATGTGCCGGAATAGGGTTGGCCACACACGCTTATCCGCGGCCATCGCAAGTTCAAGGTTTTCGAATACCGAGTGATTTCCGAACACCGTCGGTTTTTGAAATTTTCGGCCAATGCCGAGCGATGCAATTTCAGGTTCAGACAGACGTAACAGATCGAGACATTGCCCGTAAAAGGCGGTTCCGGAATCGGGGCGTGTTTTGCCGGTGATAACGTCCATCATGGTCGTCTTCCCGGCGCCGTTGGGGCCGATAATGCAGCGCAATTCGCCGGTTTCGATATACAGTGTTAAGTCGTTTAAGGCCTTGAAACCGTCGAAACTCACTGTGATGTTTTCTAAATAAAGAATCAGACCGTGGGCCGTATCTACCAGGCTTTCACGGGACGGTTTCTCGATCACAAAATCGAACACGCGATTGCGTACCAGCCACCCGGCTTGCCCATGGGATTGAGGGCGTGCGGGGTCAGCCATTCGTAAGCCTGCGTATTTTGAGGTTTTGCCAAAACCCCACAATACCCTTGGGCAGCGCGAGGGTCACTAGAACAAACAGAGCGCCAAGCGCGAACAACCAGACCTCGGGCAACGCGCCGGTAAAGACCGTCTTCGCGTAATTGACAACAACTGCGCCTAAAGCGGCACCGTAAAGCGTGCCGCGTCCGCCAACGGCCACCCATACGACCAGTTCAATAGAATTCAGGGGTTGAAATTCACTCGGATTAATAATGCCGACCTGTGGTACGTAAAGTGCACCCGCAATTCCTGCCAGCATCGCCGATACGGTAAAGATCCAAACCTGATAATTTTCGACGCGATAGCCGAGAAATCGTGATCGCGATTCTTCGTCGCGCAACGAGGTCACGACGCGGCCGAGTTTCGACCTTACGATGAAGCGGCAAAGCCCGTAGCCTAGCGCGAGCGCCACCGCGGAGGCGACGAACAAGACGACGCGGGTCACGTCCGATTGCAGATTGGCACCGAGGATCTCTTTGAAGTCGGTAAGACCGTTATTGCCACCAAAACCCAATTCATTGCGGAAAAAAGCCAACATCAATGCATAGGTTAGTGCTTGCGTCATGATTGACAAGTACACGCCCGACACGCGAGAACGGAACGCAAGCCAGCCGAAAATAAAAGCAAGCGTGCCGGGAACTGCCAACACCATCAGCATCGCGAACCAGAACATGTCGAAGCCGAACCAGTACCACGGCAGCGATTCCCAGTTAAGGAACACCATGAAGTCCGGTAACTCGGGATGACCGTAGACGCCACGTGGTCCAATTTGTCGCATCAGGTACATACCCATCGCATAGCCGCCTAGCGCGAAAAAGGCCCCGTGACCGAGGCTCAGGATACCGCAATAGCCCCAAACCAGGTCCAAAGCGATCGCGAGCAATGCGTAGCAGAGGTATTTCCCCAGCAAGGTCACCGTATAGGTTGAAAGATGAAATGCCGAGGACTCGGGCACAACAAGGTTGGTAATCGGCACCAGCACGATGAGCAAAGCGAGCGTAGCGAGAAGTGCTTTGCCACCGCTGTAATTTCCGATTAAACGCGCAAACGACATCAGTCTTCTGCCGCGCGGCCTTGTTGTGGAAACAGCCCCCGCGGTCTTTTCTGTATGAAGAGGATAATGAAAACTAGGATCAAGATTTTGGCGACGACCGTACCCGCGACCGGTTCAATAAATTTATTCATTACGCCCAAAGATAAGCCGGCGACGAGTGTGCCCCACAGATTACCCACGCCGCCAAACACGACGACCAAAAACGAGTCGACGATGTATCCCCGTCCGAGGTTCGGCCCCACGTTCGTCAGTTGCGACAGCGCGACACCGGCGACCCCAGCTATCCCGGCGCCAAGGCCGAATGTCAGCATATCGACCTTTGCGCTGCGAATGCCCATGGCACGCGCCATCGCGCGATTTTGGGTCACGGCGCGAACCTCAAGACCGAGCCGCGTGCGCTGCAACACGGCTAACAGCGCGCCAAAAACAAGCATCATAAACAGCAATATGTAGAGCCGGTTGTAGGTAAACGACAGTCCCTTAACGATTTCTAATGAGCCGCTCATCCACTCCGGCGTCGCGACCGAACGGTTCAAGGGCGAGAAAATGGAGCGCACGGTCTGTTGCAGTATGAGGCTGACCCCAAACGTCGCGAGCAGGGTCTCCAGCGGGCGGCCATATAAAAACTGAATCACGCCGCGTTCTATTACGATGCCCACCAGCCCGGATACCGCAAACGCCGCCGGGATCGCAATGAAAAGAGAATATTCCAGCGCACCGGGGAACATCAATTGCACCACGTAAGTGGTATAGGCCCCCAGCATGATCAGCTCGCCATGCGCCATATTGATGACGCCCATAACACCGAAGGTGATTGTAAGTCCGAGCGCTGCAAGCACCAACACGGAGCCCAGGCTCAATCCGAAGAACAGGGTTTCAACTATCTTGTAGCGGGAGACGGTCAACTCGATGGTGTGCAGCGAGGCGTTGGCAGCGGCGCGCAGCGCGGCGCTCAAGGCTTGATCCTCGGCGATTGCCGTCAACTTAATGCGTACTTGGCCGTCCAGATTGGTTGCTGAATGTTTGATAGCCGCAATCCGAGTGGGTTCGTCCTCGGCGTCGAGATCGAATATCACGAGCGCAGTCTCAATCGCTGCAATGACATTCGCATCCGATTCCGTCGTGAGCTGGGCATCAAGCAAAGTGCGCAAGTCTGGGACCCCCGCATCGGCGATAGATTGGGCGGCGGCGATGCGTGCTGCTGGATCGGGATTATTCAACCCCAAACCTGCGACTTGGCCGCGCAGCATTCGACGTAATCGGTTGTTGACGCTGATTTTTCGGGCCGTGCGACGGCCAACGATGCCAAGGTCTGCCCCTGTCGCCGCGTCCTTGATCGCGTAGCCACCCTCATCAAGCGCTGCGACGATCACCACCTGCTTGGTTTTCTTCGTGACGTACAGTGATCCTTTGAGCAGCGCCGTAAGCACGGTTATAGCGCGGGGGTGAGCAAAGGCTGCAAGTTTCGTGACTGCCGCTATCTTGTGCTCAAACGAGCGCGTGTTGAGCGCATCGACGGCGGCATGAAAGTCAGCATCTTGTGCCGCGCTTGTGGCGGTCACGAGCATAAACGCCGCGCAAAACAGCATCAGGTTTCGAAGTCGACTAAGCACGCTGGTTTAGCCACATAATCGCGAGGGGGCGGGTGGCTGCTAAATCCGGCGTGAGCGGCTCACGGCACTTTTTCTCCTCCCCAAAAAAAGCGACGGGCCAAATACGCCCGTCGCACCTCGATTGTATCCTTTTCGCTTACTCGTAATTTTGACCCGAGCATTTGCCGGTCTTAACGTTGTAGTTACCGCAGGACAACGGCGGCATCCAATCAGCCGTGATATCTCGCGAAGTCGAAAGGAAATCGGACCACGCATCGCCGACCACTGTACCGGATGTCTGCCACACGATATCAAACTGACCGTCGGCCTGGATCTCGCCGATCAAAACCGGCTTCGTAATATGATGATTAGGCATCATTGAAGCCAAGCCGCCCGACAGATTCGGCACCGAGACGCCGATTATGGCTTCCTGAACAGCAGTCGCATCGGTCGTGCCGGCCTTTTTAACCGCCTCGACCCACATGTTGAATCCGATGTAATGAGCCTCCATCGGGTCGTTCGTGACTCGCTTGTCATCGCCGATGAACTTCAACCAACTATCGATAAATGCCTCACTAATTTCGGCGTCGACGCTCATGAAATAATTCCAAGCGGCGAGGTGACCGACTAGCGGACCAGTATCGATACCCGATAATTCTTCTTCACCGACTGAAAAGGCGATGACCGGAATGTCCTCGGCGGAAATACCCTGGTTACCCAATTCTTTGTAGAACGGGACGTTGGCGTCGCCGTTAATGGTCGAGACCACCGCGGTCTTCTTGCCGGCCGATCCGAATTTTTTAATATCGGCGACGATCGACTGCCAGTCAGAATGTCCAAATGGCGTGTAGTTGATCATGATGTCTTTTTCATCGACGCCTTTCGCTTTTAGATAGGCTTCCAGGATTTTGTTAGTGGTGCGCGGATACACGTAATCGGTACCGGCCAACACCCAACGTTTCGCACCAATTTCGTTCATTAAGTAATCTACGGCGGGAATGGCCTGCTGATTGGGTGCAGCGCCGGTATAGAAAACGTTCTTGGAAGACTCTTCGCCTTCATACTGCACCGGATAGAACAACAAGCTGTTTAATTCCTCAAACACCGGTAGCACGGATTTTCGCGAGACCGATGTCCAGCAGCCGAAAACAGCCGCGACTTTTTCTTTCTCGATAAGCTCACGAGCTTTTTCGGCGAAAAGCGGCCAGTTGGAAGCTGGATCGACAACCACGGCTTCAAGCTTTTTGCCGAGCAATCCACCTTTTTTATTTTGCTCTTCGATGAGCATGAGAATGGTGTCCTTAAGCGTTGTCTCGCTGATCGCCATTGTTCCCGAGAGCGAATGGAGGACGCCGACCTTGATGGTATCGTCGGCCCGGACAGGCGCAAGGTATGCCACCATGACGGCGACCAGTGCTATGAAATATTTACTTGGATGAACATGGGTCATGTTTACTCCCCTCTATGTCTTATGTTTGATGAAGGCTAATTGTCGTCCGCGTTATAGCTGCAACTGGACGGCGATCCTGATTGCATCCACGGTGGCCCCGCCCGCGGTCGGCCGATAGTTCAATCCCTTGGTGACGATGTCGCCGTGTTGATAGAACATCGACACGCGCGCGTTATGGCCGTCAATGATGTAATTGAGTCCTGCCTCGAATTCGTCGCGGTCGGCGCTGCCATCAGGATCAATCTCGGTATAGCGTAGGTAGGGCTGGAATTTTCCGATGCCGATTTTTTGCGGAAACAGGTAAAGACCTACGAGCGAATAAGAATCGCCATCGAACATGCAGAAACAAACGCCGCCGTCGGTGAATGCGGCTAAAGCGTAGTCTGAGCTGAAGTTCTTGTATTCGCCGTTGAAGGTGAATACGCCTTGATTGCCGAGCACCTTCTCGAACAGGACGTCGACGCTGACGCCGAAGAAATCGCCTGGATTCAGAATCGTACCACTGCCATCTTCCTGATATTGCATCGCGACCCCGACGGTAAAGATATCCCCGCCGCCGCCATAGTAGGTGCCGCTGGTGTAGTAACCGGGATTCTTTTCGACATCCAGAAAGTTGTAGGCTAGCCGGCCGGCGTAGAGCAGATGGTCATCCTGGTTGGGCCCTGTCCCGGCAGCCGATTCGAGACCGTTAAAGATACCCGCGACGTACTGCAGTGCACCCTCCGAACCGAGCGCACCCCACAGGTTAACGCCGTGATCACGCGCGTATACGCCGGCGCCGCCAGTACCGAAATCGGTGCTGAAATCAGACGAGTAGAACGGTGTTTTGAAGGCGTCGTAGGTCGTGGAATAGTATGGACCGTTGAGCTCCTGGCGTTCGGCCGGTACCAACATGCGGCCTGCCCAGATATTGAATTGCGGACTGAATTCAAACTTCGCGATCGCGTCGAGGACGACGTACTCTTCGGGCGGTATCCCGCTGTTGCCGCAAAATACACATTCCGTGTTCAGCTCAAATTTGATGTTTTTGTGGATTTGGCCGTTGATGTATATCCGCGCACTGTCTAGGTTGAAGTCGCTGGACCAATCCGAGCCATTCGGGGCACTGTCTTCGATCGTCCTGAACGAGGTCCGAGCCGCGGCGCCGATGCTAATCCACTTGGTGTCGTCAATCTCTATTTTGCCACCAGCCTGCGCTGTTCCTCCCACGAGAAATAGGCTGCAGACAATGCAGGTCAATAGGGACCGCTTCGAATTGAACATGGAGTTTCTCCTATTTGGTTATCGTTAAATCGCTTATTCTTATCCAGGCGCACAATATATGAGCGATTTTCGTGCCAACATGAGGGAACGCTTCTATAACAATGGTTTATCGCGATCCGGAATGAGTTCGAAAGCCGGGACTGCACCGTAATAAGGCGTAATTTGGAGAGTTGCACTGAAATCGAGCGTCAATAGCGATCGCGCGTTACGGCTACGGCAGGTACGTGCGGCTATGCGATGCGTGTGCCGTACGTATCACCAACGCGGCCACAGCTGGTCGAATTGCGGGGACCGCTCAGCTTCTTCTTAATTCGGAGTGGATTTGAAGGTCGATAGCCACAAGTGGCTTCAAGTGTCGACCGACTGTTGTCTTGCCCCCATCAACCAATACGCGCAGAGCCGGTAACGCAGAGCACCGATTTGCAGTTGCAGTGACCTGTGGGCCGCGCATTCCAATTCTGGTCAGAAATGTGCGCAGGTCTGGGGTAGTGAGCGTTACTCGCAAGATGATTGGAATGACTTGCAGCTATTTGCGATTGACGGCGCGTTATTTCGTACCCCCGATACACCGCCATTACGGGAACACTTTGGTTCGGGTAACACAAACTACGAACATCAAACGCCGTTCACGATGCTAAGACTGGTGGCGTTGATGAATATCCGTTCACATGTGATTGCTGATGTCGCTATTACACCCTATCGAAAAGGGGAAATACGGATAGCTGAAGCCTTTATTGAGGGTATCATCGCCGATGGCGAATACGTTTTCTTTGAGTTTGCCGTGCTTGGGCAACTTGAAACGATAGCGCCACGCTTTGGTGCGATTCTGCTTGACCTCGAGGTAAAGGCCCTTACCGTCGTTGAGTTTGTAAGGCTTTTAGCGAGGTTTCGCGGTGCGGCATTGCGTATCGGTCAACATGATAAGCACTCCGATTCGATTCCGTACCCGCTTTTTTGGGCGGGCCTATGCACGACCATACCCGCTAACGTTCCCGCTCCGAATCTGGAACGCAATGGATCATCTTGGCTCAGAAAGGCGCCTAATCACCTGTATTTTCTATTGTTTATAGATCACGCTGGAAGTCCTTGAAACCTCTTGGAAACCGAATCACGCTCATACGTTAAACCGGAAATAAATGACGTCGCCATCTTCGACGGCGTAATCCCTGCCTTCGACACGCATTCGGCCGGCATCGCGTGCGCCGGCCTCCCCACCGAGCGTGACAAAGTCCTCGTAGCCGATCACCTCCGCCCGGATGAAGCCGCGTTCGAAATCCGTATGGATGACCGCGGCGGCGGCGGGCGCGCGCGCGCCGGTGCGAACAGTCCAGGCGCGACATACCTTGGGATCTGCGGTAAAGAAACTTTGCAGGCCGAGCAAGCGGTAGCCGGCACGGATGATACGATTGAGCCCCGGTTCCTTGAGCCCGAGTTCGGTCAGAAATTCCGCGCGTTCGCTCGGATCCAGCGTCGCGATTTCGGCTTCGACCGCGGCGTTTAGAACGACCGTTTCGGCGCCGTGTTCGGCAGCGTATTCTTCGACTGCTGCGGACAGCGTATTGCCACCGATGTTCGATTCCTCGACGTTCGCCACGAACAGAACAGGCCTGGCCGTCAGTAGGCTGAATTGGCGCAGCAGCGTGCAGGTTGCGTCATTCAGCGACATCGCTCGTACGGCGACGCCTGCATCGAGCCCGCTCTGCAACTCGCTCAAGCACTCGACGCGCTCGCGCGCGTCCTTGTCCCCGGATTTCGCCTGCTTCTCGGCGTTTTCTAGGCTA
This sequence comes from Pseudomonadota bacterium, assembly GCA_036339995.1. Taxonomy (GTDB): domain Bacteria; phylum Pseudomonadota; class Gammaproteobacteria; genus JAYYZW01. The sequence goes on from JAYYZW010000023.1 coordinate 32,927, forward strand.
CGTGTGATGGTTTCGAGATCAGCCAGTGCCAGCTCGGTTTCGACCACCTCGATATCGGAAATCGGGTCGATACGGCCGGAGACATGAGCGACCTTGTCGTTATCGAAACATCGCACGACATGCGCCAGAGCCTGGGTCTCACGAATGTGCGCCAGAAACCTGTTGCCAAGCCCTTCGCCGAGGGATGCGCCTTCGACGAGGCCCGCGATATCGACGAATTCCATCGTCGAGGGGACCACTCTTCGGGGCAAGACGATGTCGGCGATGCGCTGAAGTCGAGGATCGGGCACGGCGACGGCGCCGACGTTGGGTTCGATCGTGCAGAAAGCATAATTCTCCGCCGCGATAGCGGAGCTGGTCAGCGCATTGAACAGGGACGACTTGCCAACGTTGGGCAGACCGACGATGCCGCATTTGAATCCCATTGCCTTTTATCCATACCGCAAAGAGGGGTCGGAGTGAATTAATCTGGCGCGCTGTTGTTCAACGCACCAGATTAAATCACTCCGACCCCGTGTCACGATCATCACGCCGCCGGTTAAGCGTCGTCATGACGCGATCGAACTTGCCGCTGACGATGTCCTCGAACCGATCGACGACGAGTTCTATCGCATCACGTATCGCGGTTCGCTCCTCGGGCGTCGGTGCACGCAATACATAATCACTCACGTCGGCGTTCGTGCCCGGGTGACCGATGCCGAGGCGAACCCTCAGAAAGTCACTCGTGCCGAGGAGTGCTTCGACATGGCGCAATCCGTTGTGACCACCGTGGCCGCCGCCGCGTTTGAGGCGTACGGCGCCGGGATCCAGATCGAGGTCGTCGTGCACCACCAGGATCGACGCGGCCGGAATGCGGAAATAGCTGGCGCAGGCGGCCACGCTTTCGCCGCTCAGGTTCATGTAAGTCTGGGGTTTGAGCAGTCGGGGGCCCGACGCCGCCCGCCCAAGCACCGCTTTGAACCGCGATTCCTGGCGCAACTCGACTCGCCACCGTTCCGCCAGCAGGTCCAGCAACCAGAATCCGGCATTGTGGCGGTCCCCAGCATCCCCGACGCCCGGATTGCCGAGGCCCGCGACGAGTTGAACCGCATGTGTTCCGGTCTTTGTTTTACGGGGTCAGGCCTTACATTGCCGCAAGTATGCGGCAATGTAAGACCGGACCCCAACGAAGTGCAGAGCGACGTCTTATTCGTCTTCTTTCGGCTTGTCGGACGCGGCTTCGTCACGTTCTTCTGCCGGGGCTTCTTCGCCCTCAGCCAACTCGACGCCCTCCAGATCCTCAGCTTCTGCGGCTTCCTCTTCCAGATCCTCGACCACCAGCTTCGGCATCTGCACTGACACCACCGGACGGCTGCCGTCGCCGCCGTGCTGCAAGGCCGTAATCGCAGCGCCTTCCGGCATTACGAGGTCGCTCAAGTGTATCGCGTCGCCCAAATCAAGCGTCCGGACGTCGACCTCGATGTATCCAGGCAGATCCTTCGGCAGGCAGGTGATTTCCAATTCGGTAAGCATATGCGAAAGGATGCCGCCGCTCGATCTCACGCCGACACAGTGCTCTTCATTGATGAAATGGATTGGCACGCGCATCGTGATTACCGCGGCCTCGTCCACGCGCTGAAAATCCAGGTGCATGATCGTTGATTTATAAGCGTGGCGCTGTAGATCCTTGATCACCACCTTCTCCGTCGTACCGTTCAGCTTCAAGGTGAGAATGGTCGAATAGAACGCTTCGTTTTCCGTTTTTCGCAGCATTTCGTAGTGCGTGAACTGAATGGCCACCGGCTCACTGCCGGCGCCGTAAAGAATGGCGGGAACTTTGCCGTCGCGACGAAGGCGGCGGCTCGCACCCTTGCCTTTAACGTCACGAGTCTCGGCTACGATTTCGATAGTGTTCATCGTCCGGATCTCCTCTATTTCAACCAACAAAACCCCTGCGAGTCCGCGACCAGACTGCGCGGGGCACTAGAACTCACCTAATGGCCATCCAAAACGTCAATATTTCTCTCGCAAAACCGCAAAGACGCCAAGAAAGCAGTGAGTACGACTTTAATAACGTTTACTTATCACTTTGCGATCTTTGCGTCTTGGCGAGATTTGTCCATCTCTGGATGGATATCATCTAATAATTCCATCAATCCACGAACATGGAACTCAGCGATTGCCCTGAAATGATGCGATTGATACTTTCGCCGAGCAGTTCTGCGACTGACAGCTGCCTTATCTTCTCACATCGCGCCGCTTCCTCCGAAAGCGGGACCGTGTCGGTGACCACCAGTTCGTCGAGCGTCGAGGCGTTCAAATTGTCCATCGCCTCGCCCGACAGGATCGGATGCGTACAGTAAGCGACCACCGCCATGGCTCCGCCATCTTTCAGCGCCTGTGCCGCCTGGCAAAGCATTCCGGCCGTATCGACCATATCGTCGATCAGGACGCAGGTGCGGTCGATCACGTCGCCGATAATGTTCATGACCGCGGTTTCATTGGCCCGGGGACGCCGCTTATCGATGATGACTAAATCCGCCTCGTCGAGCCGGCGCGCGATGGCACGCGCCCGCACGACGCCGCCGACATCCGGTGACACGACCACGAGATTCTCATATTCGTGCTTCCAGATATCGCCGAGCAGTACGGGCGAGGCATAGACGTTGTCCATGGGAATATCGAAGAATCCCTGGATTTGCTCCGAGTGCAAATCGACAGTCAATACCCGCGTCGTCCCGACGCTCGTCAAGGTATTTGCGATCACCTTGGCGGTGATCGGTACGCGAGCCGATCGCGGGCGTCGGTCCTGGCGTGCGTAGCCGAGATACGGCACGACGGCCGTGATGCTCTGCGCCGAGGCTCGCCGAAGCGCGTCGATGAGAACGAGCAGCTCCATGAAGTGGTCGTTGGCCGGCGCGCAGGTCGGTTGGATCACGACGGTATCGCGTCCGCGCACGTTTTCTGCGATTTCGACGTTGATTTCCCCGTCACTGAAACGCCCGACGATCGCTTTGCTGAGCGGCTCCTGAAGATGCTGTGCCACAGCTCGCGCCAACGGGCGGTTGGCATTACCGGTAAACAGCATCATCGACTCTTCAATCATCGGTCGAAAAGCTCCTGCTCTGAGGACCGCGTTTTTTGCCGGGGCATCGCGTCGACCGGATTGGACCGTGCGCCCCCGCTGCGCTTAATTGGCTGGGGTGCCAGGATTCGAACCTGGGAATGCGGGGATCAAAACCCCGTGCCTTACCACTTGGCTACACCCCAATATTCCCGTAATTCCGACCTGTGCGGCACATCCTCGCGACCCCGCATCCGGCACCGAGATCGGCCTCGTTCAATCCCGGACCTGCGCGCTTCACGCGGCGGGCCTCGCGGTGACGAGGTCCAGCAGGGGCGAACGGTTGATGCGCCTCGTGGCGAAGCAGGTCCAGGATTCGGGCACCCGTCGTGCAACCCGCGTCGCCTCGTCAACGTCGTCGAATAACGCAAATACGCTCGCGCCCGTGCCGCTCATTCTTGCGGGCGCGAACCGCGACAACCAGTCGAGTGCTTCGCCGACCTCGGGGTAGAGGCGGCGTGTCACCGGCTCGCAGTCATTCCCCGCACCCGATAGCGAAAGGGCGTGCATTTTGATTGGCGCCGTATTCCGTGTCAAATCAGGATCGCTGAATACCCGCGCCGTCTCGACACGGCACGCCGGGGTGATCACGACGACCGGCGTCTGTTCGATTTCCACCGGTTCCAGGATTTCACCGACGCCCTCCGCCCAGGCGGCCCGGCCATGAATGAAGACCGGCACGTCCGCGCCGAGCGCGAGGCCGATTTCGGCGAGCTTCATCCTCGGGATTCCGAGCGACCAAAGTTCGTTCAGCGCGACCAGTACCGTCGCCGCATCGGAGCTGCCGCCTCCGAGCCCGCCGCCCATCGGCAGACGCTTGCGGACCGTAATATTGGCGCCGAGGGTCGTGCTGGACTCCTGCTTCAGCCGCTTCGCCGCTTTCACGACGAGGTTATCGTGGGCCGCTACCCGGTCTACATCAGCGCTGAGCTTGACTGCGCCATCGGTACGCACCTCGATTTCGATCTCGTCACCGATCTCCAGAAATTGAAACAGGGTTTGCAGCAGATGGTAGCCGTCGGCACGCCGACCCGTGACGTGCAGAAACAGGTTGATCTTGGCCGGCGCAGGCCAGACCACGCCAGACATGGCTCAACGGCGCTCCCATTGGTTGACGACAATCCGGATCTTGAAGTCGTCGCGAGTCAAGTACAACCGCCGCGGCAGATTGAGGCCGTCGACTGCCACATAATCGAGGATGCTGATGCGCCATCGATCCTGCTCGAAATCGGTCCACCGGCCCTGCTCGTCGGTGATCTCCTGAGAGCTTGCTGCCGTCGGGTCGGGAATGCCGCGAATCCAATAGCGCGTGCCGTCCAGCGGAATGGACCAGCCGAGGTGATCCTGCATCAGATCCTTGGGCCGAACGCCGCTGAAAGACTCGCCTTTGGGCGTGATTATTTCGACCTTACTCGCGCCGCCGTTCAGGCGAAACGTTCCGCCATTCAGTGGTGCCATGACTCTCAAGTCGAAGTCGCGACCGGATTGCCGCCAATCGATATCAGCCGAAAAACCAAGGTCTGCGCGTTGCACCGCAATGCGTCCGGCGAGGCGCCACTTGTTGAAAGCACCCACCTGCTCTGCGTGATGCTTCGGGGAGATAGGAGCCGGCATTCGAACGGGGTCGAACGGCCGCGGGACAAGGTTCGCGCAAGCGGCGAGTGACGCCATCAAGCCGACAGCGAGAATCCGACTCACGGCGTCAGGCGTTCGATTACGTCCAACAGTTTTTTGTCGTTCGGGGTATCCTTGAGTGCACTGTCCCAGACATCGCGCGCCGCTTCGCGATCGCCCATCACCCAGAGCACTTCGCCGAGATGGGCTGCCACCTCTGGGTCACCGCGTATTTCCCGCGCTTTCTCGAGAAACTCTACCGCTTCCTCAAGGCGACCGAGACGATAGAGAACCCATCCCATACTGTCGAGGATGTAGAAATCATCGGGGCCGAGTTCGAGTGCCTGGGTGATCAGTTCGAGCGCTTCATCGTAACGCTCAGTGCGATCGGCGAGCGTGTAACCCAGGGCATTGAGCGCCTGCGCGTTGTCCGGTTCTTCTTCGATGATCCTTCTAAGATTGCTTTCGAGTACGTCGATCCGGCCCATTTTCTCGGCCAGCATCGCGCGCGTATACACCAGTTCCGTGTTGTAGGCGCCGTCGGCCAGCGCCGCGTCGTAGGTCTGCATGGCCTCGTCCAAGCGGTCGTGTTCCGTCAGCATTTCACCACGTGCCCGTACCAGATGAAATCCCTGTTCTTCATCTTCGACGACGACGTTGCTGAGAAATTGGAGCGCCTCGTCGATCGCCCCGGACGACGACATGACTATGGACAGGCGCAGCTGCGCAGTGAAGTAATTGGCGCCGTTTTCAATCGCTCGATAGTGTTCGATGGCCTCTTCGTGCTGTTCACGGGATTCGGCAATCTGCGCGAGGTAGAAATGCGCCTCGTCCTCGCGAGTCTCCAATTCCAACAGTTGCGTGAAATTCGCCGCCGCGTTGTCGGCGCGCGCCGCCTGCAGGTTCAAAAGACCAAGGGCTAAAATGATGTCGGTATTGTCCGGTGATTCCTCCGACAACATAATGAAATGAACGCGCGCCTCCTCGTATCGGTTTGCATCCGCGAGCAGGCGCGCGAAGATGAGTCGCAGGCCGAACTGCTTTGGATTGACACTCAAAACGTGCTCCAGCCAGCCAATTGCCTCCGCCAACTTGTCTTGTTTTTGCAGCACGGCCAGGTAGGCCATCGCGACGTTTGAGCTCAATTCGGTATGCTCGACGATCCGGTTCATCGCGTCACGTGCACGATCCAACTGCTCGGCCCTGATGGCGAGGAGCGCATAGGCGAGGAGCGCGTCGATGTCGTCGCCGACCTTTTCCATCAACTGCTCCATGACATCGAGTGCGATCGCCCAGTCTTCCTCTGGCCCGATCAGATTCGCGATCATGCGCAAGCGATTACCGGAATGGTCGCTCTCCTTTGACAGCACGTATTCGAGGTGATGCAGGGCCGAAGCGGCATCCCCGTGCCGAATGAACATCACAGCGATGATCTGGCGTGCTTCCATGTCCTCGGGTTCGAGTTCGACCCAGAGCTTGGCCGCGCGTAAAGCCGCATCGTTGTCACGGGCAAAAACCGCGATCCGGGTAGCCCTCTGCGCAAGCGCCGTGTCACCTAGGGATTCAGCCAGCGCCAGGTAATGCTCGACGGTGACATCCATGTGTCCGCGCTGGCCGGCGAATTCCGCGATCAGCAGACGATAAAAGGGATCGTCGGCGAATTCGAAATCCGGGTCGGGAGCCGTCTGGGGTACGGCGGCGGGCGGCGGCGGTACGGGTATGGCATGTACGATCGGACGCGGTGGTGTGGCGCAGCCCGCGAGGATCAATACGATTACGGCCAGCGTCGCGCTGCCAGCATGTACTTTCTCGATCATTCGTAGCAGGTTCAAGGCTATCAGCCGCATTCTCTCGTCACGAACATCCGGAAGCCCGGAATCGACGATGTCATCGAGTCCCGCCGTCCGTGTAGTTTAAACTATAACCCAGTTGGCACGACCTTATATTTTGTTCAATTCCGTCGACATCCGTCCCCCGCGTCCATACCCCGTGTCGGACAATAGTGCCGGATCCTTGAACCCAGTATCGCAATGGCCTTATTCATCCTAGGACTCAGTCACAAGACCGCGCCGGTCGAAGTGCGTGAAAAAGTCGCTTTCGACAGCGAACAACTACCGTCGGCGCTGGGTGCCCTCAACGCCCAGGCCGGGATCGCCGAATCGATGATTTTGTCGACCTGCAATCGTACCGAAATTTATTGCGACCTGGATATGAAGGGGGCGAGCGGGGCCGTAACCTGGCTCTCGAATTACCGGCACCTCGGGCCGACCGAGATCGAACCGCACCTTTACCGGCTGAATGACGAACATGCCGTGCGTCACGTGTTGCGAGTGGCCTGCGGACTCGATTCTCTCGTGCTAGGAGAGCCGCAGATCCTCGGGCAGCTAAAGGAGGCTTACCGTCTCGCCGTCGACGCCGGGACCGTCGGCCGGCTGCTCAACCGCCTTCTGCAGTTCTCCTTCTCCACCGCTAAGATGATTCGCGCGGAAACCGATATCGGCAACACCCCGGTGTCGGTCGCGTATGCCGCGGTCAAACTGGCGCAGCAGATCCACGGCGCTCTGGCGCAGCGCTCGGCCCTGTTGATCGGCGCCGGCGACACCATCGCCCTGGTCGCCAATCATTTGGTGAGCGCCAATATCGGGCATCTCATCATCGCTAACCGCACGCGGGAAAATTCCGAAGCGCTCGCGGCGCGTTACGGTGGCGAAGTCATCGATTTGAAGCAACTTCCGATGCGCATCAAGAACGTCGATATCGTGGTCTCCTCTACCGCAAGCCGTCTTCCGATCGTAACGCAGGGCATCGTGGACGTGGCCATGGCAGAACGTGGCTTCGATCCCATGTTCATCGTCGACCTCGCCGTTCCGCGCGACGTCGAATCTTCCGTTGGTGACCTCGATGGCGTTTACCTGTACACCGTCGACGATATGGAAAGCGTGGTCGGGGCGAATCTGAACCTCCGCAAGGAAGCAGCGGCACAGGCCGAGGAGATGGTGCACATTCAGGTTGAGGATTACATGGACTGGCTGGAAGCCCAAAGCAGTGGTGCCACGATCACCGCGTTTCGCGCACGCGCCGAATCGATCAGGAATGAAGCCCTCGATAAAGCCCTTAAACAGATCGAGCGCGGGGATGATCCCGGAGAAGTCACGCAAATGCTGGCCCACAGCTTGACCAACAAGCTACTGCACCGCTCGACGATGAGTCTGCGCCGCGCCGGCAATCGCGAGGATTTTCTTCGCATTGCGCGGGAACTACTAGACCTGGGTGAGTCGTGAAAGCCTCGCTGCTCGGCAAGCTGGAAAACCTCGTTGAACGGCGCCGCGAACTCGACGCCATGCTCGCCACGCCCGACGTCATTGCCGACCAGATTCAATTTCGCACCCTGACGAAGGAATACGCAGAGATTCGCCCGCTGGTGGACTGCTTCTGGCGCTATCGGGAAACCGAGAAAGCCATCGAAAGCGCCGAGGAATTGATGAAGGAAGACGACCCGGAGCTACGAGCCCTTGCCAGCGATGAAGCAATGGCATCGCGAATGGAGCTCAATGCGCTCGATTTCGAGCTGCTGAAACTTCTGATACCTAAAGATCCCGATGACGAGGCGAATCTCTTTCTCGAAATACGGGCCGGGACGGGCGGCGACGAAGCTGCCTTGTTCGCCGGGGATCTGATGCGCATGTACCTCCGCTATGCTGAAGCACGTGGCTGGACTATCGAGATCATGAGTTCCCGTGATGCTGAACTCGGCGGTCACAAGGAGATCATCGCCAAGGTATCCGGAAAGGGTGCCTATTCAAGGCTTAAATTCGAATCGGGGGCTCACCGCGTGCAGCGTATTCCCGAAACGGAATCGCAGGGCCGCATCCATACGTCCGCTTGCACCGTTGCGGTCATGCCGGAAGTCGACGAAATAAGCGAGATCGAGATTAACCCAAGCGATCTGCGCATCGACACGTTCCGCGCCTCGGGGGCCGGCGGTCAGCACGTCAACAAGACCGATTCCGCGATCCGGATCACTCACCTGCTAACCGGCGTCGTCGTCGAATGCCAGGATGAACGATCGCAGCACAAGAATCGTGCCCGGGCGATGAGCCTCCTCAAAGCGAAACTGCTAAGGGCCGAACGCGACCAGCAGATCCGAGAGCAGGCGAACACGCGGCGCGATCTCATCGGGAGTGGCGACCGTTCGGAGCGGATTCGCACCTACAATTTCCCCCAGGGGCGGGTGACGGATCACCGCATCAACCTGACCGTGTACAAACTTGACGAGATCCTCCACGGACAACTCGACCACGTCATTGACCCCCTGGTCGTGGAGTACCAGGCCGATCTGATGGCACAACTCGCGGAGACGTGAACCTATGTCGCCGCCGATCACCGTTGCCGAGGCTTTACGTCAAGCCGTCGACCAACTCGGGGTAAGCTCGAGCCCGCGACTGGACGCCGAACTGTTACTGGCCGAGAGCCTCGCCGTTCCGCGCACCCGCTTGTACAGCGATCCCGAACGCGTACTCGACGCCGGGACGTGCGCGACGTTTCGAACGCTGGTCCGGGAACGCGGCTCTGGAAAACCCGTCCCCTATCTGACCGGCCGCACCGAGTTCTTTTCACTCGATCTCGCGATCAACGATGCGGTGCTCGTGCCGCGCCCGGAGACTGAATTGCTCGTCGAAGTGGCGCTCGAGCTGTGTCTCCCGGGGCCGGCTCTGCATGTTGCCGATCTCGGTACGGGAAGCGGCGCGATCGCTGCGGCGATCGCTCGGGCGAGACCCGCGTTTTTCGTGACGGCGACCGATCGGTTCCTGCCGGCGCTCAAACTTGCGCGTGCAAACCTCACCCGGCTCAATACCTCCAATACCCGCGTGCTAGTCGCGGACTGGCTCCGACCGTTCGCTAATCGCGTGTTTGACGCGATCCTCACCAATCCGCCTTATGTGGCCGACACAGAGCGCAGCGAACTCGGCCCGGCACTCGGCTTTGAGCCGGCCGCAGCGCTCTATGCCGGAGCGGACGGGCTGTCGGCACTCGTTGCGATTATCGAAGACGCTCCACGCTGTTTGACCGCGGGCGGCCGGCTGGTCCTGGAGCATGGTGAGCGGCAGGGTGACAGCGTGCGTGAATTACTCCGCATCCGCGGATTCGATTCCATCTCGACGCGTCGGGATCTCGCCGGCCGCGAACGCGTGACTGCCGGCGTCCGGCCGTGAAGCATCCGCAAAATGCCGACCGCAGCTGGCGCGTCCAACGCACACTGCCGGCGAGCGCGATTGGAAACGACCGAGACCTCGACGAACTGGCCGGGATCGCCGGTGTCGAAAATCTGGAAGTTGGCGAGGGCCCCGTCACAATCACCTACGATCCGCGCACGATTACGCTCGAGACGATTCTAGCCGCCGTCGACTTCGACCGGGGCGGCTTGTCCGTCCTCGCGCGCTTGCGGTGGACCATCGCCTGCTACCGGGAATCCGTCCAGCGGGAAGATTTGAAGTACGTCGGCGGCTGGGACAATATCGTGCAGCGAATTTACGTCGCGCATAACGCGCGACGGGAAGCGGGCCGCCTGGAGCTTCGTCGCCGACAATGGGCACGCTCGGAGATACGGCGCACCGTGCATGCGGAAGATCCCGCGCCGCCTAAGGAGACCAATGATGGATGACCAGCTATTGCTCCGCTACAGCCGTCACATCCTGCTGCCAGAAATCGACATCGAAGGACAGAACCGTCTCATCAATTCTTCTGTTTTGCTGATCGGCCTGGGAGGTCTCGGTTCGCCCGTATCGATGTACCTGGCGGCTTCCGGCGTCGGGCGCCTGGTGCTGGTCGATCACGACGAAGTCGCACTTTCCAATCTCCAGCGCCAGATCGTGCATTCGAGCGAGGACTTGAAACGGAAGAAAGTCGAATCCGCACGTGACCGCTTAGTTGCGCTTAACCCGCTGACGGCGATCGAGACACGCGATCACAAGCTCGACCGCAAGGCATTCGACGAATTGCTGCCAACGATCGATGCCGTGGTCGACGCGACGGATAATTTTGAAACACGTTTCGAAATCAACCGTCACTGCGTGCGTCACAGGAAACCTCTGATCTCCGGTGCAGCGATCCGCTTTGAAGGACAGGTCACGGTTTTTCATCCGGGCAACGAAGACAGCCCTTGTTACCGCTGCCTTTATTCCGACGAATCAAGCGTTGCGGAAACCTGTGCGCAGAACGGCGTTGCCGCTCCGGTATTGGGGATCATCGGCAGCGTCCAGGCGATGGAGACACTGAAAGTGTTGATGGGGATCGGCGCGGATCTAACAGGGCGGCTGCTGCTCCTGGACGCACTCGCTATGGAATGGCAGTCGATGCGTTTCGCCAGGGACCCTCACTGTCCGGAGTGTGGTTCGGCGAGCGCGGCCGCGGTCATTTAGCCCGCATCATGCACGAGTTGGCGAGATGGTCGCTCTCGACTCCTGTCTTCACGGCATAAGTTTCTATTCGCCCGCAAGCGAGCTCCTACGGTGCTGAACCGAGGCGTTGTAGGAGCCCCGCTTGCGGGCGAATTTCCGGGCTAGATTGCCAGCGTACTCGTGCAATAGGCGGGTTAGCCCGCCTATCTTGCTTCGCGCGGGTTAAGGTCGATTAGAAGGGACTTCTTTCGGGGGCGGGGAAAGGTTGTTGCGCTTGAATTTGAACCACAGGTAAACGCCGCTCACCGCCAGGATCAACATGCAGATCGCAGCCGCATCGACGATGACGACACCGGCCGCGCCGAACAGGCGGCCCGAATGCAGATCGATCAGCAGTTTTTCATAGCTTACGCCCGGCCCGCGGTAGTTCGAAACGAGTTGCGTTGAAATTTCATCGGGAAGCGGGCTCGCCGCCTGCCAGCGGGGCGCTGACCGCTCGATCGCGACGAACGCCGCGGCGGTGGCGTCGAAACGCATGACGCCCGCCCCTGCTTCGACGAAGGCGTCGTCCCCGCTCGAGCCAATCCGCTTTACCGGCGGTTTCAAGCCATCCAGCGCACCGTATCGTTCGACGACGTTCAAACCCTCATCGAGTTCAACCATGCCGTCTTCAAATGCAATCAGGATCGCGTTATCTATTTCGACGGCGCCAACGAACAAAGCCGGGTGTTGCAGGATCTCCACTTGATCGAGAAACACGCGTGAGCCGATTTGCGTGATCCATCCACGGCCGATGCGATAGGAGGCAGACAGCGGCGCATTCGAATGTCCATAGAGATACTGAACGGCCGCGCTCCGCACCCGCCGCTTCGAGAGATCCCATAGATCGCTATGGTTGAGCACCAGCCCTGTGGTGATCGTAAGCAGCACGACGGCTGTACTCACGATGCCGAGGAGCCGATGCCAGCGGGTTACCGGGTGCAGGCGCGGCGGCTGCGGGCGAATTCGGGATTCTTCTTGTGGATTCACTCCGCTATTTTCCGCGCCTCATGGTGCAGGAGCAACGCCACCTTCGACAATCCCGTAATCGCACGTACGGAAAGGGTCGCTCCCGTTATGCCGTCTATGTTCCGGTCGAGGGCGTCGTCCTCGATCAACTGGGCGCCGAAGAATTGATCGGTAAAGAAAGGGTAGCGCACCTCCCACCCGCGGCTTTCTCGATAGATCAGAATGGCCACCCGTACGACGCGGCCTTCCTCAATGACAAAGCCGGCGGTGATCGGGCGGTCACGGCCGATGGCGTCGAGGATCCAGGCGGTCCGTCCATCGCGGGCCCAGTATTTGACCCGCAGTGATCCGAGTTCCGCTCCGAGGATCGCACGTATTCGCTTTTTGAGCGGGTCCTTGAGCCACAACCTGTCCGGTTCAGGCACAGTGCCTTCAAAGGTCTCCGCCAGAAACGCGGCGGGTTCGAGGAAGAAATCGACCGCCGCGACGGGGACCGCAGCCAGGAGCGCGATGCAGAAAATTGGCCAGCGGCTGCGTCGACGCGCTTGCCGGGTGAGTTTTGCGCGCATATTGCCAGCGGTCCTCGGGAGTTGGTCCAGAGGTGCGCATGGCTGGTGAGATAATCGCGCCGGGATCAAAATCGATAACCTAATCCAAGGTTAAAGCCATCGAGTACGCGGTCAACCGGGTCGTCCACGTCCTCCCATTGGACGTCGAACTTCAACACCACGTCAGGGTGCGGCCAGTAATTCATGCCGATATCGAACCGTTCGAATGCCTGGAAAAGGAGCCCGAGTTGATCACGCTCATCCCAGCGGCTGTAGCGTCCGAAAATGCCCAATTCACCCGGGGCGACCCCTATCGCAAAACGGTAGGCGGGTTCAACATACCATCCCGAAAGCGTTTCCGCGTCGCGCGTTCGCGGGTCGACGGCGCTGGAAGAATCGTCCCCCAACCCCCAGCGGGCGTATAGCGCGCGTAGAGCGAAACCGCTGGCGTGACGATAGTCGAGGTGGGTCTCGATGAGGAAGGCAGAAGCGTCGAAATCATCGGCGCTGCCCGTGTAGTCGGCCTGGTACTGGCCGGAAAGCGCCAGTTCGAGCCCGGGGATCCCCGTATAGCGGAGGCGTCCGGTGAACGCAAGATCCTGATCGTTGGCGTTGGCCACTTTCAAGCGCCCGCTGCGGGGTCGGAACGCGCTGCTGCCAGCCGTCGGCATCACGAGCCCGGAATGGACTACGACGTCATAACCCAATCCAGGCATGAGGTCCCCAAACAGGCGGACGCCCGCTTCCCACCAGGTGCTCGGAATAATTTCAGACTCGACGCGGTTGCGTTCGACGCCGTAGAAGGTGTTCGGTTCGTGCGTCGGGTTGAGCAGACCGATCGGCAGGATGTCGAGTCCCGCCCTCAGACGATGCTTGTCGTTCAGGTCGGCCTCGAGCCAGGCCTGCTCCAGCTCTACTTCACCGGGCTGTCCATCGCCCACTAACGCATGTTCGATCTCGAGTTCGGACGCCAAGCGCAGCCAGTCGTTGAACTCATGGTTGAAGAACAGTACAAACCGATGAAAATCCGCCTGGTCGAGATCATCCGCACCGCCGTCGGCCAGGACCGAATCGTCATCGAGATTATTGTAATGCAATTCGCCGTAGCCGCCGATCTGGGTTCGCTCGGCCCACGATGCCGCTTTGGATACACCGCGGGATTCGTCGACGACCTCGGCGGTTGCCTCGATGCGTTCGGATTGCTCGGTGAGTTGCTCCTGCGCGCCCGCCAACTGGGTCTGGGTACGGTCGAGCACGCGCAGGGCCCGATCGAGCTTTTCCGTGAGGGCCTTTATCGTCTGTTGCTGCTGCTGCACGATGCGCCAGATCTCGTTCAGATCCGGCGTGTTCTCCGCGATGGCGAAGGTCGGTGCCAAGAGCAGGCCGAGGGCAATCGTGTGCTTGAGGTTCACTGAGGTATCTCCACAGGTAAGCTGACGCAATAGTGTGTATTTGCCAATGATGGGGCTAATGAGAAGCATTACGGTTTACAAGGCCGGGACGGGTCCCTGTGATGCAAGCCGTGCGGGGTTCGATTAAGGGATTATGTCGCTAGCTGCAACGCCGGTCCGCCCGACGCAGCAAGGGGAGAAGTCGCGTCGAGCGCGCTCTGGAGGCACTCGTCGGCGAAGTACTGGCACTGTCCGCAGCAGGTCGAAACAGCCAGCCGGTTGGCCAGGCAATCGAGTGTGCGCGCACCGTTCTGGACGGCGTCCACGATGTCACCTTCGGTGACGTTATTGCAGAGACAAACGTACATAGCTAACAGTTATCATTTCGACAATCGTAACCGTAGTACAAATGAGAACCATTTGCAACTATCGATTGTACCCGGCGAACCCGCTAGTAACCTGTCGGACTTAGGGAATCGTAGCGAGGCCGACGCGGTCGATCAGATCGAGCTGGGTCTCGAGCCAATCGACGTGATCTTCTTCTTCGTCGAGGATGGATTCGAACAACTCCCGCGTCACGAAAGCACTGACGTATTCACAATACGCGATGGCCTCGTGCACTACGGAAATTGCGTCGTGTTCGAAGGCGAGATCCGCTTTCAGCATCTCTACCGTATTTTCTCCGACGCGCAGGAATCCAAGGTCCTGCAAATTCGGCAGCCCTTTGAGGAAGAGGGTTCGTTCGATGAGCCGGTCCGCGTGCTTCATCTCGTCGGTCGACTCCTTGTACTCGTAGTTGTCGAGTTCGGTAAGTCCCCAGTTCTTAAACATGCGCGCGTGTAGGAAATATTGATTGACGGCCGTCAGTTCGTTTTTTAGAACCTGGTTTAAATACTCGATGACTTACTCAGAGGTTTCTTAAGTGCGATAATACGCGCCGATGCCGGCGCATTGGAGAGGGCACATGGACATCGGAACGATAATCGTTCTCGTTTTCGCTACGCTTGTTCTCGCCTACTGCATTACGATCTATAACGGCCTCGTCACGCTGAAGCATAACGTTTCCAAAGCCTGGTCGAACATCGACGTATTACTCAAGCAACGCCACGACGAATTGCCGAAGCTCGTCGAGATCTGCAAAGCCTACATGGCCCACGAGAAGGATACGCTCGAGCGCGTCATCTCCGCCCGCTCCGCGGTTTTTGCGGCGCGCGAGGCCGGTGACATAAGGGGCCTGGGCGGTGCTGAAACTTCACTTCGACAAGGCCTTGGCAAGCTATTCGCGGTCGCCGAAAATTATCCGGAACTGAAAGCGGACAAGAATTTCAAGTACCTGCAGGATCGCATCACGACGCTCGAGAACACCATCGCCGATCGCCGCGAGTTTTACAACGACTCGGTCAATCTCAACAACGTGCGCGTCGAACAGTTTCCCGACGTCGTCATCTCCCGCTGGTTCGGTTTCGGCCAACCGGAGCTCCTGGAGTTCTTGGAAGAAGAACGAAAGGACGTGGACGTCAAAGCCTTGTTCAACTGATTTTTTAGATCCCCCCTGGCCCGCCGCTGTCATGGCCACCCTCGATACGTACGCCTATTCCATTCAGCACGCGCAGACCAGTGGGTTCTGGTTCCTCGCCCTTGCGTTCATGCTCGTCGCCATCGGCGCTTTAATTGGTGCATTCGTCTACCTGAAACGCAGGCGGGTAATCGAGGACATGCCGACTTCTCTCATACGCTCTGCACCCCAGGGATATATCGAGCTTCAGGGCATGGCGGACCTGATGGACGGCGAGCCCATCCATGCGCCCCTGTCGATGAAGTTATGCGGCTGGTACAAGTACAAGGTCGAGCATCGCGAAACGCACTACTCCACCGGCAAGCGAGCGTCCCGATGGGTCACCGTGGATCAGGCTACGAGCGAGGAATTATTTTATCTCGTGGATACGAGCGGGCATTGTGCGATTGATCCAGAGGGCGCCGTCGTCACACCCACCCATAGCAATGTGTGGTACGGGACCAGCCGCATACCAGGGCGCTATCACGATAGCGACGGCGTCTGGTGGGCCCGCGTCCTGGGCCAGGTAGGGAAACCTTATCGTTATAACGAACAGCGCATCGAACCCGGGGACCCGATCTACGCCATCGGCCATTTCACGACCCACGGCGGTGCGGGGTCACGCTTCGACAACAATGCAGCCGTCGGCGAGCTCCTGCGCGAATACAAACGTGATCAGGCCACGATATTGGAGCGTTTCGACGACAACGGGGATGGTCAAATCGACGCCAAGGAATGGGAAAAGGCCCGCGTTGAGGCGGAACGCGAGGTCGCGGCGGGACAGAAAGAGGGGAGCGGTCCGCCGCCCGTGGACGTGCTCGGTCGGACCTGCGACCGCCGCCGCCCGTTCGTCATCGCGGCCGGCACCGAGGACGACATCATCAAGACCTGCAAGCGGAACGCAGCCGTTCTGCTGACGGTCGCCGTGCCCCTGCTGTGCGCGGCGATCTGGGCCATCGGCGTGCGTTTGACGGCTGCTTGACCAGCCACCGAAGCACCTTCTGTCTTGTGGGTGAGATCGGTTCTAGTTGCGTAGCGAAATATGCAGGCATTGTCGGCGGACGCGTTCTCGCTGTTTGAGGAAGAAGGGATTTTCAACCGAGAAATGGGAAAGAGATTCCGCTCGATCATCCTGGAAAACGGCGGTGCGGAGGATGCGATGGCCTTGTTCGAGCGTTTTCGCGGGCGCGAACCTCGCGTCAAGCCCTCGTTGCGACAAGCTGGACTGAATGCTTGAAGAAGCTGGATAATCCGCGCGAAATGTTTTCGCCCGCTAAATTCTGTTCGCTTCTGATTCTGGTTTGCTGGCTGCCCGTGGTATCGGGCGCGCCCGATACCGCTTATGTCATCGACAAGCTTCTCGTCGGCGTCCACCAGAATAAGGATCTCGACAGCGCCATCATCAAGGTGCTGCCCACCGGTACGGCGCTGGAAGTATTGCGTAGCGAAGGCGAGATGGTGTATATCCAGGATCCGGATAACGTGAGGGGCTGGGTCGACTCCGCCTACCTCACCGGCGACAGACCGGCGCAGATCCGCGTCGCGGAACTGGAGAAAGAAAAGGTTTCCTTGGAGCGGCGCATTAAGACACTGGAGCAGGCGCCCCGGGCCGCGCCTGCCAACGTCGATTCCGCCGCCGATCTACGCGCTGCCGAAGCTCAGATCGAAGCTTTTACGAAGGAAAATACCGAACTCAAGGGAAAGCTCTCCGGCGAACGCCTGCGCGCCGGCAAATATCAATCCGAATTGGCAACCTTGCGGACTCAAGTCAAACGGGCCGAAGTGCCGCTCGACGTCCGCTTGGCAGAGCTTGAGCGCGCCCGGGACGGGCTCGAGATTGCGCTCGACGACGCGCAAAAGCAGATCGAGAAGCTCGAAGCGCGCTCTTCGAAAGAAGACGTCTCAGCCCTGGTCCCCATGGTTTTGGAATCCTATGCGACCACCCTGATGGTGCTCCTCGCCGCCATAGTCGCCACCGCGTTCGGGGTCGGAGTCTATTTCATGGATAGTGTGAACCGGCGACGCCACGGCGGTTTTCGAGTTTAAGGTCGTGCGGAATTCAAGGGCGCGCTAAACACCGCGCGCAAGCTTGCATTGGCCTTTCGCCGGACCTAGAATCCCGGGCCCTTCGCATCGATTAGAGTGGCGGCCATGAAGCCCGACATACACCCAGAATACACCGGAATATCGGTTACCTGCAGCTGTGGAAATACCTTCGAAACGCGCTCGACCCTGGCTGACGGCCAGCTCCACATCGATGTCTGTTCCGCCTGCCACCCGTTCTACACCGGGCAGCAGAAAATCGTCGACACCGCCGGCCGCGTCGACAAATTCCGACGCAAATACGGCATGTCCTGATCTTCACGGCCGAAGCGCCTCCAGGAAGGGCCTACTAATTGATGTGGGCACTTGCTAACAAACTCCAGGGAGCCGCGGTTTATCGGTCCACTGACGGAATCTTAAAACAAAATCAAAGGCTTAGGACGATTGTCCGATAGACCTTTCGACCGGACTCGCACGCGGGAACCAAGCCGTGGTCATGTGGTCTTAATGACACGTTCTACAGAACGTGCCCACGACAACCTCCCAAGTGGGCGATGCCCGATCTCCCCAATCGGGCACCTCAAAGTGGCCCCGGTACTGTAAATCCCCCTTACCACTTGCACCGGGGCCCTTTTTTTTCGCCATCTCGACTAAATCTGTGGGGATCCCCGGACGATTTCTACTCTCGTCAAGCCATCAGGTGCGCTAAGGAAACCTTGTGCTTCGTTGCCACCACGGTTTCCCCCGCTCGGGCTCAGGGAAGCTCTGAATAAGTCATGGTGCGTGTGAATTGCTCATGAAATTGTGCAGATCAAGGCACGAATCGCAGGCAATAGCGGGGACTATTGGCAAGGTTCGTAATGTAAGGCTCCGCGATTTCATGGGCAAAGCAAATGTGCCATGACTTATTCAGGGCTTCCTTAGGCCACATCCAGCCAGCGCCCCGCCGCTTCGTGGGCTTGCTCGATGCCAGTGCGTTTGAGCGCGGAGAAAAGTTGTGCCGTAGCGGCTCCGCCGGCGGCTTCGAGATAGCGTGAAACCTTTAGCAGGGCGTTTTGCGCCTGGCCTTTGTTCAGCTTGTCGCACTTGTTGAGTAG
>JAYYZW010000024.1:0-5403 GCA_036339995.1 Pseudomonadota bacterium
GTCGTTCGCAGTGGACTGCGGCACCTGCGCGAATCCGACCGGCGCCAGCGCCGCGGCCGCCAGCATCAAACAGAGTGCGATCGGGTGCTTAAGCGCCGTCCGCCTTGATACATTCGATGGAGTCATTTCGCGGAGAGTTCACTCTCTTGCTTACAGGATGCATATCGAAACTCGAATCGGGCGCCGGTTTGAGTACCGCAGTCAGGGCCGACAGCTCGGCGGCGGCGTTGAGCCACAGATTATAAGCGTCTCGGCGGATAACCACCGGCATGCGGTTGTGGATCTCGCTCAAGCGGCGATTGGCGTCGCAGGTCAAAAGCGTGCAGCTTTCGATCACCTGGTCATCGCGCTGCCATCGCTCCCACAAGCCCGCTATAGCGAAACATCCGGTCGCTGCAGCATAGATGAAAAAAGGCTTCTTGCCGCCTGGCCGGGCCTGCCATTCGTAATAACCGCTCGCCGGCACCAGGCAGCGGCGGCGGCGGAATGCCGCACGAAAGGCGGGCTTCTCGGCTACCGTTTCGGAGCGGGCGTTGATCAAGCGATTGCCAATCTTGGGATCGCGGCTCCACGAAGGGATGAGGCCCCACCTGACTTCGACGGCGGTACGTTCGTGATCCTCGTTACGAATGGTCAAAACCGGCTGACTGGGCGCGATGTTGTAGCGTGGTTCGACGCCACCCACCGTCTCGATCTCGAATTCGGTGGCGATCGCCGCGGCATCGCTGTTCAGCATGAAGCGGCCGCACATGATCGAAGGCGCTCAGGGCCTCATCACCACGGCTTGCGCCAGTTCAAAAATTTCAGGCGCGTCGAGCACGGCGTCGCGTTGGCGTCCATCAGAATCTCGAGCTCCGGCAGGTCCTTCCATGCGTCTTCATGGAGCAACTCGACACCCGCCGCGCACGACCACGCGCTTTCGCGCGAGATTCGCATGCAGCCCTATCGTCGCGACCGCGACCGTGGCGGTGCTGCCGTTGCTGTCGAGCATGACGGACACGCGGAAATCGCCGAAAAAATGATTACGCACTGAAGCAAGCACGGCTTCGCCGTCTGCTATGTTGCTGCCCGACACGAACAGCGCCGTGTTTTTCTTCATTTTTCGGCGGGCACGTAAAAATCGCGCTATCGATTATGATTCCCACCGTGCTCGGCTTGATGTTGCCGTAGGACAAGACATGGTCGGCACCGCCGTCGTAAGCGATGACGGTGTCTAAAATATTCGGGGTGGGATCGGTATCCAGTTGAAACAAGAGCTTTTTCATTATTGTTGCCTGATGTCACACCGCCTTTCGCACCCTAACGTGTCCAGGCTTCCACAGCAAAACGGCGTCCCGGAGAGGGCATGGAAATAGTGGCCCTTAGGTAGCGGCGTTCAGCGCTTTTCGATACGCATCGAGAAATCGATGGCGCGCACGTGCTTGGTCAGGGCGCCGATCGAAACGTAATCGGCGCCAGTATTTTTGATCTCGGCTAGCTTAGCCAGCTCGACGCTGCCCGAAATTTCGATCACGGCGCGGCCGTCGACAAACGCGGTGGCGTCAACAATGGCGCCGGCCGAGAAATTGTCGAGCATGATCATCTCCACGCCGGCATCGAGGGCTTGCGCAAGCTCGCCCATGTTTTCGACTTCGACCTCGATCTTGATGTCCGGGTGTGTGCGGCGCACGGCGTCGAGGGTGGCCGCGATCGAACCGACGGCCGCGATATGATTCTCCTTGATCAACACCGCGTCGAACAAACCCATGCGGTGATTGACGCCGCCGCCGCAGCGCACCGCGTACTTTTGCGCGGCGCGTAATCCCGGCAGAGTCTTGCGTGTGTCTAGCACGCGCGTAGTCGAACCCGACAATGCCGCTACGTAACGGCGCGTGACGGTCGCGGTTCCGGAAAGGGTTTGCACGAAATTAAGGGCGGTGCGTTCACCGGTGACGATCCCGCGCGCCGGTCCCGAGATCCGGCAGACGACGGTATCGGGAGTCAATTCGTCGCCGTCACTGAATGACCACTGCGTGACGATAGCGGGATCGAGCGTAGTAAAGACCCGGTCGAACCACGGCTGCCCCGCGAGCACCGCGGTTTCGTTGCAGACGACGTCCGCCATGCAGGTGCGCCCGGCGGGAATGAGTTCAGCCGTGATGTCGCCACTGCCGACGTCTTCGGCCAACGCAGCCGTGACCACGGCGTCAAGGTCCTCGGGCACGAGCATGGCTTGCTCCTGTCGACTAAGCACGCTTGTCGAAATCTGCGTGTGCCGGGTTCGGCCCGGACAAAGCGTCCCGCGTCATCTTGAAAATAACGGGGCTCAGGAGCAACAAGGCGATGAGGTTCGGGAGCGCCATCAGGCCGTTGAACACGTCCGCCAGCGCCCACACCAGTTCGAGCTTTACTACGGCACCGCTCATGATGGCGATGATCCAAGCGATGCGGTAGCCCGCGATCACCCGCACCCCGAAGAGATACTCGGCGCAGCGCTCCCCGTAGTAGCTCCAACCCACGGTCGTCGTGAAAGCAAATACGACAAGGGCGAGCCCGACGATCTTGCCACCCGCCTCCCCGAGCCCTGCGGTGAACGCTGCCGCCGACATGGACGCACCGGCTTCCCCGAGGGTCCACGCGCCCGTCACCAGGATCACGAGTGCGGTCATGGTGCAGATACACAAGGTATCGATGAAGGTGCCGAGCATGGCGATCATACCCTGTTCGACCGGCTTGTCGGTGCGGGCTGCGGCGTGGGCGATGGCGGCGCTGCCGAGACCCGCTTCGTTCGAGAAGATTCCGCGCGCGAAGCCCCAGCGGAGCGCCATCCACACGGTGGCGCCGGCGAATCCTCCGGTGCCGGCCGTGTTGGTGAAGGCGCTCTCGAAGATCAGCGCGAGAGCGTCGGGGACGGCTTCGATCCTGATCGCGAGAATGAGCAGGGCGATGCCGACGTAGAGCAGGGCCATGACGGGCACAACCGCCTCTGCCACGCGTGCGATACGCCGCACTCCGCCGATGATGACGATCCCCGTAAGCGCCGCCGCCACGGCGCCCGTTATCCAGATTGATACGCCGAAGGTCGAATGCATGACGTCGGCGACCGAATTGGACTGTACGACATTGCCGATCCCGAAAGCCGCGATCATGCCAAACAACGCAAAGCACGTACCAAGCCAGGCCCAGCCGCGGCCGAGGCCGTTGCGGATGTAATACATCGGTCCGCCGACGTGATGGCCGAGGCTATCGACTTCGCGGTAACGCACCGCCAGTACCGCTTCACCGTACTTGGTTGCCATGCCGAACAGGGCGATCATCCACATCCAGAATACGGCACCCGGTCCGCCGAAATAAATCGCGGTGGCGACGCCTGCAATATTGCCGGTGCCGACCGTCGCCGATAGCGCAGTCATCAGCGCCTGAAAGGGAGAGATTTCGCCATTCCCGCTGCCGCGGACGCGGCCGCGCCAAAGAAGCGCGAATGCGCGCGGAATGCAGATCCAAGTCATGCCGCGCAGGCCGGCGGTCAGGTAGAGGCCGACGCCCGCCAGCAAAGGGATCAGCAGGTACTCGCTCCAGATGAACCCGCCGATCGCGTTCAGCAGCTCGTCGGCACCGGCCAGCGCGCCGCTCAAAGCGCTGGCGCTCCGTTCGGTGCGCGCCGTGACTTCAAGACCAGGGTTTCACCGCGCTGGGAGAAATCGAGGCGCTCGAGAAAGCTCATGCCCAGCAGCACCTGCGGGTCATCGAGATGGGGTACGATGCTCGCCCTGACGTCGTATTCGACGATGTCTCCCAGCCTGACCGACGCGATGACCGTCGCATAGGCAATGGTTGAGCCATTAGCCGTCGACACGGGATAGGCCGGTCCTTTCGCTAGCCCGGCCATAGCCGCGACGGCCTCGGAGACAGCGACGTCCGTCGCCCCGGTGTCGAGCATGAGTTCCGTGGTGACGCCGTTTAACTCGCCATTGGCGACGTAGTGGCCGTAGCGGTTGCGGTGGAGAACAATGGTGGGCGCGCCGCCCGGCGCGCTCAGGCTTTCGACCGTGCGATTCGGGTTTCTGTAGTCTTCGATCCGCTCTGAAAACAACAGGGTCAGAATCGCAATTAATCCAATAATTGCGATGATGGTCATCGTCGAGCCGATCTTTTTCGTGGACATCGCGTGCGGCGAACTGAGATGTCCGCCATATATCTTGGTTGTCGCGAATGTTAATCTTTGTGTCTGGATACAAAGATCTCGCCGACCGGCGAGTATCGCACAAGGATTCATTCGTGAATACCGCAATCACTACTACCATCGAATGTCAGACCATCCGGCCGACGCGGGTGATTTCGACCCTGTCCGAAGATGTCGTCAACGGTCTGTTCGGCGAGCCGCGGAGCCTGCCGCCGAAATATTTCTACGACGAGCGGGGATCGGATTTGTTCGATCAGATCTGTGATGCGCCGGAATACTATCCGACCCGCACGGAAAGCGCGTTGCTCGAGAAGATTGCCGGCGATGTGATCGAATCCGCGCGCCCCGAGTGCATCGTCGAACTCGGCAGCGGCACGTCGCGCAAGACGCGCCACCTACTGAACGCCTGTGACGATCGAGCCTTCTATCCGGTCTATGCGCCGCTCGATGTTTGCGACGAGGTACTGGTGACCAGCGGTGAAGCGCTGCATGCGGAATACGACTGGCTCCAAGTGCACCCCATGGTCGGCGACTACACCGCGGGTCTCGGCAATCTGCCGCACCGGGCGGACCGCACGCTCATCGTCTTCCTGGGCGGCACCATCGGTAATTTCACGCAGACAGAACGTCTGGATTTTCTCGCGGAAGTGCGCGACGTCATGGGCCGTAACGATAAGCTGTTACTGGGTGCCGATAGGGTCAAGGAGCCAGACGTGCTGCACGCCGCGTACAACGATAACGCGGGCATAACCGCCGAATTCAACCTCAACATATTGCGCGTTTTGAACCGGGAACTCGGCGCGGACTTCGATCTGGATGGTTTCGAGCATTATGCGCATTTCAACCCGCTCGAATCGCGCATCGAAATGCATCTGATCTCGATGCGGAAACAGACCGTGCAGTTCGGGGACATGGAGAGGCGGCTCGAGTTCAAGGAGGGTGACCACATCCTGACCGAGGTCAGTACCAAGTTCACGCGCACCGAACTCGAAGCGATGTTCGCCGAAACGGGGTTCGAGATCGTCAGGCATTACGAATCAAATGCCACCAAGTTTTCATTGCTGCTTGCGCAACCCTTACTTTAGCAGCCTGTCGGGCTTAGGGAATCGTAGCGAGGCGGGTGGGAGAGCGGTCTGAGAGGTATCACGGTTTGAGGCGAATAGTGGTTCTATTTAACGAAAAATTCGTCGGGAACGAATTTTCGCGACAGCCCCGCAGGGGTGAAGCGCAGGGACGCGCTG
>JAYYZW010000025.1:0-38770 GCA_036339995.1 Pseudomonadota bacterium
TCAAGGTAATCCGTCGACACCCGCGACCTCGTCGGTCGATCGATACGATGCCATCATCATCGGAGCCGGCATTTCGGGGATGTATCAGCTTTACCGTTTGCGGGAGCTCGGACTCTCGGTGCGAGTCTACGAAGCCGGTGACGGTGTCGGCGGTACCTGGTATTGGAACCGCTACCCTGGCTGCCGTTTCGACTCCGAGAGCTACTCCTACGGCTACTCTTTTTCCGAAGAAGTGTTGCAAGAGTGGGAGTGGAAGGAACATTTTTCCGGCCAACCCGACAACCTGCGCTATCTGAATTTCGTCGCGGATAAATTTGACTTAACGACGGATATTGAATTCGGCGCCCGCGTTGCCAAGGCGACCTACGACGAGTCGAACGACTGCTGGAACATCGAGTTCGAGGATGGTTCCACGGCGGGCGCGAGATTTTTGATTTCGGCGACCGGACCGCTTTCCGCACCCCAGATGCCCTTGATCGACGGTATCGAGGATTTCACTGGCGAGGCCTATCACACCGCACTATGGCCGCAGGATCCAGACGGACTCGGCGGCCGCAAGGACATTGATTTCAACGGCAAGCGCGTCGGGGTCATCGGGACCGGCGCCACGGCCGTTCAGCTCATCCCGGAAGTCGCCAAAACCGTTGGTGAGCTTTATGTCTTTCAACGCACCCCAAATTGGTGTGCACCCTTGCACAACAGTCCGATAGACGAAGAGGAACAGCGAAAAATCAAGGCCAGTTACCCCGAAATATTCAAACGGTGCAGCGAGACCTTCGGCGCCTTTGTGCACGGGATGGATCCACGCTCGGTATTTGACGTTTCGGCAGAAGAACGCGAAGCGATTTTTGAGAAACTTTATGCGGAGCCGGGATTTGGCATCTGGCTCGGTAACTTCCATGACACGATGACCAATGTAGCAGCGAACGATTTGCTCACGGAGTTTATCGCTAACAAGATCCGCGCGCGGGTTGACGATCCAGTGACCGCGGAAAAATTGATCCCTACGAATCACGGTTTTGGGACCCGACGCGTGCCCATGGAAACGCATTATTACGAGGTCTACAATCAGGACAACGTCACCTTGGTGGGCATCAAGGAGACGCCCATTGAGCGCATCACCGCCACCGGGATAACAACCAGCGATACCGACTATGAACTCGATACGATCATTTACGCGACGGGCTTTGATCACGTCACGGGTGCGTTAAACCGCATCGAGATCCGCGGCCTGGGCGGTCAAAAGCTCAAAGACAAATGGGCCGACGGCCCGTGCACTTACCTCGGTATGCAAACGGTCGGCTTTCCCAACTTCTTTACTTTGGTTGGTCCACATAACGGGTCGACATTTTGCAATATCCCGCGGTGTATCGAGCAGAACGTCGAGTGGGTGACGGACCTAATTCGCTACATGGCGGAACACGAGTACCGGCATATCGAGCCCACCACCGAAGCAGAAAACGCCTGGACCCAGCACGTGGGTGAAACTGCTGAAAAGACGCTGTTTCCTACCGCCGATTCCTGGTTCATGGGCGTCAGCCCGAACGTCCCGGGGAAAAAACGCACCTTTATGCTCTACGCTGGCGGCGCGCCCGTTTACAAAGAAAAATGTGACGAGGTCGCGGCGACAGATTATGCGGGATTTGTGCTTCGATAATCCGTCGTCTTCGAGTCTTGCACCGCACGGGGACTTGTGGGACTGAATTATCGGTGTCCGATCTCACCGGGGTATGGCTTGGGATGAAGCACACGGCACCCGCAATGCGCGAAAACGGCGGCGGTTCGATCGTTAACATCGGTTCGATATTCGGCAAAGCGGCAGCGGCACGTCGGCCGCTTACCACAGCG
Organism: Pseudomonadota bacterium; assembly: GCA_036339995.1. Classification (GTDB taxonomy): domain Bacteria; phylum Pseudomonadota; class Gammaproteobacteria; genus JAYYZW01. The sequence goes on from JAYYZW010000025.1 coordinate 1,849, forward strand.
CGAAAAGCGGGGTGCGCACCTCGATAAAAATCGCAAATCCGGCGCCGAGCAATGCAGGCGCTCGGCCACGGTGGTCAAAGTGTCGTCGGTGCCGATGTCCGCGCCCTGACCCCAACCGAGGTCGAACCCGGCGGTGACGTAATCGTGGTCATTTCCCTGCTCATGCGCATAAAAGGTCTCGACATTCATCTGCTCGGAATCGAGTGACGCCAGAGCGAATCAGGGCCGGTTCGACCTGTGGACGATCATCCTCGACCCGAGCGTGCATACGAGAGGCGACCTTGTCTTCGAGGTAAAAGGTCACCCATGATGGAGCTGGAACCGGGTGATCAGTCACGACGTACAGTCGGGCAGGATCAGTCATTTCCACCAAGGAGAGAAAGTCGCAGGCGGTTACTACTCGACCCATCATGTGGAAGATTTTTACGATCAGTACATGACAGTGTCGGCGATGCGACGACTGGGTACCTGACCCGCCGCAGCTCTGCGACTTTAGGAGGTGCGCGAACACCGGACGTTCGGAGGCAAGGTTTCCCGCGCTTTTCTTGCAAAAGATACCGGAAATCGGCGTTTGCGTGCCGATCAATCGGCAATAACGGGAAGGCCGATTGAATGACGCGTTAGTCGGTCGGATGCGGTGCGGAGTCGTCCGCCGTGGTATCGGCCGCGCGGGTGCCATCGTCCGACTCGGGTGTCGACTCAGCGGGTTCTTTCTCCGCCTTGGCGGCAAGTTTGGCCAGCCGCTTTGCTTCGCGCTTCTCGGCCTTGGCCTTGGCCCTGGAATTTCGTTCGAACGCGTAGTTCGTCTTTCGCGCCATCCTGCACGACCTCCTGGCAACGGCGAATGTAAAGGCGGCAACCGCATCGGGAGACGCGGTTGCCGATCGCTAAAAAAAACGGCGACTCAGTCAACCAGGCGGACGTTCTCCGCCGAAGTGCGGCCGTCACGGCCGGCGCCGATTTCGTACTCTATTTTCTGGCCTTCAGCCAGTCCACTGATCCCGGCCTTTTCGAGGGCGGAGATATGGATGAAGACGTCCTTACTCTTGTCCTCAGGTGCAATAAATCCGAATCCTTTCGTCGCGTTAAACCACTTAACAGTTCCCATCGCCATTGTCATTTCCTCAGTTTCGGTTCGGTAATTGTAGGTTTAGTTTGCTCGCGTGCGGCGTGACCGGTCAGTCACCCCGATGTTGCGACCACGATCGGCGTCGTCGCCGAAAGCTCCTGCAGCGACCACGCGATTGCCGGCGTATTGCCGGTGCCGGTCCGGGCGGCTGGCAAGTAGGTCTTCGCCGCCAAGAATGGCCTCACACTGCATGGCGGTGGGCGCGCCGACGCTCTGCTCGAATACGGCACGCAGCAACTGAGTCCTCTGCCCAATGAAATCGAATGTCAGCGAACTTGCTCCTTGGCGGAAGGGCTGTACGTGCCCACGCCGGTCCACGCGTTGAGAGTCGAAAATCGGGGATAGCCTTGGAGGGGTATGCCGCGAGTGCGGGCTGACCTGAACCGGTTCGTCAGCCAAGTTGCCGGAGCCTACACGATTCTTTTGAGAAATGCATCCTGGAATCGGGCGTCTACATCGGAGTGTTTAGATATGAAGTAGTGGAATGACGGTGCCTGACACCGGCGATGCCAGCCGTACTATGCGTCGCCGCGGAAACGCTTGATTAGTGTCAGGGTCCCGCCAGGATCAACGGAACGTACTGCTCTGCAGCCGAAGTGCCCCCGTGAACGCCATTCAGGTGAATGTCCCGCTCGCCCGCGACCCGGTCGCGAATGGTGTAACGGCCGCGCATCAGCAGCGTGTAATCGCCGATCCGGGCAGCGAGTTCCGCATGCGGCTTGCCGACACCGAACCATCCGTCGTCGATCAGGCGATGACTGGGGAGCCACGTCGCGACTTGCGCTAATTCGCGATCGATGTATTTTTCGAAGGCCTGCGCTGAACGATGGCGCACGTAGCAGTAAGCGGTGCGCGGCTCGCCGCAAAGCGGCAGAGATAAAGTGTCGGCCAGTCCTGGATGGTTCTCCAAATCTATGCGTTCCTCAGCGCCGCTGTCGATGAATCCGTGGTCGGCGGTGATGATCAAAAGCGTTCCGCTGTGCTCGCAAACCTCGATGATCGCCGAAAGTGCAGCGTCGATTTCGTCATAATGCACTTTCACGGCGTCGCTGGATGGCCCGTGGATATGCGCGAGTCGATCCAGATCCGACCAGTAGGCATACATGTAAGCCGCGCTGCTTTCGCCGCGGCAATAGGCCTGCAGGCGGTTGGCAAATTCCGCAAGTGTCGTATACGGAATGCGCTCGGCGCCCTGTGCCAGATGCCGGCTGAAATCTGAATCGGCGATCGCCGCGGGTTGCAGTGTCGCCGACTGCGCCTTGATGCGATCGAAGAAACTCGGGCAACAAAGCAGTGATGCGAGGTCGACGCCTCCCCCCGACAGGGGCTTGCGTCCATAGCGTGGCACGAAGGGTAAGACCGCCGTCACGGCGCCCAGCCGGCGAAAATGCATGAACCATCCGGTGAGACCGTGTTGCTGGGGTGCGAGCCCGGTCATGAAGGTGGTGATCGCACTCGCGGTGGTCGGCGGATAGACCGACGTTATGGTGTTGCTCGCGCGTGCCTCCAACTGACTGCCGCGGCCTACGTTCCTCAGCAATTCAGCGCCGAGACCGTCGATGACGATCAGCAATACGCGGCGTGCTTGATCCAGGCGATCCGGCGGCAGGGCGGCGAGGGGCGGGTAATCCGAGGCTGCTGCGCCAAACTTATCCCCGATCGAGCGCATCAGGTTGACGATGGAGCCGCCGTCGTAATCTGGCTTGACGGGCGTCAGATCGTGTTCGAATGCGGTCATTAAGCGTTACGCATTTCCAGATCGCGGATCGGCGGCGCCGTAAGAAGGCACGGTCACGAACTGCACGACAGCATTGAGCACCCGGCGCGATGACGCGCCCAGTCCGGGCGCTTTTCGGCGTAAACGTCTTTACCCGGATGCTCGTCGTATGGACGGCGCAGCACGTTCAGCAGATCGTTAACCATCGAGAAATCGCCTTCCTCGACGCGATCTATTGCGAGCTGAGCGAGGTAATTCCTGAACACGAATTTGGGGTTGATGGTATCCATGGCGGTTCTGCGCTCGTGATCTTCCCGGCCATCCTGGTTAATGCGCGCGATGTAGCGGTGCATCCATGCGTGCATCCTACGCTTGGACTCCTCTGTGCGTTCAGCCGGGACATAAAAGGCGTCGAGCAACGGCACCATCAGCTGTCGGCCGTCTACGTCGTCGGCCGCAGGTGGTGACGAAGCCACTTGCGCGAGGCCACGGAAGAATAGGGTCATGTCGGTTTCGACCAGCGCAAGCACCTCGAAAAGTTCGGACACGAGCTCCCCGTCCGATGTCTCGAATGCGCGCAGGCCGAGCTTTTGCGCCATCATGTTCTGCCAGTCCGATTCGTAGATTTCGTCGTAGATGTGGAGCGATCGCTCGAAGGGTTCGACCTCCGCCACCAGCGGGTAGATTGCATTCGCGAGCTGGACCAGGTTCCACAGTGCGATCTGAGCTTGCCGGCCAAACCGGTAACGCCGACCCTGCGCGTCCGTGGTATTCGGTGTCCAGTCGGGATCGTAGTTCTCGAGCCAGCCGTAGGGGCCATAGTCGATGGTCAAACCGAGTATGGACATGTTGTCCGTATTCATCACCCCGTGAACAAAGCCGACCCGCATCCAGTGCACGATCATCCGAGCTGTTCTGCGGCACACTTCCTCGAACCAGTCGACGATCATGTGCTTCTCCGCGGAACCGGTTGCTCCCAGGCTGAATTCGAGACTTGGAAAATCTACGGCAATGGTGTAATCGACGAGGCGGCGAAGGACATCCGTTTCACCTCGTGCGGCGAAAATTTCAAAGTTGCCGAAGCGCGTGAACGAAGGTGCGACACGGCAGACAACGGCGCCGGGCTCGGGTCGGGGATTGCCGTCGTAGAACATATCGCGCACTACGTCTTCGCCCGTCAACACGAGACTCAAGGCGCGAGTGGTCGGCACGCCTAAGTGATGCATCGCTTCGCTGCATAGAAATTCGCGTAGCGAGGATCGCAAAACCGCAAGGCCGTCAGCGTTGCGCGAGTAGGGCGTCGGCCCGGCGCCCTTGAGCTGAAGCGCCCATCGCTCGCCCCTGCGATTGACGATCTCCCCCAGATTGATCGCACGGCCATCGCCGAGCTGCCCGGCCCAGTGGCCGAACTGGTGGCCGCCGTAGCAGGTCGCATAGGGGTCCATCCCGTCCGCGAGCCGGTTGCCCGCGAAAACTTCGGCGAACGCCCGTATTTCGCAGTCTGCATCCTCCAGGTCCAGCAGTGCTGCGACTTCCGGTGCGTAGGCGACTAGTTCGGGTGCTACGCTTGCGATCGGCAGCACGCGTGAATAGCAGGCGGCGCTGACCTGGCGGCGGTAGTTTTTGGGTTCGGGATCAGCGGGCAGTTCGAAAACGAAGCGATTGTCGAACTTTAGGTTTTCGAGGCCTGGGAATTCGGGTTGCGCGCTCATGGGTGTACCGGGCGGTTCGCGTAGTGTTCCTGAGCACATTCTAACGCAAGCAGAATCCGGGCTAGGGATAACTACGTAGTCGTGGTGCCCGGATCATCGGTGGCGCTGCAAGCGACGGCGGAACTTGGGCACGGCATTTAGCGAGGCGGTCGCCGACGAATGGAACGACGTGTACACTAGCCACCGCATCCCGTATTGAACAAAGGAGTGCGTTGTGCCAAGAATTACCGAGATCACGCAAGCCGGCGGCGACCCTATCCTCGAAGCGGAATTCGCCTCGGAGCAAGAGTTGTTCGGCGGCGTCATCAATCCGAGCAAAGTGCTGGCTCACTGCCCGCCGATCCTGCGCGCGGCCAAGAAATTCTACGCCTCGTTCGAGGAATCTGGCGAGCTGCCCGCAACGTTGCTGGCCTTGGCTTATGTGCGCGTCTCCACGATCAACGGCTGCCCTTTCTGAGTCGACATCAATTCGTTCCGTGCGATCGAAGCTACTGACGGCGAAGCAAAGGTTCTTGCGCTGCCAGACTGGCGCGAAAGCGAGATTTATTCTGAGCAGGAGCGCCTGGCGATTGAATACGCCGAGCGCATGACCATCACGGGACAGGAAGTCGACGACGCATTCTTCGCGCAATTGAAAGAGCACTTTAGCGAAGCGCAGATCGTGGAATTGACGGCCGGAATCGCGATGGAGAATTTTCGCAGCAAATTCAACAGACCTTTGCGGGTCGAAGCTCAGGGTTTTTGCCCGCTACCGACGCGATAATATCTAGAACCCATCTCAAAATTATTCGGGCCCACGCTGGCCCGAATAATTTTGAGATGGGTTGCGCCTAAGGCGATACCGTGCCGGCCTGTGCGTCTTCGAGTAGCCGGTCGAAGCCTGGGTAATCTGCGGGAGTAATGACCGTACGCACGGCGCTGTCGCCGAAATTCATTCCGGTCTCCAGTCGTTCGGCTGCCCGGTCGCCGTCGACGATGCGCGTGCCGCCGACGATGTCGATGCCGCGCGCGAACACCGGATCAGGGAAGAATCCGACCGTGGGACCGATGAGCGCGATGTGTTCGGCATCAGCGCAGTACGCGAGCATCTCGTCAAGCGAATCATTCAACAGGGTTGCGCCGCTGCAGATAATCTTGTTGCAGTCTCTTAACACGCCGGGATCGAGCGTGATGCGGACGCCATTCGTTTCTCCAACCATGTGCCGCTTGCGTTCGACCACATTGACTTCGACGCCGCGTTCCCGCGCCCTGTGCACCAAGGATGGGAAATTCCCGATCATGCCGAGACGATCATCGGGTTCGAGGGTCAGTCCGCCCATAGAATCAGGCGCTGTAGCGAGTTCATGTCCAGCTGCGCGGTAAATGGCATCGGTCACTGCGTTGATTGCGGCAAGCCCGACCGAGCGCTCCGCATCACTGTCGCCAAGGTAATATCGTGAAATCTCCAGCGGCGATTGGCGGCGCAGCGCGGCCGGGTCGAACCGTTCTGGCATGTCGGACTGTGATTTGCCAAGCCATGCGTAATACAGTCCGACCGATCCGTTCTCGAACGACAGCAGGCCGAATTCGGCTTCGCGATCGGGTGCCGGCCGGGGATTGGCGATCAGGATGCGCCGCATCCGTAGCGGAGGCAACGCCTCCAGGGCACGTGCCGCGAGCGCGAACAATTCATTGCGGATACTCACTGAAGCAGCCCAAACGGAGCGAGGTAATTTCGAGAGGCCGAACCTGCGTCCAGGGCACCCTTGATTGCGGTCCAGGTATCGGCGTTATCGCTTAGGGTGAAGCCGAGCTTGATGGCGAGCTACCAGCATTTGACCTTGCCATCGGCGACGTCGCCGCGGATGTTTCACCTCAAACCAGCGAATGTTATTCAGCGAGGCGTCGGCCTTGACCACCGCCTTGTTCACGGCATCTTCCATGGATTGTGTCGATGTGCCGGTAATTTCAATAATTTCATAAACGTGGTCCGTCATTTCGGCTGACCTCTTCGCTTCGTGTTCTTCGAAGGTCCAACTTTACTCCCAATGTGCGACCGGGTCTCACCGGATCCGTTTTGCACTAATTCGAATTGCGCACCATCGCCATCTCGAATCGAGGGCTCCGCTGTTCGGGCGTCGGTTACGTTAGAATCCAATACTGCATGCAAACCGCAGCTGTACTGCACGATGCCTATCGAGTCAAAAGGGCTCAAGTATTCAAGGGGGACAACGATGGAGCTACGCCGGACCTGGTTTTTCAGTCTTTTCATGATCATCGGCTTGCCGTATGCAGCGGGCGCTACCATCGTCGATGACGCGACGCTTGCCGAGGAGGCTGAGGGCGACAACTGGCTGGCCTACGGGCGGACGTACGCCGAAACACGCTTTAGTCCGCTCGATCAGATCAACGAAGATTCGGTAAATCGCTTAGGCGTCGGCTGGTATCTCGATTTGCCCACCGACCGCTCTCTCATCGGCACGCCCTTGGTGGTCGACGGCATTCTCTATTTCACCGGCAGCTTCAGCGTGACGCGCGCCGTCGACGCGCGAACGGGCAAGATCCTGTGGGAATACGATCCCAAGTCCATCGAGCACGCGGGCGATCGCTTGCGCATCATGTGGGATTCGAGCCGCGGGCTCGCCTACTGGAAAGGCAAGGTCATCATCGCCACCATCGACGGCCGCCTGGTCGCGATCGACGCGAAGACCGGCAAACGCGTGTGGGAAACGATGACAGTCGATCCGAGGCGTGCCTTCTACATTACCGGCGCGCCGAAGGTCTTTCGCGGCAAGGTCATCATCGGCAACGGCGGCACCGAGCAGGAGGCCGCGCGCGGTTACGTCACGGCCTACGATGCCGAAACGGGTAAACAGGCGTGGCGCTTTTGGATCGTGCCCGGTAATCCGGCGGACGGCTTCGAGAGCGAAGCGATGGCCATGGCTGCGAAGACCTGGACCGGTGAGTGGTGGAAACATGGCGGGGGCGGAAACGCGTGGAACGGTATCACCTACGATCCGGAATTCAAGCAGGTTCTGGTCGGGACGGGCAACGGGTCGCCGTGGAATCGGAAGATCCGCAGCCCCGGCGGCGGCGATAACCTGTTCCTGTGCTCGATCGTCGCCCTCGACGCCGATACGGGCGAGTACAAATGGCATTACCAGACGGTGCCCGGGGAAACCTGGGACTACAATTCCAATATGGACATCGTGCTCGCCGATCTCAAGTACGGCGGGCAGACGATCAAGGCCTTGATGCACGCACCGAAGAACGGATTCTTCTACGTCATCAACCGTGCCAACGGGGAGCTGCTGTCGGCGGAGAAGATCGGCAAGGTAACCTGGGCTTCACACGTCGATCTGAAGAGCGGGCGTCCCGTGGAAATTGCCGGATCACGTTACGAGGACGGCGAAGAACTGGTCTGGCCGAGTCCATACGGCGTGCACAACTGGCACGCCATGTCTTACAACCCGAACACCGGCCTGGTCTACATCCCGACCATTGAGATGCCGGCGCTGTTCAAGGATACGGGCATTGATCTCAAGTCTTGGAGTTCGCCGCATTTCTACGTCGGTACCGGCGTAGAATTCGGGCGCGCCGATACCCCGGCCGATTACGGCACGGCGAAGCTCCTCGCCTGGGATCCAATCAAGCAGCAGAAAGTCTGGCAACACGATCTACCACCCCAATGGAACCCGGGGACCCTGACGACGGCGGGCAATCTCGTCTTCCAAGGCCGCGCCGACGGTGAGTTCGTCGCTTACAACGCCGAATCCGGCGAGCGTCTGTGGGCGGTTAAGCTCGGTTCGGGTATCTCCGCGCCCCCGGTTACTTACGCTATCGACGGCAAGCAGTACCTTTCCTTACTCGTCGGGTGGGGTGGTGCCGGTTTAATATCGGGCACGCTCGCCGCCCAGCATGGTTGGAAATACGGCGTACACCCCCGGCGGCTGTTCACCTTCATCCTCGATGGCAAGCTTGCAATCCCGCCATCGCCGCCGCCGGCTTTCGCTGAACCAATCGACGTGCCGGACTTCGAGATCGATTCGGCGCTGGCGGAACACGGGCTCGACGTCTATGCCGAATCCTGTGTCCTCTGTCATGGCGGCGGCGCGGTTTCGGGCGGCTACGCCACCGATTTGCGGGAATCGCCGATCGCCTTGTCGCGTGATGCATTCAGGGAAGTGGTTGTCGATGGCAGTAAACTCGCGAAGGGCATGCCGCGTTTCAGGCAATTTGCGGACCGGGAGATCGACGGTTTGCTCCACTACATTCGGAAGGAAGCGCGGAAGGCTGCCGTTGGAAACTGAACGATCGTTCCAGCTAATGGGACAGATCTTGATTCGCCCGCAAGCGGGCTCCCACGGTGCTGTAGGAGCCCGCTTGCGGGCGAATGGAACGATCCGCCTCGGTCCGCGAACTGCGGCCTCGTACGGAATACCTTATCCCATCCACCGGACAGGTTAGTCGTCCCACGTTCAAAATGATGGCACAGTACGTTTTCCAAATGAACCGGGTGGGGAAGCTAGTACCGCCCAAGCAACACATCCTGCGCGATATCTCGCTGAGCTTCTTCCCCGGCGCGAAAATCGGTGTACTGGGATTGAATGGCGCCGGGAAATCGACCCTGCTACGGATCATGGGCGGTATCGACCGGGACATCGAAGGCGAAGCGATTCCACTCAAAGGGCTCAGGATCGGGTACTTGCCGCAGGAGCCCCAACTCGATCCTGCGAAGGACGTGCGTGGCAATGTCGAAGAGGGACTGGGCGACATCTTGGCCCTGCTCGAACGCTTCAACGAGATTTTGATGCAGTTCGCCGAACCCATGAACGACGACGAGATGGACGCGCTGCTCGAAGAGCAGGGCACAGTGCAGACGGAAATCGATAACGTGGGCGGCTGGGAGGTCGAACGCAAATTCGAAATCGCGGCCGACGCACTGCGTTTACCGCCCTGGGACGCGGACGTGACCGAGATTTCGGGCGGCGAGAGGCGGCGGGTCGCCCTGTGCCGCCTGCTTTTGTCAGAACCGGAAATGCTGCTGCTCGACGAGCCGACAAATCATCTCGACGCCGAGTCAGTGGCGTGGCTCGAGCGCTACCTCGAGCAGTATTCCGGCACGGTCGTGGCAGTTACGCACGATCGCTACTTTCTCGACAACGTGGCCGGCTGGATCCTCGAACTCGATCGCGGCTACGGCATTCCCTGGGAGGGCAATTACTCGTCGTGGCTGGAGCAAAAAGAAACGCGGCTAGCACAGGAGGCGCGTGAGCAGGCGGCGCACCGCAAGTCCATCGCGGCGGAACTCGAATGGGTGCGCGCCAATCCGCAAGGAAGACAGACGAAAAGCCGCGCGCGCCTGCAGCGCTTCGACGAGCTGCAATCAAAGGAATTCCAGCAGCGCAACGAGACCAACGAGATATACATTCCACCGGGGCCCCGCCTCGGTGATCTCGTTATCGAGGTCGAGAATCTCACCAAGGGCTATGGCGAACGCTTGCTGATCGAGGCACTCAGCTTCAGCCTGCCGCCCGGAGGCATCGTCGGCGTGATCGGGGCAAACGGCGCGGGCAAGTCGACGCTGTTCAAAATGCTTACCGGGCAGGAGCAACCGGATGACGGTTCGATCAAGCTGGGCGCCACGGTGAAAATCGCCTACGTCGACCAGAGCCGCGATCTCCTCGACAGCGGGAAAACGGTGTGGGAAGAACTGTCCGGCGGACAGGACCAGCTGCGCGTTGGCGACTACGAAACGTCGTCACGTGCCTACATCGGCCGCTTCAATTTCAAAGGTCCGGGTCAACAAAAACATATCGGACAGTTGTCCGGCGGCGAGCGCAATCGCGTGCACCTCGCGAAGGTAGTGCTCAGCGGAGCCAACGTATTGTTTCTCGACGAACCCACTAACGACTTGGACGTTGAGACTCTGCGCGCGCTGGAGCAGGCGTTGCTCAACTTCCCGGGTTGCGTCGTCGTGATCTCTCACGACCGCTGGTTTCTGGATCGAATCGCGACGCATATACTGGCGTTCGAGGGCGACAGCCACGTGGAGTGGTTTCCCGGAAACTATGCCGACTACGAAGCGGATCGTCGCCGTCGCATCGGCGACGACGCTGACAAGCCGCATCGCATCAAATTCAAGCCGGTGATGCGCACCTAGACCTTCTTGATCGTCCATTCGCTGGCAAGCCGGCTCCTACAGATGAGGATTCCTCACGTGCCTGTAGGAGCCCGCTTGCGGACGAATGCCAGGGCCTGGACTCTGTTTTTATGTCGAAGTGATGTTCGCCGCGATGAGCTTGTGCCACGGCGTACCGGCGAAGAAGTCGCGGTGATCGGATGATGTCAGTTCGTTAGTTGCCGCGCCCGTCCGCGTGGGACCGCCAATGGCGATCCCTGCATCGATCCCGAAGCCATTAGGCAGGGACACGTGGCCGGGCTGCATGCGCTCGGAGATCTCGACGACGACCTCGGCTTCGCCACTGCGCGTATTAAGCTTCGCGCGATCACCGTCGGCGAGCGACAGTCGTTCGGCGTCTTGCGGACAGATCCGGAGCGCTCCGTCCGGATCTTTTTTACGCCAGGCTTTGCCGCGCAGGATGGTGTTGGCGGTGTAGGCCCGTCGCTCGCCCGCGGATAACACGAAGGGATAATCGCCATTCGTAATCGATTCCGGGCCTTGCTCTAGCGATCGGAAGACCGGCAGCAGTTCGGGAATGTCGGCATGGATCCGGCCGTGCGGCGTGCGCACGCGCCGCCACCAAGGGGCGGGATCTGCGATAGAAAAAACGAAGCCGCGCGGGCTCGACAGGATGGTGTCGAAAAGATTTTCGCCGAGCACGGGGCCTTCACCCGCTATGCCTGCGCGCTTGAGTGCTTCGGGTTCTCGCTGCGCGACAAAATGTGCAACACCCCAGAGCGCGGCGGCCTGTCCGCAACCCTCGGGCAGGGTTGGACCGAGGACACGGTAGAGCACCACCGGAGCTATTTTCTGCAAGCCCGGATTGGCAAGCGAAGCGTCGAGAAAGGCCTTGGCGAAGGCCAGGCGGCCGCCGTTCTCAAGGGCCTGCTCTAACGCCGGAACTTCCGGCGGCATCGCGCCGATCGCTTCGACCAGCCGTGCATGGATCTCCGCCTCGATCAAGACGTCCGCGTCATCCGGTGGCGCCATGATCGGATGGCGCAGATGAAAATAATTTTTTGGATACTCGAAGTTGAAGAAAGTCGCTTCGGCCTTTTCGTACTGTGTCGCGACGGGTAATACGTAATCGGCGTGCCGCGCCGTCTCGGTCATCGCCACGTCGATGACCACGCTCAACTCGAGTTCTTCCATCGCGCGGACGAATTTCGGACTGTCCGCCAGGGAATGCGCGGGATTGGCGGTCTCGATCAACATCGCCCGGTAGCGACCTGGATGATCGCTCAGAATTTCCCCGGCGATAACATTGCATGGCACCATGCCGCCCAGTAGCGGTGCGCCGGCGACCGGCGAGCGCCGCTCGAAACTTGGATTGCCGCTCATCAACGGGCGCATGACGTTGGGTATGAACTGCGAGCCCTTCTTGCCGAAGCTGCCCGTCACCAGCCAGGCGAGGCGGTGCAGGTAGCTCACCAGGGTCGAATGGCGGTTCATCTGAACACCGAGATCTTCGTACCAGGCGACGCTTTCGGCGGCCGCGAGCCGCCGCGCCAGATCGCGGATCTGCGCCTCGGACACGCCGGCGTGGGCACAGTACGCTGCGATCGGGACCGCGCGAATTATGGGTAGTACTTCGTCCATGCCGTCTACGTGCGCTTCCAGCCATGCGGATTTACTCAAGCCTTCCTCGACGATGACGGCGACTAGCGCCGCGAGCGCCCAGGCGTCGGTACCGGGTTTGACCCTGACGTGAACGTCGGCAATATCGGCCGTCTCGCTTAGCCGTGGGTCGAAGACCACCAGGGTGCGCTTCGGATCGCGCGCGATCGTCCTGAGCGCGACGCGCGCACGCGGTATGCCGTGTGAGTGCCAGGGATTCTTGCCGATGAAAACAGCGACCTCACAATTTTCGAAATCCCCGGTGCGCGCATACGCGCCGAACATGCTGGCCGCGACCCAGCCTTCACCGGTCTTCTCCTGCGCAAGCGCGTTGGAGCGGTATTTACCACCGAGCGCCGCTACCGTGCTCAAACCATAAGCGCCGGGCATGTGATTGCCCTGACCGCCACCACCGTAATAGAAGATCTTCTCGCCGCCGTAGGTGTCGCGTACGGAGCAGAGTTTTTCCGCGATTTCATTGATCGCGGTATCCCAATCGATCGCTTCGAACGAGCCGTTCGCTTTGCGTCGCAGTGGCCGCGTGACCCGGTCTGCACCGTTCTGGTAGAAGTCGATACGAGAGGCTTTCTGACACAGGTATCCCCGCGAGGCGGGATGGGCCTCGTCGCCGCGTATTTTCTCGATGGTGCGGCCGTCGTCCGCAAGCATGATCTCGATGCCGCAATTGTTTTCGCACAGCATGCAGGCGCTCGGTTGCCAGTCAGACATAGGGAGATTCCTGTCGATAATCGGCTCAAGAAGCAAACACTATGGTATCAGCGGTGGGGTAAATCGGTATAGCGGAAGCACGTGCGCCATCCGAATGAGCGAGGATTCGCCGGCACCCCACCCGCGCGCCAAGGGTCGGCATCTGAGCGCGGCCGATTAAGCGGTATCGATTTTCAGCGCCGACTCCGGCGGGTGCGCGAGCAAGGCGGAGATCTCCCATCTAGCCTCGGTTTTGATCAATGTAGAAGTGGCGCCCAGGTGTTCGAGGACAGATTCATCCGCATAACGCAGCCACAGCATGCTCGCCATCGGCAGGCCTTCGCCGTGAACCGCGATGTCGCTTTCCGCCGGTACGCTGTGGGTGAAACTTTGTTCCCGCAGCGCTCCCATGATCCCGCCGAACATCGACTCGAAGGATTTTTCGTCGGCAATCGTGACGACGCCATCGACGGCCGTCAATTGAACGGATAGATGGAAAAATTTACGAAAGTTTGTGAGGTCCAATCTCGAAAATTTCGCGGTCAGTTCGTCGTACATCTCCAGCATTTCAGTCTTTATCTGTGCTCAATTTTCTTTCCCCCTGGTGCTTTGCTATCGGCCGCCTGAAACGCTGGGACAGTGACATGGTAGGGCATTGATAGAACGTTCGGTGGTCTTGATTCGTACGGCCATGTTAAATTAGGCAAGCCCGCCTCAAGCGGGAAGCAGTCCAGCCGCGATCAGGGGAAAACCGTTGCCGAAATTCGACCTCGTCATCAAGCATGGAACCGTCATAGATGGAACTCGGGTTCCCCGCTACCGGGCCGACGTCGGCATACGTGCGGGCATCATCGCCGAAATCGGCCATATCAATGCGGACGAGGGTGCACGCGTCCTGGACGCCGACGGCCTCATCGTCGCCCCCGGCTTCGTCGATCTGCACACGCACTACGACGCGCAGTTGTTCTGGGACCCTTACTGCACCCTGTCGGGCTGGCATGGGATCACTTCTGCCGTCATCGGCAACTGCGGCTTCGGCTTCGCGCCGGTCCGCCCGGAGATGCGCGAGCGCGCCATGCTCTCGATGACGCGGGTCGAGGCGATTCCCTACGCCTCGATGAAGGCAGGTCTGCCGTGGGATTGGGTCACTTTTCCCGAGTTTCTCGACAGCGTCGACCGTGCGCCGAAGGCGATCAACCTGCTGCCCTACGTGCCAGTCGGCCCCCTGTTGATATGGGTCATGGGCCTCGAGGACGCCAAGGCCGGGCGCATGCCAACCGACGCGGAACATGCCGAGATGCGGCGCTTGCTCGAAGCCTCTCTCGACGCGGGCGGCTGCGGCTGGTCCGCGCAACGCTTGATGCCCGATGGGCCGTCGGCAGTTCAGAACGATTACGATGGCACACCGATGGTTACCGACGTCATGCACGACGAGACTTGCGAGATGCTCGCCGGAGTGCTTGGCGAGCGTAACCAGGGCTTCATGCAAATGACCATTTCGTCCGGCGATTACCGGGCCGATCGCGCGCACATGGAAAAACTCTCGACTATCAGCGGTCGGCCGTTGCTGTGGAACGTGCTGCAGATTTACGACCACAAGCCTGAAGTCCACCGGGAAGCCCTAGCATGGATCAGAAGTTGCCGTGACCGAGGTATCCGTGTGTGCGCTCAGGGGCTGACGACGGACGCCGGTTTCGCATTCACCTTCGAGGATTGGAACCTGTGGGACGACCGCCCGGCCTGGCGCGAGGCAACGGTGGGTACGGTCGCCGAACGCCTGGCCAAGCTCGCCGATCCCGAGCGGCGCCCCGGCCTGCGCGCGCCGCGGCCACTCACCGTAACGGGACCGATCGAGGACATCGTCGTAACAGGGCCGACATCGCCCGAGACCGAACCGTACCGGGATATGATGATCGGCGCGATCGCGGCGCAGCTCGGCAAGGACCCGGTCGACGCCCTGCTCGACATTGCGGTTCAAGACGAACTCGGGACCGAGTTCTTCGCGGCTCCGGCGCACGGCTCGAATAAGTACCTGAAGGAGATCGTCGCCGATCCTTATGTCATCTTCGGCGTCTCCGATGGTGGAGCCCACACCAAGTTCCTGACGGCGGGACGCTACCCGACGGAAACGCTGTGTAAGATCGTTCGCGAACTGGGCATGCTAAGCCTCGAAGAAGCGCACTGGCGTCTGAGCGCGCTGCCGGCGATGGTCGCGGGTTTCGAGGACCGGGGCATGCTTAAACGCGGCGCGCCGGCCGATATCCTCGTGTACGACTATGACAATCTCGAAGTTTTGCCGGCCGAAATCGTCCACGACCTGCCGGGCGAGGAATGGCGGCGGATCCAGCGTGCGAAGGGTTACCGATACATCATCGTCAATGGTGAGGTTACCGTCGACGACGATCAGGAGACGAATACCTACTCGGGAAAGCTACTTCGATTCGGTGGGCATCGGATCACGGCGGCCGCCTGACCGGGTCACAACATAGCGGGCAATCGTCGGCCTGTTGCTGTCGTCAACTGATGACGCGCGGTTTTAAATCCTCCCAGGTGGCGTCGAGGGAGTATTCCTGCTGGCGCTGACTTTTTGTCTGCTGACCCGGCGTTCTCCACGAGTTGCCTTTAAACAGGCCCTTGTCGTAAGCGAGTCTTTTCTCCGGATCGGTCAGGATTTCGAATGCTTCATTGATCACCGGCGCATTCCAGTGATCGCGGCCCAGGTCGGGATGCGGCCTGAGCTTTTGCATGATCGTGCGGTAGCTCGCCTACAAGATCTCCATGGGTGCATCGGGCTGAACATACAGGATGCGGTAGGAATTACGCTGGTTCGACTTGGCTTTCTCACATGCTATCGGATAGAAATCCTTGATTAACTACCCCCTGTTAGCGGTCTCTCACGCGGAATATTGGGTGCGCTCAGGCACCGAGCGTCTGGCGGATAGTCAGCTTAGCCAACTGCGACATGTGCACCTCGTCCGGTCCGTCAGCGATGCGGACCAGGCGGGCATAGGTGAAGATCTCCGGAATCGGGGTGTCCTGGCAGATTCCCATGCCGCCGTGCGATTGCAAGGCGCGATCCGCGACCGTCTGGCACATTAAGGGCACCGTCACCTTGATCATAGCAAGGGCGTCCCTAGCTTGCTTGTTGCCTTCGCGGTCCAGCCGGTCGGCTGCCCACTGAGTCAGCAGTCGCGCCTGTTGAATCTCGCAGCGGGACTTGGCGATATCCTGGCGGATGCTCGATTGCTCGCTGAGTTTCTTGCCGAAGGCCACCCGGTTTTCGACGCGCTTGCACATGATGTCGAGCGCGCGCTGCGCGGCACCGATCAAGCGCATGCAGTGGTGGATTCGTCCGGGGCCCAGGCGGCCTTGAGCGATTTCGAACCCGCGGCCTTCGCCCAGTAGCAGATTGTCGACCGGTACGCGCACGTCAGTCAGGCGAACTTCGGCGTGTCCGTGCGGGGAATGCAGATCGTTCATAACACGCAAGGACCTGACGATCTCGAATCCCTCGGTGCCTGCCGGGACGAGGATCATCGATTGCTGCAAGTGCCGGTCCGCGTTGGGATCGGTCTTGCCCATGAGGATATAAATCTTGTTGCGTGGGTCGAACACGCAAGAACTCCACCATTTTCGACCGTTGATTACATCTTCGTCGCCGTCCCGCTGGATGGACGTTTCGATGTTGGTCGCGTCAGAGGAGGCGACCTGCGGTTCGGTCATGAGGTACGAGGATCGGATCTCGCCGGCAAGCAATGGCTCCAGCCATTCCTTCTTGTGCTCGTCGCTGCCGTAGCGCGCGAGAACTTCCATGTTGCCGGTATCGGGCGCGCTGCAGTTGAAGATCTCCGAGGCCCAGTTGATGCTGCCCATTGCCTCGGCAAGCGGCGCATATTCGAGGTTTGTTAAACCCGGGCTGTAAGCCTCATATTCCTTGGGTAGAAAAAGATTCCACAGGCCCGCGTCCCGGGCTTTCTTTTTCAATGCTTCGATCTGCGGCGGCGGGACCCACAGATTTTTCGGATCGTGCACGAATTCATAGATTTCGTCTTCTATGGGATAGACGTGCTCGTGCATGAAACCTTTGACCTGTTCGAGCAAGTGGCGGGATTTATCGTTGTATCCGAAATCCATGTTTGAACCTCATTTTTGTAGTTCGCGGATGGGGAAGGGCGCCTATATTACCGGGTTGTCAGATCCCGGACGACTTGGGCAGTTCGAGTTCCTCGATCGTCCGCGGCCAATCTTTTTTCAAGAGTCGGGACAATGAACGATCGGCCAGGATGCGACCCTTAGTCTGGCACCGCGGACAGTAATTCAGTTCGTTGTCGACATAGCGAACACGCTGAACGCTTGTGTCGCACACCGGGCAGGGTTTGCCGTAGCGCCCGTGTACGGCCATTTCCGGGCGAAAGGCCGCGAACCTGCGTGGGAAATCATCATCGGTTTTTTCGCACAGCAATTGAGTCCAACGGGTTAAAACGGAAACGCATGATTAGAACATACGGACGATCTCGTGCTTATCAAGCTTTTGTGTGAGTTGAATGGGCGACAGTCGTGCCGCGTGGAGAATTTCGTCTGAGTAAGCGTTTCCAATCCCGCTGTAAAGACGGGGATCGGTTAATGCGCGTTTCAAGGTGTGATTACGCAATGTCAGTCGGGTGGCAAACTGCGCCAGGTCGCACTCGAGCACCTCCTGTCCTTTAGGATCCAATTCGTCGAGTGCTTGCGCTCCGCAAACGATATGCAGCGAGGCGCGCTTTTTCGATCCGGCTTCGGTAAACGTCAGTGCGCCGTTGTCAAAATGAAATACCGCCAGAATGTTTTTCGATCGCGAGGGCTTGGGATTTTCGGCTCACTGGAGACGCCCCGCGATCATGAGGTGAATAATCAACCAAAGGTCGCCATCGAACCCCCATACGATGCGTTTGCCGATACGGCGCAGGGTGCGGATTTCACGGTTTTCGAGTGCCGTCGGCGCGGGATCAACGGTACGCAATACAAAGGGGCTTCGGAGTTCGATTCGAGTCAGACGACGCGCGATAATGCGCGCCTGGAGCGCCTCGACCTACACGGTGATATCGGGTAGTTCGGGCACGTTACCGGTTCTCGATTCCGCTGGTCGTCAAGTGATGAGCGCGGTGATCAGCAGGTCCGCGACTCGCTGCAGGCGATCGAGATGATAACGCTCTACCATGAGCCCGCCCGAACTGCGCTCGTCACTTCATTTCCGGCCCTTAGTCACTTTTATGGCATTCTAAACCGGGCGCTGAATGGTCGTGAATTGTTTAACCGGGAATTGGGGTGAGGTGGCACCCGGAGGTCGTAATATGCTGTCTAAACTGTTGGCCATCCCGTGCGGTATTTGTCTGTACTGCCTTCCGTTCGTGCTCTCGGCGGGCGGCGTGTCCGTGCTTCTTACCAACGACGATGGATACGATTCTCCGGGCATACGCGCGCTCAGCGCGGCACTGGCCGGCGCCGGGTATGAAGTCACGATCGTCGCACCCCTGGAACAGCAAAGCGGCAGCGGTATGAAAGTGACGCTGGACGTGCTGGACGTGGTCGAGCAAGGCGCTGGCGTATGGACGGTGGACGGCAGCCCGGCCGACGCGGTTGCGATCGGAATTCACCGTGTCATGCGGGACGATCCGCCCGATGTCGTGATTTCCGGCGCCAACCTGGGTCAGAATCTCGGCAGCAACGTCATGCTGTCGGGCACCGTCGGCGCCGCCGCCATGGCAGCGCACGAAGGCATCCCCGCGATCGCGGTGTCGGTGGGGATCGATCTCGCCGAGCATGATGTCGAGCCCGAGCGCTTCCCCAGCACGCTCGATGCCTTCCCTCGGGCTGCCCGTTTGACGGTGCGGGTGCTCACGGCGCTTGCCCGGAGGCGGAACGAAGAGACGAAGTTAATGCCACCGGGAGCGATTCTCAACCTCAATTATCCGGTTCTTCCCGCCACGTCTCTCAAAGGTGTTCGAGCGGCACAGGTTGGCGAATACGGGGGGTTCCGCCTCAGCTATCCTGAGGACGGAAGTGACACGGGCACGGTTCGCGCCACGATCGAGCAAGACCCACGTGGACTGGCTGAAGTGGACGCGGACACGGCCTTATTCGTGGCGGGATTCGTGACGATCAGCGTGATCGAGCCCCGCTGGAACACAGTGGAAGGTGGGGCCAAGGTGATTCCTGAGTGGATAATCAAACTCGAACGTGAGCTTGGGCGCGCCGCGCCGTAGTGGATAGCAAAGACAAAAATGGCCGGACCGGTCGAGAACTGCGCGGGCCGTGTACACCGCCAAGCCGTAGTGCCCGGATCGGACGGCACCATAGCAGAGCGACGAGTATGTTTTTAGCGACGAGAGCGAAGAGTCAGGTGCTCCGTTGGCTATGAACGCAAACTGTCTCAAGTATTCTGACGAAGGACACGCCTCGAAACGGACCGTCCGGCAGGGATTCTCCTGCGGTCTTGCGCGGGAGCTCGTAATTTTCGATATTGACGCAGTTGAGTTGGCCATTGACGCGCTCGATGCACGAAATCGCCACGTCGACCAATTCCGCAGGCGTAACCTCCTTGCGAGCCACCTGCTCCGCCAGGTCGAGTGCATCGTATTTTTCGAATTCTATGGTCAAGTGGCAGTCCTTTTTTGCGTCCACTTTATTGCTGTTCTACTGATAGACCGCGATTAGAATATGTTCATTGTGCCGCGGTAATTGCAACGCGGTTGTCGTGGAATGCCGCTCCGCCGGTGGGCCCTGCGGGGTCGGCCCCGGTCAATACATTGATGCCGAGACCGGTCTTGAAGGCGTCGTTCGGCCACACACTTTCGGCCACGACTACCCCTGGTTGAAGTCCGTCGAACAACTCCGCGTGAAGTTCGAGTGCGCCGCGTGCATTGCTGATTCGGATCGGGTCGCCGTCAGCAATCGACAAGCGTGCCGCATCGGCCGAGTGCATCATCAGCGTTGGCCGTCGTTCGCGGCGTTTGGAAGTTGACGTTTCATTGAACGTTGAATTGAGAAAATTTCGCGCGGGAGCGGTAACGAGGCGGAAGGGCAGTTCTTCATTCGCCGTTTCGATCGCATTCCAATGATCGGGTAGACGCGGCATTGCGTGCGTTGTGCCGGGGCTAACGAAACCCTGCGGACCCATCGACGGCCAATTGGCGGCAAAGTGCCAGCGTTTATCCACGTGGCCAAAACCGTTTATAAAATGGGCTTCATCGAAGTCAGGTTGCGCATCCAGCCAACGTTGGCGTTCGAGATTTTCGAGGTTTCCCCAGCCGGAGGCGTTGAGCGTCCAATCGATAATCTCACGCGGGTTCATGTTGAAGCCCCGGTGTTCCGCGCCAACGCGTTTGGCCAAAGCACAAATCACCTCGTGGTTAGAGCGGCATTCGCCAGGCGGCTCAACGATCTTCGGTCCGAATAGGATGTGCTGGTGCCCGCCGCTTTGGTAAAGGTCATCGTGTTCGAGAAACATCGTCGCCGGCAGCACGATATCCGCCATTTTTGCGGTTTCGGTCATAAATTGTTCATGTACGCAGGTAAATAGATCGGTACGCGCGAATCCTCGTTGCACGGCATTGAGGTCGGGCGCTACGGACATCGGGTTGGTATTCTGAACTAGCAGCGCCGTAACCGGAGGCCCGTCGCCGAGCGCGAATTTTTCGCCAGTCAGTACCGCGCCGATGCGTGATTGATCGAGCAAACGCACTGTGGGGTCGAGGGCATCGAGTCCGTCAATGAGCGTACGGTCCCAGTGATAGATTGCACCATTGTTATGCAGTGCGCCTCCGCCTAAATGCTGCCAGGACCCAGTGATAGCGGCAATCGATGCCGCAGCATGCATGTTGACTGCGCCATTGCGCTGTCTAGCGAAGCCGTAGCCTAGGCGTAGAAATGTTTTGGGGTGTTGCCCTATCAGCGCGGCGAAACGTTCAATAGTCGCCGTCGGCACACCGCAGATGGCGTTCGCCCAAGCAGGTGTACGGGATGCGAGATGCGCTTCGAGATCTTCCGCGCAGTCCGTATAGCGGGCAAGGTAGGTGCGATCTGCATAGCCATCGCGAAATAGAACGTGCATGACAGCACATGCGAGCGCACCGTCAGTGCCCGGTTTTACGCATACGAAGAGGTCGGCTTGCTTCGCCGTGGCGTTACGATAAATGTCGATGACCACAATTTTGGCCCCATGCTTGCGCCGCGCAGCCAAGGCATGAGCCATGACATTGATCTGCGTGGCGGCCGCATTGGTACCCCAGATCACGATGACATCGGAATGCGCCATCTCGCGCGGGTCTACACCGCTGATGCGTCCGGCACCGGCAGCGTAACCGCTCCAGGCGAGCGTAGTGCAGATGGTTGCGTGCTCGCCGGAGTAGCGTTTGGTGTGCCGCAGTCGGTTTATACCGTCGCGCATCACCATGCCCATCGTACCGGCGTAGAAATACGGCCAGACAGACTCCGATCCGTACGCGTGCTCGGCGGTGAGGAAGGCTTCAGCAACCTCGTCCAAGGCCGCCTCCCAGCTGATCGGCTCGAATTTTGCTAATCCTTTTTCGCTGCGCCGTTTGAGTGGCCGGGTGAGTCGATCGGGGTGATGAATGCGTTCGGCATAGCGCGCTACTTTGCTGCAGATAACCCCGGCGGTGTAGCTGTTGTCTCGTGCACCACGCACTCGGCCAATGCGTTCAGGCGTGAGACGCTCGACTTCGAGCGCGCAAGTCGATGGGCAATCGTGCGGGCAGGCGCTATTGAGGTAAGTCATGGTAGATGTTTTATACGGTGGTTACGTCGATTATAAGCGTGTCGCCAGGCCGCCGCTCGTAGGGCAGCGTGATGACGAACAACTGTGATTAGCCAGATTATGGTGCCAGATGCATCACCGCGCTCGGGATTTGATCATTTAGTGTCTGCGCGACGCAGGTGCGCAAAAAGCGGCCAGTGAGCCTCGTTCTCATACAATTCCGCCTGGCTAACATCGATTTGAGCGAGCGGTACCTGACTAGGGTCGAGGTCAATCATGCGTGGCTTAAGGTTGACGCAAATAGTTGATAAGCCACCGCCGGCACCCGAACGGCGCGCAGCCGACTCCCGGATTCCGCTCCGCTTCATCCGGGCTACGCGAGAGGGATCGTATCCTTGCGGATCGAGTTGCTATGATTGATACGCGATGGTCAAACAGATCCATCTATCCGCGTTCAATCATTTTTCTCCGGCACCGCACATGCCGTTGTCGTGGATCTATCCGCGCGAGAAGATCACGCATTACTGGTATGAAGCAGAATACTGGGAATCGGTCGTCCGTACGCTAGAACGCGGCCGCTTCGACATGCTTTTTTTCGCCGATAGCCTGCACGGTGGCGCCTCGGACGATCAGATCCGGTACGCCATTCAATTTCCAACCCATGATCCCGTATCGCTGATAAGCTATTTGTCTGGTATCGCCAAAACGCTCGGCTTTGCGGTGACGATGTCGACGACGTTCTACCCGCCGTTTTTCCTGGCGCGAACGCTAGCGACGCTCGATCACCTCACCAAGGGACGCATCGGGTGGAATATCGTGTCCTCGCATTCGTCAGGCGAAGCGCGAAATTTCGGCATGGACGAACTGCCGGCACACGACGAGCGTTATGACCGCGCGGACGAATACATGGAAGCCTGTTATGCGCTCTGGAACAGTTGGGAAGACGACGCGGTGGTCATGGACATGGAAGGCAAGGTGTTCGCCGATCCGGCCAAAGTTCATCGCGTTGACTTCGTGGGGAAGTGGTACAAGACGCAGGGGCCCCTTACGGTCATCCCGTCGCCGCGCCGCCGTCCGTTTCTGTTTCAAGCCGGCCAATCCGAGCGCGGCAAAGCGTTCGCCGCACGCCATGCCGAGGGAATTTTCAGCGCTGCCCGGGGCACGAAACAGATGCGTGCCTACTGCGAGGATCTAGCGACACGCCGGGAGGCGCTCGGCCGCGATCCAGCCGAGATCCCTATCTTCTGGGCCGGACAACCGATCGTCGCCGCAACCGAAGCTGAAGCGCGCGATCGCTACGCCGAGATCCGCGCGCGTATCCCGCTCGAAGCCTCGCTGGCGCAGATGTCCATGCATTGGGGCATCGAATGCTCGGACTACGATATCGATCTGCCCGTTACCGATCTGGAAGTCCCCGGCACCCGGGGCCTGTTCGAAATTTATCAAGAATCCGATCCCAAGATTACGTTGCGCGATATTGCCAAGAGTTATCTCTCCGGCAGCGACAAGAATCCGCTCATTGGCACCCCAGACCAGGTTGCCGATGCGATGCAATATCTCTTGGAGGAGGGCGGCGGCGATGGATTTCAAATCTCGCCACCGTACTATGCGCCGGACTATTATGCAGATCTGGTCGATCAGCTCATCCCGGTCCTGCAAAAACGCGGTATCTACCGTGAGGATTACAATGGCAGTACATTGCGAGAACACCTCGCATAAATAGCTAGAGCACGTCCCAATGGCGAGAATAGGCGTAGATGTCGGCGGCACGTTTACCGATTTGATCCTCGAGTCCGGCGCGAAAAATGACCACGCCGGCCGTGCGGATCGCTAACCCGGGTCGCCCTTTTCAGGCAGCGCCGGGTCCGGATAGGAGCGCTCGATGAGCGCGTTGGTCGTGGTCGTCGTGCCGTGTACGAGTGTCGAAATCTCGTCGAACGGAAGCCCCGAGCTTTCGATCGCCTCGATCGGGTCTTGGGCCGCTCTGCGGATCGCATCGATCACGCCTTCCGAGCGGTCCCACTGGGTGGTAAGCACCTTGGCCGTTGCCCGTTCTCCCGATTCCTCGTTCCAGCCGAACAAATCCGTAAAGGTTCCTCCAACGTCAACTCCAACGCGCCACATGTGTCTACCTCCGCTTTTATGCGTCCGGGTCAATTATTCTCGGATGTAACTACGCTAGCTTAGTAGACGCGTGGAAGTGAATTCAAGCCGAACTACCGAAGCCACTGCCCATGTTGTCCGAGTCAGTCGTGGGGGTAGCCCAGCGGCGGGAACTGCTCGACCGCTGTGCCCTGGGGCGCCATGGATTCAACATCGATCTGCCGTGTTTCGAACGACCAGTCGCCGTCGAGTTTCACCAGGGTATCGTTGTAGGTGCCAGTGACGTAGAAGCCTTCGTCGGTCTCATTGCTGACGGCACTGGCTAGAAGGTAGGAGACAGACCGCGCAGTGTCTCCGTCCACTTCGATCAGCGCGGACATGATCATGTGTTTCAAGTGCCGCACGCCCGCGCGGAAATGATCGTGGTAATACGCATACCATCCCTGGATGGCTTCGCGCCCGACGACGTCGTAATGACCGTCGTAATATGGTTTGAGTATCGCGTCCTCGGCGAACAGCAAGGCGACTTCGGCGGCGCTGCCACGATCGACCAGATGACAGTAGGCGGCGAGCGTTTGCTCGATGGTGGTGATGTCATTAGCCATGAATGACCCCTATGTAATACACACGCTTAGCGTAAGCACGTCGTCACGCAAGCAGATGATTGACTTCCGATGCCGCCTCAAGCTGCACGAGATGCCCGAAGCCATTCAGTATTTCGACCTCGATGTTTTCCGGTAGACCCTCGGCATGGCTCGGCGGGATGATCTTGTCCTCCGACCCCCAGATCACTGTGACCGGCATTGACAAACCGGCGAGGCCGTCGCGCAGATTGACGGTTTGTACTGCGCCATCCTGAAACCCGGCGGCGATGACGCTCAGCGCCTGGGTGACGCCGTCGATGCGCTTGAACTGCAACATGTCGTTGATTAAGGCCCGGTTTATGAGCGACGGATCTGCCACCAATTGCTGGAGCAGCGGTTTCATCTGCTTGCGGGATTCGGCGGTAATGAATCCATTGATGTAGGCGGCATTGATCTCGGCGCCGAGCCCTGCAGGTGCAATCAGGGCGAGGGATTCGACACGATCGCTATGATCGATCGCCGCTTGAATCGCGATGGCGCCGCCCAGCGAATGACCGATGAGGCGGGCGCGTGTGATCGCTAGCGCGTCCATGAATCCGATCACGACACCGGCCAGGGCGGCGACGGAGCCATCGGCAATCACCTTGGTCGATGCGCCGTGTCCGGGCAGGTCCAAGGCGTAGACGCTCGCTTTTACGGCCAGGGGTTGCTGCGTGAACAGCCAGCGCTCGGCGTCACCGCCGAAGCCGTGGATCAAGATGACTGTTTCGTCCGCGTCACCCATTTTCGAATACCGAAGCCGGTAGCCCGCGGCGTCGACCGTATCGAATCCGCCACCGGCATCTTCTTCGTCAGGTTCTGGCGGGACGTAATTCTCCTGAAACTCTGCGACGTACGCGTCGATCTCGGCGTCACTGACCGCGCTCGGTGCCAGCACGCCGAGCAGGGCGCCGATCGGCAGGACCTCGTCCGCTCGTGCGACCTTGCGGCGCAGCAGGCCCGCATCCAGTGCCTCGAAGGTGTTGGCGATCTTCTCGGTTTCGATCTCCATGATTTCGTCTCCGAGCTTGAGTTCGTCGCCTTCTTCGGCTAGCCACTCCATGACTGTGCCCTCGATCATCGACAGCCCCCACTTGGGCATGGTGATCGCCGTGATCCGCTCGTCGCTCATGCGGCGTACGCGACGGTGTTGTTGACCGCGGCTTCGATCTTTGCCGGGCTCGGAACGTAGAGATCTTCGAGAGCTGGACTGAAGGGCACCGGGGTATGCGGGGCCGTCACCATCTGAATCGGTGCTTTCAGATCACCGAATGCCTTCTGTGCCACCAGTGCGGAGATGTCGGCCGCCATGCCGCAGCGCGGGGTGGCCTCGTCGACGACGACCAGTCGTCCGGTGTTCTCGACGCTCTCAAGAATGGAGTCCTCGTCGAGTGGTGAGGTCGTACGGGGATCGATCACCTCACAAGCGATGCCGTCTTTGGACAGCGTTTCCGCCGCTTCGAGCGCGAGGTGTACCATGCGTCCGATCGCGACGATGGTGACGTCATCGCCTTCGCGCACGATGTCGGCTTCGCCGAAGGGAATGGTGTAGGACTCCTCCGGCACATCGCCTTCGAGTCCGTAGAGTAGCTTGTGCTCGCAGAAGATTACGGGGTCGTCGTCGCGGATCGCCTGAATGAGCAGGCCCTTGACGTCGTAGGGCGTGGACGGGATCACCACCTTTAACCCAGGAATGTGCGTGAACACGGGATAAAGCGCTTGGGAGTGCTGCGCGGCGGCGCGAAAGCCCGCGCCGATCATGGTACGGATCACGACCGGTGTCTTCGCCTTGCCGCCGAACATATAGCGGAACTTAGCCGCCTGGTTGTAGATCTGATCGAAGCAGACCCCCATGAAATCAATGAACATCAACTCGCACACGGGTCGTAAGCCCGCGGTGGCTGCGCCAACCGCGGCGCCGACGAATGCCGATTCGGAAATCGGCGTGTCCATGATGCGATCACCGTACTTGCCGTAGAGGCCCTTGGTGATCCCGAGCACGCCGCCCCAGGCGTCCATTTCGCCTTCCGTGCCGGTGCCGACGACGACGTCCTCGCCCATGATGACGACCGATTCGTCGCGCGCCATCTCCTGGTCGAGCGCTTCGTTGACTGCTTGCTGAAACGTAATTTTTCTTGCCATGGTGCAGGCCTCTCAATACTTGATGTAGACGTCGCTCAAGAGATCGGACGAGTCGGGCGCGGGCGACCTTTCCGCAAATGCGACGGCGCCCTCGATGAGCTTGGCGACTTCGTCATCGATGGCGGAAAGCTGATCCGGAGTGATGCCGTTCTCGGCCGTCACCTTCGCCGAGAAGCGCTTGATGCAGCAGGTCTTCTCCCGCAGTTTCTTGACTTCGTCCTTGGGACGGTAATTCTGGTTGTCGCCTTCGAAGTGGCCGTAGAAGCGGTCGAGCTTGTGCTCGATCAAGCTCGGTCCGTCGCCGGAGCGGGCGCGCTCGGCGGCTTCCGCGAACGCTTCGTGGACGGCGAAGAAATCGTGGCCGTCGATGGTCTTACCCGGCATGCCGAAACCGGCGGCGCGCTCGGAAATGTTTTCGCAGGAAACCGAAAACTTGCTTCCGGTAGCTTCGGCGTAGCCGTTGTTCTCGAACACGAATACGACCGGTAATTTCCACACGGACGCCAAGTTCATGGCTTCGAAGGTCGTACCCTGATTGGAAGCCCCATCACCGGCGAACACGATGGCGAGTCCGCCCGTTCCTTTCATCTTGGCGGCCAGCGCCGCGCCGCAGGCGAGCGGCGGGCCGCCGCCGACGATGCCGTTCGCGCCCATCATGCCGGTGTCGAGATCGGCGATGTGCATCGAACCGCCTTTGCCGTGGCAGATGCCGGTCTTCTTGCCGTAAATCTCGGCCATCATGCCGTTTACTTCTACGCCCTTGGCAATGCAATGGCCGTGACCACGGTGATTGCTGGCGACGCGATCGTCGTCGCGCAACTGCATGCCTATCCCCGCCGCCGAGGCTTCTTCGCCAGCGTAAAGGTGGACGAATCCGGGGATCCCGCCCTTGGTGAATTCGACATGTACCCGATCTTCGAATTCACGGATGGTCTTCATAGTACGGTAGCTGTCGAGCAGGTCCTCGACGGACAAAGCTTGGCCCATGGTCGTCTCCCTTTGAAATCCGGCCCGTCACGCGCCACGCGATGAACGAGCGAACGGAACGTGCAAGACTATATCAATCGAGTCCTTTTGATGAAGTCTTTTTGGGATTTCCTGAACATTGAGGACCGCAGCACGGCGGGCGGCCCCGAAAACGCCGCTCGTCAAACCCCCGGGAGGAGAAATCATGGAATTTGAAGAGCTTATCGTCACGATGACACAGGCGGTCGTGCGAGGCGATGGTGACGGAGCAGCCGTCTGCTTTGCCGATGGGGGCGTCTATCACGATGTCTTTTACGGTGCTTTCCCGAAGCCCGACATCCCGCGCATGGTGTCGGATTATTTTCATCGCGATGCAGAGCGGTTTCGGTGGGATATTCACGAACCGGTCAGTAATGGTGACGTCGGCTACGCGCGTTATGTCTTCAGCTACGACGCGAAGATTGCCGGCAGCGAGGGCAAGCGGGCCGTGTTCGAGGGCGTTGCGGTGTGCCGGTTGGAAGAAGAGTTGATCGTGAGCTATAACGAGGTCGCGAATACGTTGACCGGGCTTCAGTTGCTGGGATTTTCCGCGGAGCGCCTCTCGCGCATCGTCGGCCGGCAGATCGACGAATTGACGGCCCGCGACGAAGTCGCTCGGCATCTCGGATCCTGAATCGCGGTAGCACAGTGCGCAGCGAACGGGTGGTTGGTTGACAGTTCGATGCAGGGGCGTGACCTCACAGTGGATCCGATCACCCTGGTCGAACTCGATCAGGCGGCCGCGGCGATCTACCGTGTGCTTGCTCCCACACCTCAGATCGCCTGGCCCTTACTGGCCGAGCGCTGCGCCTGTGAAGTCTGGGTCAAGCACGAAAACCATCTGCCGACGGGCGCGTTCAAAGTGCGCGGCGGCCTGTGGTTTATGCAGCGCCTGATGGAGTCGCGCGAAGCGCCGACCGGCGTCATCGCCGCCACTCGCGGGAACCATGGCCAGAGCATCGCTTTTGCCGCCCGCCGGCACAGCATCGGCGCCGTCATCGTCGTACCGTACGGCAACAACCCCGAGAAAAACCGCTCGATGCGGGCGCTAGGCGCCGACCTGGTCGAATACGGCGCCGATTTCAACGAAGCCCTCGATCACGCTGTCGATCTGGGGCGCGAGCGCGGCCTTTACACCATGCCTTCGTTTCATTCCTTGCTGGTCAACGGGGTTGGAAGCTATTCGCTGGAACTGCTGCGCGCGGTGCCGGATCTCGACGCCGTGTACGTGCCCATCGGCCTCGGTTCGGGGATCGCGGGCATGCTGGCGGCGCGCGATGCCCTCGACCTCGGCACCGAAATCATCGGCGTCGTCGCCGAGCGCGCGGATGCCTACGCCCGTTCCTTCGAGAGCGGCGCGGTCGAGAGCACGGCGGCGGCGGACACCATTGCCGACGGCCTCGCCGTCCGTATACCCAACGCGGATGCCCTGGCGTACCTCAAGACCGGCGTGTCTCGCATCGTGCGTGTTGCCGACGACGACATGCTCGCCGCCGTCCGCATCCTGTTCGAGGATACGCATAACCTCGCCGAAGCGGCGGGTGCGGCACCGCTGGCGGCATTGTTGCTTGAGCGCGATGTCATGCGCGGCAAGCGAGTTGGCATCATCATTTCAGGCGGTAATATCGATCGCGCGACGTTCGTCAAGGCACTGTCACGCTGACAGGGGAGGATGAATGAAACTGGACGGCTCATGTTGTTGCGGGAAAGTACGTTTTTCACTGCGATCCGAACACGCTCATCCGTTCAATCTCTGCTACTGCTCGATCTGCCGCAAGACGGCCGGTAGCGGTGGATACGGCATCAACCTCGGTGGCGCGGCCGGCAGCCTCGACGTGCGCGGGGAAGAACACATCAAGATGTTTCAGGCATTGATACGTGATCAGGCCACCGGCAAATTCGAACGAAGTCCTCTTGAACGCCGTTTTTGCGGGGCCTGCGGTACGCCGCTGTGGGCGTGGGATCCGCGCTGGCCCAAATTGATCCACCCGTTCGCGTCCGCGATCGATACCGAGCTTCCTGTCCCGCCCGAGCGGACCCATCTCATGCTGGGTTCAAAAGCGCCGTGGGTCGAGATTTTTGCGGGACCGGATGACCAGCATTTCGACGAATACCCCGAGGAATCGATCGCAGCCTGGCACGAACGGCTGGGACTGGAACACCCCGGCGATTGACCTCACAGCGCATTGCTAATGACGGCACAGTGGTTGCTCCGACCGCACTTGTAGGAGCCCGCTTGCGGGCGAATCTTTACCCGTCCGCAGGTCGCGAGTGCGTTCTGAGCATTCGCCGGCAAGCGGGCTCCTACAGCGTGGTTAATGCCGCTCCCATTCGCCGGGTTAACCGAAGCATTTACTTGACCCGCCTGATTAGAAATCGGTAGACCTCGCCCCCCTGCGAGGACTCGACCAGTTCGTGCCCCGTCGCTCGGCAGAATGCCTGAAAGTCCGCGTCAGCCGCCGGATCGGTTGCGAGGATTTCGATGGTCCCTCCGACGGGTACATCTTTCATCGATCGCTTGGCCTTGAGGATCGGTAGAGGGCAGTTGAGTCCCTTGGTATCGAGTACTAGATCAGCCATGGACGGGTGTTCCTTTCACGAATGCAGTTTGAAAAATACAGCGTACCAAAAATTGGCCCGCCGCTGCCCTGTCGTCGAGTCCTACCTCACAATGTATGGTGGGTGGGGTTTGCTAAATACAGATCACGCAAGTGGCACGCCATCGTATTCGCCAGGCACCGATGAGGCGGCCGCGCCCGTGCTAGCATGGATTCTATCGATCCATGGGGCAGTCTCCGCTTCGCGGATTTGCCGGGTCGCACACCTCAGGCATTCGCAAGAGGCTGCGAAAGCGGGAAATACGAACCGGATGAGTTGGCTGGAACGCATCAGTTCGATAGAAGCACTCGAAGACGCTCGATTCGATGCGGGCCTGGTCGCGCGCATGGAGGCGGATTCGACGCGCACCGCCGCACGGCCGCTGCGGTTTTCGACGCCGACCTTCAAGTCCTACGAATCGAACGACCTTAAGGGGTGCTCGCGGATGAGCTTCCCGGCGTTTTCGGTCACCGGCGGTGCCTGTGCCCTCGACTGCGATCATTGTCAAGCAAAGATTCTAGAACCGATGATCCCGGCGATGAATCCGGAGGAACTGGATCGTAAGGTACGTTCACTCATCGTGTCGCAAGGCCTACGGGGGTTTCTGCTTTCAGGGGGGTCCAATCGCAGGAACGAGATAAAATACGAGCGCTTTTATCCGATACTCGAACGGCTCAAGCGCGATTTTCCGGAGCTGCGTATTGCGATCCATTCCGCGCTGCTAGACGAGACCCGGGCCCGGGTAATGGCCTCGGCAGGGGTGGACACGGCGATGCTCGACATCATCGGCCACGAGGACACTGTTCGCGAGGTCTATCATCTCGATCGACCGGTCGATGACTTCGAAAGCTCACTCGCGGCGCTCTGTGCGACCGAATTGGAAGTCGTTCCGCACATCGTCATCGGTCTGCATTACGGACGAATTCTCGGCGAAGCGAACGCACTCGACATCATCGCGCGCCATCGCGTTCATGCATTGGTCCTCGTCGTGATCATGCCGTTTTATGCGAGGGCTGGAACGTTTTCAACCCCTGGGCCAGAGGAAGTTGGCAAGGTTTTTTTAGACGCCCGCCAGCGCATCGGCAAACGCGAAGTGCTCCTGGGATGCGCGCGCCCGGCCGGCATGCACAAACGCGTGACCGACGCCTATGCCGTGATGGCCGGGTTGGACGGTATCGCTTTCCCGGCGGACGGTACGGTCGACGTGGCGCACGCCATCGGCCGGCGTTACGAGCAGGAGCATGCGTGTTGTTCTCTTAAGCTCGGCCGTCGCGACAGCAGGCCCGCTGCCCACAGCGCCACATGATCGACCGGATCAAAACCGACGTGTTAGTGCTCGGACTGGGGCCGGCCGGAGCGAGCGCGGCCGCGCGCGCGAGTGAACTCGGATTAGACGTCATCGCCTTGGACCGCAAGTTCGCGCCAGGGGTACCGGTGCAATGCGCGGAACTGGTGCCGGCCCTAATCGGGCAGGTCGTCGACCTCGAATCGACGGCGCTGCGTCAGTCCATCAGCCGCATGGTGACTTACGTTGAAGATGACGATCCCGATACCCGGGACCGTTTTCCCGGTCACATGCTCGATCGTGCCGAATTCGACCGCCTTCGGGTCGAAGCCGCGATCGCGGCCGGAGCGGATTGCCGCAATGGCGTCGCGGTGTCCCGCGTAGCACCTGACGGCGTGGTGACAACGAGACGGGACGCGGTCATTCACGCTCGGGTCATCATTGGCGCAGACGGACCGCGATCCAGGGTCGGACATGCGATCGGGCAGATCAACACCGAGCTTGTTTACGCACGGCAGGCAAGAGTCCCGTTAAAACATTCGCACGATGCGACGGATATCTTCCTATCCGCAAGCATTCCTGGTGGATACGGTTGGTTGTTCCCCAGAGGCGACCTGGCCAATGTGGGCGTCGGCGTGGAGGCTGGCAGCCGGCACCGCTTGAAGGGCTTGTTGCGGGCCTTGTGTTCGCGCCTCGCTGACGAAGGGCGCATCGTCGATCGGGTCGTGGACGAAACTGGCGGCGCCATCCCCGCGAGTGGCATGCTCGAACCTTACGGGTGGCTGGGCAAGCGCCTAGTGCTGCTGGCCGGTGACGCTGCGGGCCTTACCAATCCGGTCACGGGCGCGGGCATCCACGCCGCGCTCGTTTCCGGCACCCTGGCGGGCGAATGCGCAGCGGCCTGGATCGCGGGTGCGTGCGAGGCGCGGGTCGAATATGAGGACGAATTGCGTGACATCTTCGGCGTGTCGCTGGAACGCGCACTGGCCAGACGCCTGGCCCTGCTGAAGTGCTTCACCTACAAGGCCCGCCCGTCCCGCCAGGTGCTGCGCAACGGATGGATCGCTTACCCCGGCTACTGGCGGGAGCGTCGGGTAATGGCAACCGTAACTGCAACTGCAACTGCAACTGCAACTGCAACTGCAACTGCAACTGCAACTGCAACAGGGGAGTCCCATCGATGAGCTGTTTCGATCGTGAAGCGATACAGGCGCGCTACGCCGAGCAGGGAATCCCTCTTGCCGCCGTGCAAGGCGCGATGCAGCCGCGCGCGCCAGCGCCGACGCCGCGCGCGCTCAAGAACGGCCGCCGGGTTAAATCCGCCAACCGCCCGCCCGCAGGCGTTTACCTGCCGAACAATAATGTGCTGACGCCCCACATGCGCTCGCCCGACTACGTCCAGATGTCGACGGCCGCCGCCATTACGCTCGGGATCATGAAGGGCAATATGTACGGTTGTTCCTGTACCCGCTGTCTCAATCTCCTGTTGACCTATCCGGAAGGCTGCCGGGCGAACTGTGCCTATTGCGGCCTGGCCCGTCATCGCGAGGCCGAACGCGATTACGCAGACCGGAATTTCATCCGCGTCGACTGGCCGGCCGTGCCGATCGAGCGGGTCGTCGACATCGTGGCGAAAGACGGCGCCGCGAGTCCCTTCCATCGCATGTGCATCTCCATGATCACCCACCCGAATTCCGACGCCGATACGGTGACGGTATTGAAGCGATGGGCCGAGCGCATCGATCCTGATGCGGTCGCGGTATCCATCCTGTCCAACCCGACGACGATGCGCCGTACGGATGTTGCCCGGCTGAAGGAACTGGGCGCCGATATATTCACCGTGGCGATCGATGCAGCCACGCCCGAGATTTTCGAACGTACGCGCGGCAAGGGCGTGCAGTCACCGCACCGATGGGCGAAGTACTGGGAAATCTTGCTCGATGCGCGGGACATCTTCGGTTCAAACAAGTTCGGCGCGCATATCATCATCGGCATGGGCGAGACCGAGCGCGACGCGCTCAAATTGGTTCAGCGGATCGTTGACCTCGGCGGACACAGCCATCTCTTTTGTTTTTTCCCAGAGCGCGGAACCTTGATGGACCACTTGCCGGCCACGCCGCGAGATCAGTGGCGCCGCGTTCAGCTCGCGCGTTACCTGATCGATTATCGCGGTGTTTGCGTCGAGCACATGCGCTTCGACGGCGGTGGCCGCGTGATTGATTTCGGAGTCGCGCCGCACGAACTCGATACGATCATCGAAGCGGGCACCGCATTTCGCACCTCGGGGTGTCCGGGCAAATTCGCCGATGACGTTTCCGCCTGCGATCGGCCCTACGGCGACTCACCGCCCAGTAATATCGCGAGTTATCCGTTCGCGCCGGCGGCGGTCGATCTGAAAAAAATTCGTCACCAATTGCGTAAGCTCAAGGCCGGGCAATCCTACGTCGACGGCGAGGAACTGGCGCATCTCGACGACTGAGCATGCGGGTTAAGGCCTTCCGTGTCATCGACACCGGCGTTCACGATGGACGCTTCAACATCGCCATCGACCAGGCGCTGATCGAGGGGCACAAAGACGGCCAGATCGCCGATACCATCCGCTTTCTCCGTTTCCGACCGAGCGCGTTGATCGGCCGTCATCAGGTGCTTTCCAGCGAGGTGGACTGCGATTTCTGTGCGCGCAGGGGTATCGAAGTCGGCCGGCGCATCACCGGCGGCGGCGCCATTTACTTAGACCAAAACCAGCTCGGTTGGGAACTTGTGCTCGACCGGTCCGCGCTCGGCATCTCGTCGCTGGCCGCTCTCACGCGTGAAATCTGCGAGGCGGTGGCCGACGGACTCGGCCGCCTCGGTGTCAAGGCAGCCTTTCGTCCACGCAACGACATCGAGGTCGGCGGTCGCAAGCTGGGCGGTACCGGTGGGTTTTTTGACGGCTCGACGGTCTTTTATCAAGGGACTGTTCTGATCGACATCGACCCGAACGTCATGTTCTCGGCACTGAAGGTGCCCTACGCCAAGTACGCCAAGCACGGCAGCGCCTCGCCCGCCTCACGCATCGTGAGCTTGCGCGAGCTACTCGGCGACGCGACGCCTGCCCTCGAGGCACTCAAGGCGGCCCTAGTCGAGGGCTTTGTTGCGCGACTCGGGATCGAGGCCGTAGTGGGCGAGCTGACCGATGACGAGGTCGAGCGCGCGCAGCGAATCCACCGGTACGAAGTGGGCACGGATGCCTTCGTGCGGGAGATTGACGATCCGCTCGCCGACGACGGTATCGCGACTGCGTCGCAGGAGACCGCCGGAGGGACTGTGACAGTTTTCGTAAAGTCGTCCGGCGGCAGCGAACCGCGCATTCGATCGGTCCTCTTCACGGGTGATTTTTTCGTCACACCGCCACGGATCATGCTCGATCTCGAGGCACATTTAAAAGAGACGCGTCTCGCCGAGGTCGAGTCGACAGTGGGCGCGTTTTTCTCGAACGCGCGAGTCGACACCCTATCCATGAAACCCGCCGAATTCGCGACCGCTATACGGGCCGCAACGAACACGCGCATTCCCGAAGGCGTTTGATCCGTTTGCGCGAACGCGGCCGTACTGACACGAACCGTGAATTACTTTTCCAGTCTTGCCGTCGTCCAGCACACATCGGCGGAGTACTTGGGGTTGATGGAAGATCATTTCGAGGGGCGCAAGATCCGCTTTTCCTATTTTCGACCGTTTACGGAGCGGGGCACCGTACCGCGATTGAATGCCGTCGGCGACGGACTGATCCTGCTCGGCGGCGGACCCTGGGGATCCGCCGGGCCGCGCAACGTGCCGACCTTGATCAAGGAGGTTGAATTGACTCACGCCTGCCTGAATGAAGGCCTGCCTGTCATCGGCATCGGGCTGGGCGCCCAGATCCTGTCGCTGGCAGCGGGGGGGAAGACCTTCGCCGCGCCCCTGTCGTTCACCGTGGGCGATGCCTCGCGCGTCGACGACGACGCGCTCGACGGCTATCTGCCGACACGCTATCCGAATATCGTCTATATGCGCGACCGCTTCGAACCACCGCCCGATGCTCGTGTTCTGGCGGTCGACGCCGCCGGCGCACCGGCGCTGTTCCAACTCGGTGTGAAGGCGTTCGGCTTTAGCGGGCACCCGGGATTCAAAGCCGCGATGGCCGAAGACCTGATCATGGAATTCGAAGAGGGTGTCGAGGATCCAGGACCGACCTTGAACGAGGCCCGCGGGGCCAAGCGCGAGATCGAGGATGCCCTGGTCCCGATCATGACGGGTCTGATCCAGCAGACCGGATTGATGGAACCGCGCGACGGCGTCGCGTGAGGCGGCGGCAATGGGCGACTGAATATCCCTCAGTCTTCGGAGGGTTTTCAAAAAACCTCGGCCAAGAAAGAAGGTGAGGCCATTCCCACCAAAAAGGCTATACAGCGGATCGTCCGAAGAATCGCGAGCTTATCTGAGGAGCCTCAACCACCCGGTTGTCAAAAGCTCTCCGGTAATGACCGCTATCGAACGCGACAAGCGCAGTATCCTATAGTTTACGAAATCCGCGACGATGAAACCGTCATAATCGTTATCAAGGTGCATCATCGTCAGCGCCCGCCGGGAAATTGGCACGATAGCGAGAGGAGTTTCGAATGATCCATGGTATCAATCACGTAGCGATTTCCACTGGCGATATTGAACGCGCGGTCGCGTTCTACCGTGATCTGCTGGGGTTTGAAGAGGTGTTCAGCTTGAACTGGGATATCGGCGATCAGGTGCTCGACGACATCACCGGACTTGAGGGTTCATCCGCCCGCATCGTCATGCTCAAGGCAGGCAACGCCTGCGTGGAGTTTTTCGAATATGAGACGCCGCCACCGAAACCCGGGGAACCCCGCCGTCCGGTGTGCGACCACGGCATCACCCATATCTGTCTGCAGGTGAGTGCGATCGACGAGGAATACGCGCGCCTGAAGGCGGCCGGAATGACGTTCCACTGCCCGCCCCAACGGGTCGGATCCGATATCCTGGCCACTTACGGGCGAGACCCGGACGGTAACGTGGTCGAATTGCTGGAGGTACCGCCGGACAGCGCCTTATCGGTCGTCGCGGCCTAGCGGCCTACCAGGCTTAGGGGTTATTGTTCCAATTTGTTATAAAATATATAACCTTGAGTTATATAGCCGATTTGACGGTACTGGACGCACTATCTTTGAGGCCTTAAAGCAACGGCGTTGAGTACAACAGGAGGCCACTAAATGGCCGATAAACTCGTGGTTGTGATGGCAAACACCGATCCCCGTAACGGTGAGGAACTCGGCGCGCCGATATTCCAGGCCAGCGTCGCCGCCGCCATGGATTACAAAGTCGAGGTCATCTGTAC
>JAYYZW010000026.1:0-13726 GCA_036339995.1 Pseudomonadota bacterium
GACATGCCCGCTCGGTGCGCAAAAGCTGGTACCGCCCGCATGTCTGACCGTGAGCAACGTTATCGCGTATTCGAACTCGACGAGACCCTCGACGATGACGCGCTCGCGTGCCGCGCGACCGCTGCTGATGGCGTGCTTCCAAGCGGAAGCGCTTTCGGTGATCTCGCGGACCGTAACCTGCCCCTTGCCCGATGAACTCATTACCGGTTTAACGATACACGGCACACCAATAGCCTCTATCGCTTCTGCGCATTCTTTCTCACTGCCTGCGAATCGATATTTTGATGTTGGCAGCCCGAGTTCTTCTGCGGCCAGACAACGAATACCTTCGCGATTCATGGTTAATAGTGTCGCATTGGCCGTCGGCACAACGTTAAACCCTTCGTTTTCGAGTTCGATGAGTTTAGGAGTCGCGATCGCCTCGATCTCGGGGACGATCAGGCACGGGTTTTCCCGACGTATAACATCGCCCAGTGCGTCCGGATCCAGCATGTTGATCACATGCGATCGATGCGCGACCTGCATCGCCGGCGCATTCGCGTAGCGGTCCACCGCGATAACCTCGAGTCCGAGCCGCATTGCTTCCAAAGCAACTTCCTTGCCAAGTTCACCCGACCCCAGCAGCAAAAGCCGGGTACCGTTTGGCGACAGCGGAGTACCGATCGAAGGAATGTTCACGCGGGCAGCCGCTCGTTTTGAGGTTCCTTAGTCGTCATTAAGAACATCGAAGCCGAGGGCGCCGAGTTCGACCACAGTATCGGGCGCGAGCCCCTCGCTTGCAACGATGAAACTTGAGAATTCCCGACGCAGTCCAAAGCGCGCACGGATGTCATCGAAATGGGCGCCGCGCCGCGCAGCCGGCAAGGCCAGCATGCGGCGGAGGCGTTCGGATTGCCCCGCCAGTGGATGCACCTTCGACAGCAGTTCGGCAATACCTCCGACGGCGGACAGGGGCGTTTTGCGTCCGTTTGCCGGTCCCTCCAATCCGGACGGGAAGACTTCGTTAGCTCCGCAGAAAACGTTGAGGCCGGTATGCAGCATGCGGGTTGCTTTGAGCCGCGCTTCGACGCTGTGCCCAGCAATGTGCGGGGTCGCCACCCATGACGACCGCAGCAAAGCGGCATCGATAGCAGGCTCGTTCGACCAACAGTCGACGGCGGCATACAGCGGCGCGCCGGTTTCGAGCCGGCGACACAATGCACCTTCGTTGACCACGCCACCGCGCGCTACGTTGATGAGCAGCGCCTCGTGCCGAAGACGATTTATAGCGTTTGCATCGATCAGATCGACGGTGCGATGTTTCCCCGTGTTCGTCAGGGGTACGTGCAAACTCACCACGTCGCGGTCCATGATCTCCTTGAGGGACACCGAATGGATAGCGCTCGATACCTCGGCCAACGGCGGATCGCTGATTGCAAAATCAATACCGAGCCGATCGAGCAGCGTTGCCAGACATCGTCCGACATTGCCATAACCGATGATCCCGACCGCCAGTTCACGCGGCGGCACCCTGCGTAACGCTGCGAAAGTATAGAGACAGGTCGCGACATGCTCGGCGACTGCACGCGCATTGCATCCCTCGGCGTGGGCAAATTCGATGGACCTACGGGTGAGGAACTCGGCATCGACATGGTCGACGCCTGCCGTCGCCGTGCCTACGAATCGAACCGGTGTACCCGCTAGCAGGGAGTGGTCAATCCGGGTGACGGAACGCACCAGGAGAATTTCGGCGTCCCCAATGTCGGATTGGCGTAGACGGCGACCATCGAACAGGCGTACCGGACCGAATGCCTCGAAAACCTCCGCGGCGGCGGTGATTTCCCTGTCTGCGAGAATCTCCAATGGATTCCGATGCGGGAGCGCGCGTCACGGCCGCTCGTCGACGGTCGCACCCTCTTTTTGAACGGGCATTAGATCGATTCGGGATACGCCAAGCGCGAGTGCCGTGGCGCTCGCGACGAATATCGACGAGTAGGTACCGATCACGACGCCGACGATAAGTGCCGTCGCAAAGGCATGGATGAGTTCGCCACCCAGAAAGAAGAGCGCGACAAGGACGAGCAGGGTCGTGAGTGAGGTTATCAAGGTGCGCGAAAATGTCTGATTGAGCGAACGGTTGATTACTTCCTGCGCCGTGCTCTTACGTATGCGCCGAAAGTTTTCCCGGATTCGATCGAACACTACGATAGTGTCATTAAGCGAATATCCGATGACCGCGAGCAAGGCCGCCAGCACCGGCAAATCGAACTCCATTTGCGTCACCGCGAAGAAGCCGAGGACCACGAGGACGTCGTGTATCAGGGCGGCGATGGCGCCTAGGGAGAACTTGAACGTGAAGCGCAGCATGACGTACATCAGGATGCCGCCCAGCGCATAGAGCATGGCCAAGGCGCCGTCTTCGGTCAGCTCCTCGCCGACCTGTGGACCGACGAATTCGATCCGCCGCATTTCGGCGTCCGGCAGCAGGTCGAGGACGCGCGTGCTGACGTCGTCGGTTGCCAATTCTTCGGAAGCCCCCAGGCGTACCAGGACGTCCTTCGGCGATCCGAAGTATTGCACCACCGCGTCGCCGAATTCAGATGCCTCGAGCGTCGCCCGAATACCGTCCAGATCCGGAGGGTTTGCGTAGCCGAGTTCCACCAGCGTCCCGCCCGTGAAATCGATGCCGAGCTTGAGCCCGTTCACTGCCAGCATCGCCGTCGAGCCAACGAGCAGAAACGCTGAGAAGAGCACCGCGAGATGACGGTGCCTCATGAAATTGATGTTGAATTCGCCGGGTGTTCTGTCAGCCATGATTCACACCGCTCCTGTGTACTGTCTCGTAATGTTCTTCAATAATTCGCGCCACGCTCGTGTTGCGAGACAAATTCGTCGGGAACAGAATTGGACGCGCGTAGCGCGCCCGCAGGGTGAGCGCCAGGGATGACGCGAATCCAATTTGGACCGCCGCAGGCGGGCCCGAAGGGCGGATGCCATGAATGGCATCCGCAATACGGCCAGAGTCGCAACGCCGTATCGCGACACGAGAACAAGCGAATTTATGGAGGTTCATTGCGAGACAGCACACTAAATGAGGAGTTTATCCAGGCGGCGACCGCCGTAAATCAGGTTGACCACCGCGCGAGTTCCGAGTATGGCCGTAAACATTGAAGTCAGGATCCCCAGTGACAGCGTCACTGCGAATCCCTTAATTGGCCCGGTACCGAAGCTGAACAGGACGACCGCCGCGATCAAGGTCGTGATATTTGCGTCGGCGATCGTGGAGAAAGCCTTTTCGTAACCCTGTTCGATACTCTTCTGCGGCGTATTGCCGTTTCGGATCTCCTCACGAATGCGTTGAAAGATGAGTACGTTGGCGTCCACGGCCATGCCGATCGTCAGAACGATCCCGGCGATGCCGGGCAAGGTCAAGGTTGCCTGCAGCATCGACAGCAGTGCGACGATGAGCACCAGATTGATAGTGAGCGCGAGATCGGCCACGAGTCCGAAAACCTTGTAGTAGAACGCCATGAAGATCAGTACGCCGAAAAAACCGATGAGAACCGAATTCAAGCCCTTGTCGATGTTTTCCTGACCGAGGCTGGGCCCGACCGTGCGCTCTTCAATGATCTCGATGGGGGCGGCCAGCGCGCCAGCGCGCAGCAAGAGCGCCAGGTTTCGCGCTTCCTCGGTCGTATCGAGCCCGGAGATCTGGAACCGCTTCGACAGCTGGTCCCGGATGGTCGCTATATTGATCACTTCGTCGAACCGGCGGCCTTTGCGCTGCTCGATATAAACGACACCCATGGGTTTACCGATCTGATCGCGGGTCGCACGGCTGAAGATGCGCGCGCCCTTGCCGTCCAGGGTGATATATACCGCCGGGGTGCCCGTCTGTTGTT
Organism: Pseudomonadota bacterium; assembly: GCA_036339995.1. GTDB lineage: Bacteria > Pseudomonadota > Gammaproteobacteria > JAYYZW01. The sequence goes on from JAYYZW010000026.1 coordinate 3,882, forward strand.
CGATGCCGGAGGATGCGTCGATGATATACTCGCCCGTCAACATCACCCTTTTCTCGAGCAAGACCGGGGTGCCGTTACGTTCGTATAAGAGTTTCGATGTAACCGGGACCCGCCCGTCCACCGCGGCGTCTACGTCGCCGTCGAGATCGACCATGCGAAATTCCAGCGTCGCAGTTGCGCCCAGGATCTGTTTGGCCCGGCTGGGATCCTCCACGCCCGGCAGCTGTACGACGATGCGGCTTGCTCCCTGCTGCTGAATCACCGGTTCAGCGACGCCGAATTCGTTAACGCGATTGCGCAAGGTCGTCAGATTCTGTTTGAGTGCGGTGCGCCGCGTCTCCTGCAGCAGCGCATCACTGATGGTCAGGCGAATCACTTCCGGTTCCGCGAGGTCTTCGGCCTGCAAATCCTGAAAGTCCGAGCTCAGAATCGGCCCCGCGCGGTCCTTCATTTCCGGGTTCAAAAAGCGTACGAGTACCCCGCCCTGCGGATCGCGCGCGATCGAACGGTAGCGGATTTTCTCCTCGCGCAAAGCCGTTCGAAGCTCCGAGACGAAACGGTCTTCGGTTTGTATTCTGACCGCGTCCATGTCGACTTGCATGAGAAAATGCACACCGCCACGTAAATCCAAACCCATGTACATGGGTTTGCCCCCGATCGACCGCAGCCACTCGGGCGTCGCCGGCGCCTGGTTGAGCGCAATGACGTAACGCTCATCTCCCGCAGCCTGTTCCACGATTGTGCGCGCTAGCGCGCGTGATGCGTCATCGTCGAAGCGGATCAAAAGCCGGTTCTCGCCGAGTTCCATTCGCTTCGGCGTGACACTGGCTTCCGCGAGCGCTTTGCTGATGCGCTCTCGCAGTGCCTCATCGACCGGATCGGCACGAAGCGCCGAAACTTGAAACGCCGGATCGTTGCCGTAAATGTTAGGCAATGCGTAGATCGCACCCGTGCCTATCACGAACATGATGAGCAGGTAGCGCCATAGCGGATATTGATTCATCGCATAGATGTAGGGAATTACTTATCGAGGAGATCGATCGACTCCGGCGGGATGCCACCGCTCCATTACATCTCCTTCACGGTACCCTTGGGCATGATTTGGGCAATGGCGTGCTTTTGTACCTTGACTTCGGTGCCCTTGGCGATCTCGAGCTTGACGAAATTGCTGCCGACTTCAGTGATGCGCCCCAACAGCCCACCGGTCGTCACCGCCTCGTCGCTTTTGGCCAGGGCACCCACCATTTTTGAATGATCCTTTTGCCGCTTCATCTGCGGCCGGATGAGGAACAGATAGAAAACCACGAACAGGATGATGAGTGGGAGGAACCCAACCAGGCTCGGTTCCTGCGCCCCGGCGCCCTGCGCCCACGCATTTTGTATCAAAAAATCCATCGAAACCCTCGAAAAATAGCCGCGTATTATGATACAGCCCCGCGCCGTGATGTCACATGCTTTCGGGATCCCGGCCGCTATGGAAATCCCGCGCGAAGGCCTCGAATCGCTGTTCGGTAATCGCCAGCCGCGCATCGCGCATCAGCTCTAAATAATAGGCAAGATTATGGATGGTATTGAGCCGAGCCCCGAGGATCTCGTTGGCGCGGTCGAGGTGGTGCAGGTAAGCGCGGGTGTAGTTCGTGCATGTATAGCAACGGCAGTTCAGGTCCAATGGACCCGACGATGCCCGGTGCCGGCTGTTGCGGATCTTGACGACACCGGTCGACGTGAACAGGTGGCCGTTGCGCGCATTGCGTGTCGGTAGAACGCAGTCGAACATGTCGAACCCATGGCCGATCGCTTCGACCAGATCTTCCGGCGTACCGACACCCATCAAATACCGCGGCTTCCCGTGCGGCAGCAATGCCGCCGTGTGCTGGACCATTGCCCGCATCAGCTCGATGGGTTCGCCCACCGACAAGCCGCCGACGGCGTAGCCGTCGAAGCCGATATCGATCAATCCCTGGGCCGAGTCGCGCCGCAACGAATCGAACATCCCGCCCTGGACGATGCCGAAGAGCGCGCCTGCGATGTCGCCGTGCCTCGATTTGCTGCGGGCCGCCCAGCGCAAGGACAACCGCATCGATTCTGCGGTCCTCGTTTCGTCAGCGGGGTAAGGGGTACATTCGTCGAATATCATGACGATGTCCGAGCCCAATTCGCGCTGGGCGTCTATCGACACTTCCGGGGACAGAAAGACCTTGTCGCCGTTGACCGGTGAGCGGAAGGTCACGCCCTCCTCCTCGATGGTACGCAGGTCGCCGAGACTGAATACCTGAAATCCGCCGGAATCGGTCAGGATAGGCCCTTCCCAATGCATGAAACGATGCAGGCCGCCGTGCGCGGCGATGATCGCGGTGCCGGGACGCAGCATCAGATGATAGGTATTGCCGAGGACGATCTCTGCGCCGAGGTCGGCGAGTTCCTCCGGAGTCATCGCCTTGACCGTAGCGTAGGTGCCGACCGGCATGAACACCGGGGTGCGAATCCCGCCCCGGGCCAAGATGATACGGCCCGCTCGAGCGGCGCCGTCGACGGCTTCAATGTCGAAGCGCATCTTCGCAGAACGCAAGGTATCGACTTCCATGTCTATCGCCTCAACTTCCCACTGCGGGCGGATTCTAGGCACATCGCATCGCCATAACTGAAGAACCGGTACCCCTCCGCGACGGCGTGATGGTAGCCCGCCATGACCTTATCGCAACCTCCGAACGCGCAGACCAGCATGAGCAGAGTCGATCGTGGCAGGTGGAAATTGGTCAGCATGGCGTCGACCGTGAGAAAGTCGTAACCGGGCCGAATGAACAGGCGCGTTTCGCCCGAGTAAGGGGCGATAAGACGGTTCCGATCCGCCGCCGTTTCGAGCGCTCGAACGACGGTGGTCCCGATCGCGATGATGCGCTTTCCCGCCGCCCGGGTCTCGCGGAATTGGTCACAGAGCGCGGCGGGCACTTCGATGCGTTCGGCATGCATGGTATGCGATGCGATATCGTTCGTTCGGAGCGGCAGAAACGTACCGGCACCGACGTGCAGGGTCACGTAGCCCAACACTGCGCCGCGATCCTCAAATTGTCCCAGCATCTCGCGGTCCAGGTGCAGGCCGGCTGTCGGCGCGGCAATCGCCCCGGGATTCGACGCATAAACGGTCTGATAGCGTTCCCGGTCCAACGCTTCGTCCGGCCGCGTGATGTAAGGCGGCAGCGGCACGTGTCCGCATTTCTCGACCAGTAGGTGCAGGCTTTCGGCACTGGCGGTCTCGATAACGAACAAATCATCCCGGCGGCCGGCGACGATCACTTCGCCCGCGGGCTCGATCTTGATTCGTGCACCTGCCTTCGGCGCCTTGCTGGCCCGGATCTGCGCCAGCGCACGGTGCTCGGTGAGGAATTTCTCAATCAGGATCTCGGCCGCGCCGCCCGTCTCCTTGGCGCCACGAAGCCGCGCGGGTATCACCCGGGTGTCATTGAGCACGATGAGATCGCCGGCCGCGACCATCGACGGCAGTTCGCCGATGACCGCGTCGCGCCGAGTGCCGTTGCCTTCCAGGATCAGCAGGCGCGCATCGCGGCGGCAGGGCGCGGGATATTGCGCGATCAACTCATGGGGGAGCGGATAATCGAAATCGCTGAGCTTCACACTGTGATCCTAGCAGCCTGTGGGCCGTAGGGAATCGTAGCGAGGCGGTTGGGAGAGCAATGCAGGAGCAGTTGCCGAGTAGATTCTTCTTAAGTCCGACAGCCTGCTAGGATGCGGTGCGTAAACCAATTCGACCTCGAACGAACCGTTCATTTATACTTCGCATTCTTCGAATCTATGCCGGGGTGGCGGAACTGGTAGACGCGCCAGACTCAAAATCTGGTATGGGTAACCATGTGAGAGTTCGAGTCTCTCTCCCGGCACCAATAATCTACTCAGAAATTCTCTGAGCTTTTGATTTTATTAATGTTTTTAAGAATATTGTCGAAGGCGGTAGGTGAAATGGTAGATACTTTTAACCCGAGATACACGTACATCAAGCGTGGTGTTTATTATTTTTGTAAAGCAGTTCCTGTGGATTTAACACATCACTGACAAATCTAAAGGGATGGCGGCACGGTTGAATGCGCGGCCCGAATCTTGGTATTCATGAAATTCGCATCCACGAAAGGAATACCCGCGAATGGCTGAACCGTCGACACCACAATCCGTAAACGCGGATGGCTTTGACGTGATTATTATTGGGGCCGGCATAGCGGGTTTATATCAACTCCATCAGATCCGCCAGCTCGGGTTGCGTGTTCATGCGTTCGAAGCCGGTAGTGGCGTCGGTGGCACGTGGTACTGGAACCGCTATCCTGGGGCGCGCTTCGACTCGGAAAGCTTTAGCTACGGTTATTCCTTTTCCAATGAAATACTCGACGAGTGGGAATGGACCGAACATTTCTCGCCCCAACCGGAAACGCTTAAGTATCTCGAATTCGTCGCGGACAAACTCGACCTCAAACGGGATATCACGTTCAATACGCGAATTGTTTCGGCGACGTATAACCCGACGCGGAACCGTTGGTCGGTAAAAACGGAACACGGCCAGTCCGTCGAAGTACATTACCTGATCACCGCTGTGGGGGTGTTGTCGGCTTCTTATATCCCGGAGATCCCAGGCGCAGATAGCTTCGAAGGGCGTTCTTGGCACACTTCACACTGGCCAAAGGAACCGGTGGACTTATCCGATCAACGGGTGGGCGTTATCGGCACTGGAGCGACGGCAGTACAGCTCATCACCGAGATCTCAAAGAACATTGGTCAGCTCTCGGTGTTCCAGCGCACCGCCAATTACTGTGTCCCTCTCGACAACCGACCGGTTACCCCCGGCGAGCAAGCGGATATGAAAGCGCGCTATCAAGAGATATTTGCCCGCTGCCGCGAGACTTTCGGTGCCTTCATCCACGATTTCGACACCCGTTCGGTGTTTGACGTCAGCGATGAAGAACGCGAAACGATTTTCGAAACACTTTGGAGCGAACCCGGTTTCGTTTTTTGGCTCGGTAATTTTTTTGACATTATGACCGACGAAAAGGCGAACGAAAAAATCGCCGAATTTGTACGCAGGAAGATCCGTGAACGGGTTACCGATCCCGTCGTCGCCGAACGCTTGACACCGCGTAATCATTGCTTTGGCACGAAGCGCGTGCCGCTAGAAAGCGGTTACTACGAAGCTTATAACAGAGAAAACGTCGAGCTCGTCGATCTTCACGCAACGCCCATAGAACGGATTTCGCTCAACGGGATTATTACGACGGCGCAAACCTATCAGCTCGATATCATCATATACGCCACGGGTTTCGATGCGGTTACAGGCGCCCTGACTCGAATAGACATACTCGGGGAAGACGGCACCAGCCTTAAAAATAAGTGGCGGGATGGGCCGCGTACTTATCTCGGCCTACAAATCGCGGGATTTCCGAATTTGTTCACCCTCGTGGGTGCGCACAATGCAGCGAACTTTTGCAACGTCCCGCGTTGCATCGAACAGAATGTGGAGTGGGTGACGGAATGTATTCGATATCTTCAAGACAACGCCTTAAATCGAATTAGCGCAAGCGAAGCGGCCGAGGAAGCTTGGCGCGCGCATTGCGAAGAAGTAGTCGCCGACACACTGTTCACTACCGCTGATTCTTGGTTTATGGGCGCCAACATTCCCGGGAAAAAACGGGGTTTTCTTGCCTATGGCGGCGGACTCCCCAAATACCGCGATAAGTGCAATGAAGTAGCGAGCAAGGGCTACGAAGGCTTTGTGCTGGAATGAGCCTACCTCAAGTCAATCACAGAAGGGCGCTTGGACGCATCAATGCACACCTCCGCCACCTAATAGGTCGTGTATGGATTCCTCCCGCGAGTAGAGACGAAGAAGCGCTATGCCCGGTTGGAATAGTTTTCAGTCGTGTATCCGGCCTTGTTGTGGCTCTTTAATGGGGATGGGGCGGATGTCCGCTGTGGTTCGGCAGCGGCCTCATCGCGGCAGTGCAGAACTGCTCTAGATTGCGTCTGCAATGCGCTCAAGAGCGGTCGTCCAACAGCGTTCGGCAGCGTGACCATAACGAGTGGCGGCTAGCGGCCAGGAGCAACAGTCATCCGGCGCATCGCAACATTGTCTTAATCCGGAATGATCGCCATCAAGTCGATCGCGACCTTACATTCCGGGATCAACATCGGTTTCGGCACGCGCACCGTCGTGCTCGCCGGTGGGTCGCTCGGGAATTCCTCGGCCCAGGTGACGAACGACGTGAAGAACTCCGTAAAATCGTTATACAGACCGCGCCGGCGCACCAGGTGATCCCGTGTGGTGCCTGCAGCCTTGCAGATCGCATCGATGTTTTTCACGATATACAGCACCTGCTTCTCCGCCGCGGAGGTGAAGAAGGGAAAGTTCGGATCGACGCGCGCCTCAGCTGGCAAGCCGGTTTTATAATCGGTCGCCATTTGCTGCGAGAAAAAGAGAAACGGGCCGGCTAGCACGGCCTGGGGCTCATGCACCAACGGCGTCGGCGCTTTATCGGTGTGAATCGTTCGCTTGGCTGGACCGTCTTCCGGTACATAGGCGACCAGGTCGACGGCGATGTCGATCCCCGGGACGCCCAGGCTGGTCACCGGGATGGTGCATCGCGCGGGTGGATCGGTCGGGAAGTGCTTTTTCCACACCTGCTCGAAGCGGTAGAAATCATGCGGGTTGGTTAAATACACGTTGGCCTTGACGACGTCCGCCATCGAGGCCCCGCCCTCTTTGAGAATGATCTTGAGCTTGTCGATGATGTACTCGGTCTGCAGCCGGGCACTCTCGCCGTAATAGATGAAATTCGGATCGAGCCAGGCTTCGGGGGCCACGCTCTGGTCGAAATCGGTCGCCGTTATGCCGGCGGTAAAAATATAGGGACCGGCCTTGGTCCCATAGTTGAACAGGGGCCGGTCATCGAGCCCGGTGGGTACCGGACGCGGGAGTGACGACGGGTTGAGGACCTCGATCTTCTCTCCTTTTTCCGGCACGAACCCGATCGCATCCACTTCGAGCGTGCAGTCGGGTACGGGCAACTCTTCGATACACACGGTTGTATGCGGCGCCACGCCCGCTTGACCGAATGCTTGCTGCATCACCTTCGACGCATCGTGCACCTCGCCGACATCCGTTTGATACAGGATCATTTGCAGGCAATTCTCCAGCGATGAGCCGCCCGCCTCCAAAGTGGTTTTTAAATTCTTTGCAATGAAGTCGGTTTGTCGTTCGATGTTCGATCCGTGATGCGGAAACCGGTCGTTAGTTTTTGCCGCGGGCGGAATACCTTTTTCGAAGTCGGAGGCGACCTGCCCGGAGATGAAAACCAGGGGGCCGGCTTTGACTAAAGGCGAATATTGGACGCGCGGTCGTGGCAGAGTATCGGGGAAAATTGCTTCTTTTTTCATGTGTTCTTACTCCCAAGGGCAGCCGCATCGTTTGCGTTTTTACACTGGACAGTCAATAGGCCGCTGAATGCGCGATCGCGATACACGAAATTTTCATTTGGAAATTGCGGGTTCAGTCAGTGCCGCGTTCACCGCGGGCATGACCTCCGTCGCCATCAATTCCATCGAGCGCTGGGCCAGGCCGGGATCCATCCAGTCGTGCCCCGCATAGACCAGCGTGCCGAAAGCGCCGACTGTTTCGCGAAAGGCCAGGAGCTGGTCGACGACGCTGCCGGCGGTACCGGCGATGACCAGCGAGTCCATCACGTATTCATGGGTGACCGCTTCGTCCGGCATGTCGGGATCCTTTTTAAAGAGCTCGGGCCGACCGTTGCCAATGAGTTTGCGCATGAGGTTTTTGTAATAATACCCGTAGGGTCCGTCCGAGCTCTTGCCGTAAGCCCGGGCCGTTTTTTCGTCGTCCGCCACGAAGATGCTTTTCGCGACGCGCCAATCACTCGCCTTTGGCCCACGACCGCCCAGCGCACAGCCTTCGACGTACTTCGGCCAATGCGTGGCGACCCATTGTGGCTGTAGAAAATTCGCAGAAATGATGCTCCAGCCGCGTTCGCCGGCCCGCGTTACGCTGCTGGAATAAGGTGACATCGAGGTCACGACGATAGGTGGGTGCGGCTTTTGATAGGGTTTGAGCATGATGCCCTGCCCAATCTCACGGTCGAGCGTGCGCGCGGTGGTGATCTCCCAAAACTGGCCCTTGATATCGTAAGGTGCGTCACTGCGCCAGATCTCGAGAACCTGGTCGATGGCCTCGACGAACATCGCCGATCGATCGGCCTCGAGGTTCCCGAACACTTCGGCATCGGAGCGCAAACCGCCGGGGCTGATGCCGAACAGGAAGCGACCTTCCAACATCGTGTCGAGCATGGCGACCTGAGCCGCCACCTGTGCCGGATGGTTGTTCGGCATGTTGACCGTGCCGCTGCCGAGTTTTATTTGTTTTGTCTCGTGCGCGAGACTGGCGCAGAACATCAATGACGACGTGACCGTCTCGGCAATGTCAGTGACGTGTTCACCGATAAAGGCCTCTGCATAACCCAAATCGTCGGCCAGCAGGATGGCTTCGCGATCTTCAGTGAGCGTTTCGACATAGTTCCGCCCGGGCGGATGAAGCGGCATCATGAAGATACTGAGTTGGACGGCCGTCTTTGGCATCGATAGCAGTTCTGTTGGCATGCAGCTGCGCCGGAGGCGAACGATTCTAGGGGAGGTCTTGATCCGCGACAAGCAACGGTGGCGCGTTGATAAACGCTCGTTAATACGACGACGAAATCTAAAATTTCTCCACTAGCATAGGATCTAAGCCGCTTAAAAAGGGATCGGCATTTCAATTAGAGCCAATTTCGAGTGTAGTTTCCCCACTTTTGAAAAACGAAAATAGTTTTCACATTGCCTTGGTTGTTAGCCGCCTCCTCGCGGCACCGCAGTACTACCAAGGAACACGTCTGTGATGCGCTCGAAAGTAGTCACTCGGCTTGCGTAACAATCAGCGCCGGGGTGACTTCGACTCTCGGCTAATAGTGGACAGAAGGGTGGCTAGTCGGCCGCGAAGCAATACAGGAAGCCTTCTCCGCCGGTGCTCACCAGATTCTGCTGACTGCAGCCGCGCGATGGATGAGTGGAGTTCCACGAGGTGTTGCCGCCCCCGTGCCGATCGTGGTGGCCTACCTGCGCGCTACCTTTGCCGTCTTCCGAACTCGTCCAGTTACTGCAGGTATGGTCGCCTTTTTCCCACGGAAAGTAGGCCGTGCCATCGGCCTTGGAACCTGTCAGGATGTCGTGTTTGTTTGGCTTGTCACCGCGCCCGTTGACCAAATTGCCGTTTTCATCCAGCGCTGTGCGTTTGACAATGTTGGGGCCCAGGTGCAGTTGGTCGAGGTCGCTGGCGATCAATTCGCCGCGTGCGTTATACCAGGGGCCTTTGCCGATCCGGTCGCGCGCGGATTTACCGTATGCTTTGCCATCGGGTGATTGTGTGCTCAGGTAGGCGCGCCACTCCCGTGCTTTAGAACCGGCGGCTTCAGCCAACTCGGCGCAGTGTGCATCGGCCCCTTTGAGCCCGCCGAGGTCAGCGCCTTTGCCGATATCAACGCTGGTCACGAAAAAACCCATCGAGTGATCGGCTGCGATCGTAGTACCCGTCACCATCAGTAGTCCGGCGACAATCACTATTGTTGTGGCGATTTCTGCAATTTTCATTTCCGTTTTCTCCTGAAATACGGCGCTTATTGGACACTGCAGTTTAGCGTTAAAGGGGGTAGATTTGTTTGAGCGAACGACGTGACTCAACAATTCCGCCACCTTTAGCCCGAAACTTCCGCTTCGGGTCCAGGCTGTCCGAAAACTCTGAAAAATCG
>JAYYZW010000027.1:0-22972 GCA_036339995.1 Pseudomonadota bacterium
CAGTGATTTTTTTTCTTGCCGGTTCTTTGATTTTTGGACTAACTTCCTTTTCGGCTATTAACGGTAATACACCGTATCTTCTTGCCACTCTAATAAACGGAATTTGTCTTTATTTCTTCTTTTCATTACTTCATGAATCTATTCATGAAACTGTTTCAACTAACAAATTAGTAAACGAGTTATTAGGTCGGATTTCCTTGTTTTTTTTAGTACCTCTAGCTCCCTTGGAAATAGCAAGATGGATTCATTTGAATCATCATGCTCATACGGCATGTGCCGACGATCCAGATAATTTTATGCATCACGGCAAATGGTGGGTTTTACCACTACGATGGGCAAATTTCGATGTTTACTATATATCTATATTTGTTCGAGAGTGGTTAAAGGGAGGGTCAGTCGCTAGGCGTCATGGTTTTGCGGTTCTAATTTATGTGACTGTGCTAATTAGTATAATAACTGCCTTCGTCACTCTTGGGCTTGGGTATGAATTTTTACTGCTTTGGGTTTTACCATCGCGTATAGGATTAGCATTAGTTGGTTTTGTTTTTGTATTCCTACCACATCACCCAGCAGACATTTCAGCACATGATAATAAATACCAAGCATCAACAGTACGACAAGGTTGGGAATGGCTCCTCACACCACTAATGGTTTTTCAGAACTACCATCTTATCCACCACTTGTATCCCAATGTTCCTTTTTATAACTACTTGAAAATTTGGAATCTCAAACGCGACGAGCTAACAGCAAAAAGACCTGCCACACAAACTGCTTTCGGGCTCCGGCCCGTTAACCGATAACGGCATTAATGAGTCGTGGTCCGTGCGCCGTAGCCCGCGCCTCATTGTAAAATCGCCGCTACCAATGCTTCAGCAACGGCCTCTCTGTCTTTTTCTTCGCCTGCGTCGAGTAACCCGTTGCTTCACAGCAATTGAATCCCAGAACCCTGAGAGTTAAAGACCGAACACAGTCTTTACTCTCAGGGCTCTGGGAGCCAGTTGCCATGAAAGCCAGGCGGAATACGGTGCGGAATCTTAACGACGGCCTGCGGATTACCGGCGAAATTCTGAGCATTCAAGATCACAAAGTCGGTTGTTTCCTCAGGCATGTTCACCACATATCCGAGTAGCCATCCTTCGTCCTCACTGGCGTCTACGTGTTTCGGAACGAAAACAAACTCGCCGGGATAACATCCTTTCCCGAAGTCGTGCATTTCACGTCGGTCGTTTTCGAGGTCATGTTTAATTAGGTGATTTTCAGAAATAACTGCAGCCGTATGGCCGTTTGGCAGTGCCATCGTATAGGCGTATCTGTAAGGCTTCCCGAGCGCGCGCTCGTCTATGCGCGGAAATTCCTGAGGATTGCTATCGATTACGCTCCGTTCTACATATTGGCTTACTGGATTTATTGTCCAGCGCTCGAAAGTAACGCACTGCGAATCCGGACCTTGGGTGCTCGACGCAAACATTGAATCGTGTACGCAGACGTCAAGAATGACTCTTCCGTTATTGGTTTCGTATCCATTAGAAGGATGAAAGACAAAGCAAGATTCAACCTTACACCAGATAATGTCATTACCACTGCCATCATGTAACAACAAACCGACACGCGCTTCGTGGCTTGGATCCCAACGGTAGGGGAAAGAGTGCCCCGCCAGTAACGACTTCATAGAAAAGGTAACCGGCAGATCCAGCACAACCCCAAAGTTTTTGGTGATCATGCAGTCATGAACCATAGGTCCGTTTTTAACCGAAATGGGTTCATTACGTCGAACCCTACCATCCTTACCGACTATAACGTGGCGGATGATCTCCTGATCCCGCGCGTCGTAGCAGACCGCATGCAACTCACCGGTGCTTGTATTCATGTGAGGGTGCGCGGTGAATGAACTCTTGAGCGAACCTTCGAATGGGTTGTAAGCGACTGTATTTAGATCGTCGTCGAGCTCTACTGGGCACGTTCCGGCCTCAACCAACGCCCACGTTTTTCCTGCATGACTTAAAACATTGGTGTTAACGGTATCGAAGTCGGTTCTGTGGGGCCCCAGAGATGGTGGCTCACCGAGCGCGGCCGTGACGGCATGACTACGTATCCAGCGATTCTTATACCATAGTGCTCGACCACCCTTTAGACAGAGCCCGTGTACCATTCCATCGCCCAAAAACCAGTGATAGCTGGCTGCATCGGGCGGTTCGATCGGGTTCGGGCCGATACGCAGGTATCGCCCATTCAGTTCGTGAGGTATAGAGCCTTCAACCACGAGTTCGTTGAGAGTCAATTCTGTATCCATAGGCTCGTGTACCCCGGTTAGGAACGGGTGGGGCTTTGCGGGTTGTGGCATCCTGTTACGGTTGAACGCCACGACTTTCTCTATACTTTTGTTCACCACGTTGCGGATGAAGGTTTCGGGGGCACTTGCCATTGGACAACTCCTCGGCGATTGAATGGCTACAGCGACGCTATGACAACGTACGTTACTGAACGAAAACTGTCTACGCTCTCGAGAATCCCTTAAGTGGTGTGGGTAGTGCAAGAAGATCTTGTAGCAGGCCTACCGGGTTGGAGTGCTGCGTCTAAGCGACCCGTCCACCCCTAGCCGACAATCCGCGGTTGTCCGAGCTGACCCTAAGTTTGATCCGCGCAGCACAGATGTCCAAGACCGCGATCACCAAGCGCCGGTTCGGAGCGATGACGATGAATACCCAGGACACCACCCGCACCCGCTGGCGGTTGAAATCGTCCACTATGGCGTCGATCACCATGGCGTTGGTCGCCAGCGCGAACGGCGAACACTCTCCGGGATTATAGCTCGACGACACTGTGGAAAAGGATACAGGAAGGAGGACCTTCGTCCATGTTTTTCAAGCCGGTCATTTTCCGAACGCGCCGACGCTACAAATAGACATCAACGACTTCTCCGTCCTGATCGACGGCGCGCCACAAATAGTATTGGACCCCTCGGATCTTGACGAATACTTCATCGATATAGAAGGTATCACCAAAACCGTGCTGCCGGCGTTTCAAACGTCGAGCATACCGGGGCCCAAATTTATTACACCACAGGCGGATAGATTCGTAGCTTACGACTACACCTCGTTCAGCGAGCAGATCTTCAATATCTCGATGACTAAGATTGAATCGATAGTAGAGCCATACAGCGTACTGAATAATTTCCGATGGGAATCTATAGCGTTTGTACAAGGTTGTTGGTCTAATCATCAAACTATTACTGTTTGACACCACTTAACTTGTCAATACCGTCAATTATGTTGAATATTGCAATAATCGGGTGTGGGAGCTCGGCGATGATACTCGCCCACGCTTTGTTACAACGCGGCGGCTACGAGGTCACGGTTTTTTCCGAGAAAACCGCGGCACAATGGTATGACGGCGCCCCCCCTGGGACTCCCTTCGTTGCTGGCGAGAACATCGATATCGAGCGGGAACTCGGGATCGAGCATTGGGAAGACGGGATGTTTTTCGGCGACGGGGTGATGTTGGATTTTCGGGCGACCCGGGGTACAGAGCCACTTACTGTCCGCGGCCGCTTCCACAAGCTCGGTGCCGCGGTAGATCTGCGGACCCGAGTAACGCGCTGGATGAATGACTTCGAGGCACTAGGAGGTCGGCTTGTTATTGAACGCGTTAGCGCCGAGCGAGTAGATGCCATTAGCCAGGACGCAGATCTTACCGTAATGGCCACCGGCAAAGGTGATCTTGGCGCACTGATCCCGCGCGATGATGAACGTAGTGAGTTCGATGAACCGCAGCGCCGATTGATCCCGTCCCTGGTAAAAGGCGTGCGCGGTTGGGGGTTGCGCAGTGGCCAATTGACCCGGCCCATCAAGTTCACCTTTTTCGACGATGCTGGCGAGTGGTTTTTCGTGCCTTTCACGCACAAGACTGACGGGCCGTCCTATGCACTCAACTTCATGGTGCGACCGGGCAGCTACCTAGACCGTTTCGGTGACGCGAAGAACTGCGAAGAGTTCGTCGAAATTGCGAAAGCGACTATTGCCGAATTGGCGCCCGAGGATGCAGGGGCCGTTGACGAACTCGAACCCGTCAATGATCGCTTTAATTACTTCCCGTTTGCCAAAGGGATCACACCGATCGTGCGCAAGTCGCACGGTAAACTGCCTTCAGGGAACATCGTGATCCCGCTAGGAGATACTGGAATCACCTATGATCCAATTGGCGGCCAGGGCTATAACTCGGCGGCACGACATTCGAAATGGGTCGCTGAAGCAATTGTCGAAAGAAAGTCAGGGCGGTTCGATGCAGGGTGGGCCGACGAAGTTTTCGATGGGTTCTGGGAGGATCATGGCCGCTGGGCTTGCCAGTGGAACAATCTGATGCTCAAAGGAATGCCACCCGCTACCGGTGCAGCCTTGCAACACGCTGCCGTCAACCCCGAGTTTGCCAACAGCATTTTTAACGACTTCTTCCGCCCCAAGTCGCTGATGAATTGGATCACGGATATGGAGTCCGTTCAGCAGCGTATCGCGGCCACAAACCACACGGCGTAAACCCATCAAGAGTCAAAAGGTTGATTAGCGTTTATCGAGTGGTTTTCAATATTTATGAGAGTGATCTGTTTGTGCATCTTGCATTCCCTATCAGTTGGAACAGATGCAATGCGTCAAGAAAAATGTAGGTCATATGTAGGTCACAGAAGTGGCCAGGTAGCTCATTTCGGCCCAACGCAGTGGACGAAACCCAGTCGGGTAGAGCTATAACTATCTGATCTTAAATAGAGAGCGGTGGCCAGGGGCAGAATTGAACTGCCGACACAGGGATTTTCAGTCCCCTGCTCTACCGACTGAGCTACCTGGCCATTGAAAAGCGAAAAGTTGGAGGCGGTAAGCCGAAAGTGGGACTGAAATCCGCCGATGTCGCGCTTGCAAGAACGGCTGTATTAAATCGGGACTGGAGAGGCGAGTCAACCCGGATTGGGATGGACGAAGGACACGCGCAAATAGTGGAATTCGCCATGATGATTCGCGCTTGGAATAGATTTAGCCGGGTAAAGGGACAGCGGCGAATCCGGCCTGATGCCTTGACCTTTGATGCGGTAGCGTCAAGTATCGCTGATCTTATTGCCATCATGAAACCGGGAGTCTAGCTATGTCGACGCAGTGGTCAGCAAAAGGCGAATATATGGAAGCGTGCAGTTGCGATTTCCTCTGCCCCTGTATTGCGAAAAACATGACGACCCCCGCGACACATGATTTCTGCAAGGTCGCGCTTGCTTTCGATATCGAATCCGGCCAGTTCGGCGACACCTCGCTCGACGGTGTGCGATTCGTGATGTTCGCCGAGTCCAAGGCCATTATGGGCGCGGGTGAGTGGATCGGCGGCGTGGTCATCGATTCTTCGGCGAGCGATGAGCAGGCAGCGGCTGTCGGGGCGATTGCTGGAGGCGAAGGCGGTGGGCCCCTGGCCATGTTCGCGCCCTTGATCAGCGACTTTCGCGGCGTTGAGCGCCATTCGATAGATTTTCAAAAGGACGGTAAGAACGTCAGCGTGAAAATCGAGGGCTTGTTGGATCAGGCGGTCGTTGGTGTCGACAGCATGTCGGCCGAAGGCGATTGCATTGCGCTCGACAATACGGCGCATCCTGTCAACAAGCGGCTCAACCTAGCCAGCGCTACGCGTAACGTCATCAATGCCTTCGGCATCGATTGGTGGGAAGACTCAGACCGTACCAACGGTCATTTCGCGTCGTTCGAATGGCAGGGCGAGGCGGCGTGAATCTAGGCCGCGCGCCGAGTCTTTATTCAATACAACGAACGTCAAGCATCGCGGCGCTTGTGATCGTCGCCGCGGCGGCATGGTGGTTCCTCCTCGCCAGCGAAGCCGCCATGACCCGCATGGCAGGCGACGGCCCCATCATGGACCTCATGTGGCTCATGATGACCCCAGTCGATACCGTGCCCTACCTCCTGGCGGCATCGACGATGTGGATCGCCATGATGATTGCAATGATGATCCCGGCGGCCGTGCCCATGGCCTTGATTTATCGCCGTATGGATCGCGGCGCTTCATCGAATCTCGATACCTTCATCTTTTCCTGCGGCTATCTCGCGGGATGGTCATTCTATTCGCTCGGCGCTGCAGGGTTGCAATGGTGGCTGCATTCGCGGGGAACGCTGCACGGTCATCTGCTCGTCACCGGCGCGAACCTGGCGGCTGCGATCCTGATTGCCGCCGGGGTGTACCAGCTCACGCCGCTCAAGGAGGCTTGTCTCAACCGTTGCCGCAGCCCGCTCGGATTCTTCGTGGAGAACTGGAAAGAAGGACGGCTCGGCGCATTCAAGATGGGCCTCCATCATGGGCTTTTTTGCGTCGGCTGCTGCTGGGTATTGATGTTGCTCATGTTCGCCGGCGGCGCGATGAGCGTCGCGACCATGGCAGCGCTCAGTATCTTCATACTTGCCGAGCGCCTGTTGCCGGCCGGGCCATGGGTTTCGAAGATTCCGGGGCTGATGATGATGGGGTGGGGCGGAGCGATACTCTGGAGTGCGTGAACGGGAAGCGGAATTCGCCCGCGAGAAGGCTTCTGCTGAGGTTCCGCTAATGTCGGAGTCTGCTCGCGGGCGAATTAATTATTCCGCCGAGACTGACGCAAGCTTCCGACATGCTAAAGGATCGTTCTGAGCTGTTTGGATAGTCGCGGTGAGCTTCACTCGTATCAAGCATCCGGATCGACGTACTCCTTCGGTCTTTCCGATCCCCCACCAAAGAAGAACTTATCCATCTCCCCTTCCAGGAAGGCCCGATCTTTGGGGTCGATGGGCGTCAGCCGGTTTTCATTGATCAACATGGTCTGGTGCTGCAACCACATCTGCCACGCTTCTTTGGAGACCTGTTCGAATATTCGCTGACCAAGTTCACCAGGATAGGGAGGCATTTGCAGGCCCTCGGCGTCGCGCCCGAGTTTGATGCATTGAACTGTTCTCGACATAGCGACTTTCTCAAAGCTTGTTTGATCGCAGTGTTTTCAGCAGCCGGCTGACCGGTGCGGGGAGTCCGATTCTGATCGAATCCTCGCCCGAATACCAGCACAGATCGTCTGCTTCGGCGACGTGTTCGAAAGTGCCGCCTGTAACCAGCAACAGCGGCTGAATTTCGAGCCTGAAATGGGTGAATGTATGAGTCATCGATCGCAGACGGCCGCGGATGCAGGCGCTACGAAAACCGAGTGCGGCGATGCGCTCGATCAGCTTCGATTCGTCCGCTGCTTCGGGGAAGCTCCACAGTCCGCCCCATACGCCGAACGGCGGCCGGCGCTGGAGCAGCACCTGGCCGGCCTTGTTTTCGATGACGATAAAGCAGGTTTTCCGGTGCGGTAAATCGCGGCGGGGGCGCGGTTCCGGGTAGGCCTCCATCTGGCCGAGGCGCCGTGCCTCGCAATCATCGCGGAGCGGACAAGCTTCGCAATCCGGTTTGCTGCGAGTGCAAACCGTGGCCCCGAGATCCATGATCGCCTGCGTATAGTCGCGGGAATTGTCCTCGGGCACGTAGCGTGCGGATAAGGCCCACAGCTTTTTCAGAATCGGAGCCCGATCCGTCCAGCCTTCGATAGCGTGGTAACGGGCGAGTACGCGTTTGACGTTGCCATCCAGTATCGCGACCGGGCGGTTGCCGGCCAGCGCGAGGATCGCACCGGCCGTCGAACGGCCGATACCCGGCAGAGCGGTGAGCGCCTCGAGTGACTGGGGGAATCGACCATCGTGTTCGTCAACCAGGATGCGTGCCGTGGTGTGCAGATTGCGCGCGCGGGTGTAATAACCGAGTCCCGACCACAGGTGCAGCACGTCATCGAGTGACGCCGCCGCCAAGGTGCTTACATCGGGGAAAGCGGATACGAAGCGCTCGAAATAGGGGATGACGGTCCCGACCTGGGTCTGCTGCAACATGATCTCCGACAACCAGACGCGAAAATCCGTAAGCTCATGCTGCCACGGCAGGTCGTGGCGGCCATGTTCCCGGTACCATGCGATGAGACGTTCGCTAAACGCGGCGTCATCAGCGCGTTTCGCACCGCCAGGTGATCCCGCGTTCATGTACCCCTGGCCGCCTCGGATTGAATGATGCGTTCGATATTGGCGCAGGTCTCCCGAACTTCCTTGAGCATTATCCGTTTCAGGATAAAGGGTCCGATCACGGGCGGGATCCAGAAAGTCGGCGTTTGCCGGGCGCTGACGCTCATGCGCGTGCGCATGCCTTCAACGGTTTCTATGCGCCACTCGGCAACACCGTCTTCGAACGTACTTTCCTCAGGTACGATCGTGGTCACGATCTTCTCGGGCGTTTCTTCGATGGTTTCGACGAAATTCAAGTCGAAGCAAAATAGAAGAATGCAACGACGCAATCGAAGCAGACGTTTGAGGGAATGTGCGTCGTAGTGCTCGATGACGCGGCTCTCGACTATATGAGAGTTGATGCGATGCAGACGATCGTAGTCGGTGACGACGGCGCGAACTGCGTCCGTCGCACCGTCGATCACGAATATGAACGTATAGGAGTAAGTTCCGCGATCGAACTCAATTTCCGCGCGTTCTGTCTCGACGGCGGTTGCCGTCGCTGAAAGCAGGACCAGAGCGGCAGCGGTGAGGCGCATCTATCCCGCGATTCCAGCGCGTGACACCACCGCGCGCAAAAACGCGTTCCTATACCTATAGCACCTTAGACAAACGAAGGATTCCAACGAAACACCCAAAGCGTCCGATCGGGACAACCTGTTAGAACTTGAAGATCTTCTTGAGTGCTTCTCCGGCGTCGCCGCCGATGGCGTCTTGGAGCTTTTCCCCGATTTCCTTCGTTATGGCGCTCTTCGCAACCTGCAAGATGATGTCGCCGAAATCTGGCAGACAGGTGGGGCTCTCAATGGCGCCGCGGCATTTGATCGGTACCGAATAACCACCGAGATTGTAATCGCCGCCGTCCGCACCCTTACGCGCTTCGGATACGCTGAGCTTGAGATTGTACTTTAGGGTGTTGTTGTGAAGATTCGCGAGCATCCCTTTCCCGGTAATCGTGAAACCGTCGCCCGAGAGCACGAGATCCTCGTTACGGATGACGCCGTTTTTAGTGGTCAGGGTGCCGCCCAGTGTATTGAATCGGGTCTCGCCGCCCTTAGGCACCGGTACGGGGCACTTGCATTCGATGATCTGTTCCACCGCACGAAGCACGGCGACCGCATCGACGCCGCGGAACACGCCATTCGTGGTTCCGAACTGGCCTGTTCCGTTCAGGGATTTCTTTATCCGATCGCCGTCACCGCCGATGGCGTTGAGCGCGGCATTAAAACTCACGATGCCGGACAGCATGTCATTGCCAACGGTGTCCTTGATCAGCGGCTCGACGCTGACGTTCTTGAGATTGGTTTTCAATCCGAGCAGCGGCTGTTTGCCGGTCGCGTCGAGATCGATGACGCCACCGTAGGTTCCCTGATACAGCTCCGCACCCAGGGGGGAGAGCCTGATCTTGCCGCCGTCAGCGCGAATGGAGAACTTGATGTTCTTCATTTTTGCACCGGACAGTACGAGGTTACCGATCAGCAGGTCACCTTTGATCTTGAGTGCGCGCAGCATCTCTACGGGCAGTTCGCTGGCGGCGCCTGCCGCCGCGGCTTCCGGCGTTATTGGCCTGGACCTGCCCTTGGCCGTTGGTTCCAGGTAACGATCGGCATTGATCCGATCGATGCCGATGGCGAAAGTAAGATCGGGACCTTCGAAGTTGGCGACGTTTATGTCGCCTCGAATATCGGTCTGGTCGAGGGTGATCTCGAGGTCGTCCAGCTTGATGCTGCTCGTGGTGCCGCTGAACCGGGTCTTCAGTCCAAGTTGGGTCAGGGCCTTGGGATCGGCAGTCTTCGGTACCGGCTTATTGAGTCTCGCGAGGAGTCGCTTTAGGTTGAACGCCGGAACATTGAGCTTACCTTCGAACGTCGGCTCGCTCATGATCTTCTCGGCATCGACCTTGGCCTTCACATTGAGGCCGAGGCCGGTCACCGAAAGGTCATCCAGCACGAGGGTTTCCTTGTCGAGATTGGCCCGCGCGGAACCCGCTGCGACCTTGAGTTCGACGGGTTTCTTTACGCCCGCGCCGGCGACGGTGGTCGTTAAAGTGAGCGGACTCAAGATTAGATCCGAGAGGTTGCCCTTGACGCCCGCATCGATCTTCATGCTGCGGACTGATTTGGCAAGGTCGGCCTGTCCGACGCTGCGCAACAGCGGTCCGAGATTCTTACCGTCCACCTTGAGCCTTCCATCCAAGGTACCGTCGCCGTCTTCAAAGTCGACGTCCTCGCCCGTCATGTTGCCCCGAATCTCGAGTCCGATAAGATCCGCCGAGAGTTGGGGCAATGAAATGCGCCCGGCCTTCAAATCGATGTCGAAATTCGCTTCGAGCTTGAAGCGCTTTGTCTTTTCCTTGGCCAGCGATTTGGCCATGTCGGTCAGTGCCTTACCATCGGTTTGAAACTGCGCGGCTACGGCGATCATCGAGGGAAGATCTGGTCCCGAGGCCTTTAGCGATCCCTTGACCGCAGGCTTGTCGCTGTCGGCATGGGTTGCGAAGACTTCGCCCGTGATCGTGTTGCCGAGCAGCGTGAGATTGAGCTTCGGTAGCGAGGCCAGGCCTTTGCCCAGGTCGGCGTCGAGATCCGCGCCGATGGCAAACGATTTATCCTTCGCGCTGCGCAGCGCCTGGTTGAGGCTCTTGAGCGTCTCCGCGTCCGCGCCCTGGATCTGGCCGAGTACGGCCAGCAGGGTCAGCAGATCGGGCCCGCTCGCATTGAGGTTGCCTTTCGCGATGGGCTTGTCGGTATTCGCCTTGGTGGCGTTGAAGCTGCCGCTCAGCCTGGCGCCCAGCATGTTGCCTTCAAACTTGCTGAGCGTGGCTTCGCCAGTCTCCATGTTGGCATCGAAGGCCGCGGCGAAATTGAAAGCGCGCTTTGAGATACCGGCAAGCTGTTTGCCGACCGGCAGTTCGAAGGCGTTGAAGATCAGTGCGAGGTCCTTGCCGTCGACGTTCAGAAATCCTTTTGCGCTCGGGATGTCGTCTTCGATATCCGTGGCGGTGAGTTCCCCTTCGACCGTCGTGCCGAGCCCGCTCAGCTTGAGCCCCGTGATCCTGGCGATTTCATCGGCGAGATTGACGTCGATTTCCGCGCCGGCTTCGATCGTCGCCGAGCCGTCGGGCAGGTGCTTGCCACGCAAGAGGGCTTTGAACGCCAGCGGATTTACCTGGTAGCGCTCGTCATCGAGGTTGTAGAACACCGTACCGGTCAGGCTGACGTCACCGTCCAGCGCCGGCTTGTTGGCCACGACAGTTAACGATGCATTGAAGTCGATCGGATCACCAAAGGTCAGTTCGCCCGTTGCCGCGTTGATTTTGGAGATCGTGATCTTCTGGTCGGTCGTGGCGTCGCTCCAGGTGAAGCGTGCGTCCTTGATATCGACGCCGCCCAGCACGAACGAAGCCAGGCCGCCGTCATGTGGTTCCGTTTCGCCATCACCGCCCGCGAGGTCCTGCCAGTTGCTTACGCCTTCGGCGTTTCTCGCCAGGTTTACGACCACGCCGTGAAGCTTGGTCGTGTCCATCTCAATGCGCTCGCGCATCAAGGGCAGGGTTGCAACGGCAACCTCAATTTCGTCTGCGGCGATCATGGGCTCCTCGCCGAACCCGGGCGCGTTGCTCAACGACAATGGTCCGGCTTTGATCTTGAACTTGGGCCAGAAGGCCCACTCCAGTGGACCCTCGAGCGTGAGTTCCCGACCCGTCTGATCGCGGACTTTCTCGGCGATGAGATCCTTGAAGTCATTGGGATCGGAAAAGGCGATGAATGCCGCAGCGCCGCCGACGACGATAATGACAGCAGCGATGAGCAACAGAATGAGTATTTTTAGTGCTTTCATAGCAAGCGCCAGAGCATGGATCAGGATAACGCCCGGGCGATGCGCTCGCGGGCGCGAGCACACGCCGCCCGCACCTGATCGGGCGCCGTCGCACCGAAGTGCGCACGCGCTTTGAGGGCATTGTCCAAGTCGAGCACGTCGTAAATCGAATTATCGAGTTCCGAATCAATGGCCTTGAAATCTTCGAGCGAGAGATCCTTCAACTCGCAATCGCGTTCGATGGCAAGCTGGATGGCGCAGCCGACGGCTATGTGCGCGTCCCGGAACGGGCGGCCGAGCCGGACGAGATGGTCCGCCAGATCCGTGGCCGCAAGGTAGCCGCTTGCCGCCGCCTCGCGCATGCGCGACCGGTTGGGCTTGATCGACGGCACCAATTCGGTGAACGCGCGGATACAGGCGAGGGTGGTGTCGACGGTATCAAACACGGGCTCCTTATCCTCCTGGTTATCCTTGTTATAGGCCAGCGGCTGCGACTTCATGAGCGTCAGCAGGGCCATCAGGTGGCCGATCACCCGACCTGATTTCCCGCGCACAAGTTCCGGCAAGTCCGGGTTCTTCTTCTGCGGCATCATCGAAGAGCCCGTGCAGAAGGCGTCATCCAGTTCGATAAAACCAAAGGGCTGAGAGTTCCACAGCACGAGTTCTTCGGCCATGCGCGAGAAATGCACCATGAGCAGTGCGGCGGCCGCCGTGAATTCGATGGCGAAATCACGGTCGCTGACGGCGTCTAGCGAATTCTCGGCAACGGCATCAAAGCCCAGCAATTCCGCCACGCGGGCCCGGTCGATGGGAAAAGTCGTGCCCGCCAGCGCGCCCGCCCCGAGCGGCAGCGTATTGACGCGGGCTCTGCAGTCGACCAGTCTGCCGGCATCGCGCATCAGCATTTCGAACCATGCCAGCAAGTGGTGTCCGAAGGAAATCGGTTGCGCGGCCTGCAGGTGCGTGTATCCGGGCAGCACCGTCTCGGTTTCCTGTGAAGCCACATCGACTAGCGCGGCCATCAAGTCGCGCAAGCCGACAAGTAGCACATCGATCTCGTCTCGCAGGTAGAGGCGCAGATCGGTTGCGACCTGGTCATTGCGCGAACGCGCGGTGTGCAGTTTCTTGCCGGCTTCCCCGATCCGTTCAATCAGCGCGCGTTCGATATTCATGTGCACGTCTTCGAGTTCGACCGACCAGGTGAATTGCTCGCCCGTAATATCTTCACCAATCGCCCGCAGTCCCTGTTCGATCCGGGTGAAATCATCGTCAGACAGCACGCCGCGCTCGGCCAGCATGCGTGCGTGCGCGATCGACGCCTCGATATCATAGGGCGCCAGCCGTTTGTCGAAGACAACGGAGGCCGTAAACGCCTCGACGAACGCGTCAGTGGGTGCGGTGAAACGTCCGCCCCACGGCTTTTTGCTTTCGTGTCGTGCTGACATTTTCGATGGCCGAAAAGGCGCTCGCGCGCCGGATGAGGGAATGTGCAAGTATATCGCAGGAAGACTCACCGGCGGTTGCCCGAATAGGGTGGATTGACAGGCAAGAGGCTGGCAACACTACGGGTTTTTCATTCAGGACATTTCAACGGCAACAAACGACGATACGGCGGAAACGGTTTTTCTGCCGGATCTGTGCGGCGTTACAGCCTTATTCGTCGTCGTTGTCGGGGAACTCGTCGCCTTGGTCATCATCATCACGGGCACTGGATTCTCGCGTGCGTTTTTCGACGAGCTGGCCCTCGTTTCGTTTTACACGCAGTGCTTCCCTGAGACAGGGGTCATGCCGCACCCTTTAATCGGCTCGCGACAGCGCTGATGAGACATGCAGACTATTTGAGATCGCCCCACAAGGCCTGCACGATCGACAAGGCAGTGACAGCGGCGGTTTCGGTACGCAAGGTGCGGGGACCGAGATGGACAGGGGTCACGCCGGCATTTTCAAGTGCTTCGATCTCACGTTCGTCGAAGCCGCCTTCGGGTCCAGCGACAACGGTGATCTCGGGCGTCGGCGGTGACTGTTGCGCGAGGCCCTGTGGTGCTTTCGCGTTGAGAAGAAAGCGATGGCCTGACCTAGGTTCGCTGAGCCATTGATCGAGATGGGAGACGGCATGCACATCGGGCAGTTGAGTGCGGCCGCTTTGCTCAGCGGCGTGGCGCGCGATGCCACGCCAGTGTGCGAGACGCTTATCGGCGCGATCGCCATCGAGACGCACCGCGGTCCGGCGGCTGACCACCGGTACGATGCGCCGTATCCCGAGTTCGACCGCTTTCTGGATGGTGTAGTCCATCCGTTCGCCGCGAGAGATCGACTGTACCAGGGTCAGGTCGAGTAGCGATTCCCTATCAATCGGGCGGAAGCCTTCGACAATCGCACGTACTTCACTGCGCGCGACTTTGGTCAAACGCGCGACGTATTCGCCGTCTGCGCCGTTGAACAGGATGACTTCAGCGTCCCGGGTGAGCCGCAATACCGTGCGGACGCGGTGACCCACGTCCGCCGGGAGCTCGCGTTCTTCCCCCACCTCAATCTCGCCTTCTATGTAGAGTCGCGCCATGCCTCCGCACCCTGGATCGACAGTGCGTGAATAGTCTGGCTCCCAACGAGCGGGTTCGTGCTGAACGGATCGAGTTCGACGCCAGATCCAAATCGATGGTATGTCGTCGCCGAAGCGAGTGGACATGGGCTAGGAATTTGTTTTTTCATCATGCTGATAGTCGTTGGCCTGTGTCCATCATACCGCGCTAACATAGCGGGATTACCGCGGTGGATGGACAGATATGTTTCGCACCCTCAAGGCCTTGTTCGACGACCGAATCGCAAGTTATGCCACAGCCGATGACGAGATCGACGCCTTGCCGCTCGCGGTTGCTGCGTTACTGTTCGAGATTTCGAGGGCAGACCACGAGGTCCATGAGGACGAACGCAAGGAAATGGTGCGAGCCGTCGGTATCGTGTGTGAGCTTGACGAGGGCGATATCACAAGCTTGCTTGAGACGGCGGACACGGCGGTCGAGGAGGCGGTATCGCTTTATGATTTCACCTCGGTGATCAACGAGCATTTGAATCGCGAGAAAAAGTACGAACTGTTGCTGCTGCTCTGGCGTATCGCCTATGCCGACGGCAGGCTCGACCGCTATGAGGAATACTACATTCGGAAGATCGCGGACTTACTGCATCTCTCGCATGCGGATTTTATCCGCGCCAAGCACGCGGCGGCGGATTGATTAGATAGAACATCTAAGATTCACCCGCTAGCGGACGATCGCCTTTTTTCAAGCCGCCGATCCTTGTGCTGGGATCGTGTATTCGTTGCCCAGCATTGCCAGGATCAAGCGATCTTCGAACTCGATGCGGGCGGCGATCTCTTCGGCCAGAGTCGATAGATCGGTCGTCAATCGCGCCTGGATCACGGACGTATCGAGCGCTTCGTATTTATCCGCGAATTCCATCGCCACATCGGTCGTCTTCGCAATCCGCGGATATATTCCGCGCGCGGTTTCGAGCACGCCCTGCCGCCGCTCCGTACCCTCCGAGATTCGCTGGTAGAGACCAAAATGTCCAGTGGCGATGTAATCGACGAGAAGCTCCTGAAACTCTTCAAGCGTCTCGCGAATGTTCTGATCGACCTTTGCGAAATCGAGCTTTGAAAGTTCCCATAACAGCACCAGCATCTGCTGCCGTTCCTGCAGCATGTCTTCGATTAGTTTGCGAGAGCGTGGGCGCTCGCTGGTGCTCGCTGAAACGTGTTCGGGCATTTGTCGTGATTCAGTCGTTTCTTTTTGGGCGCGCCTAATGTAAACCGTCGATGGCTCAAAAGCACCTATGAGCCCGCCGGATACGCACCGGAATCGTGCGATTTTGCCACCGCCCGGCGCTATAATTCGTGCATGGAAATTTCGGGGTACGACATTAAAAGTATTATCGGCCAGGGAGGCATGGCAATCGCGTACTTTGCCGAGCAGAAATCGCTTAAGCGACAGGTCGTCCTAAAAATTTTCGATTCCAGCATCAACGAATCGCCCGAAACCGTCAAACGATTCCTGAACGAGGCGCGCATCATCGCCTCGCTAAACCATCCCCATATCATCACTATCTTTGACATCGGCCAGAGCGAGGGAAAAGTTTATATTTCTATGGAGTTCGTCGAGGGCGGCGATCTCAAGCAGCGCATGATGCACAAGGTATTTGCTCCCGTGGAGGCCGTCGACGTAGTCGAAAAAGTCGCAGCGGCGCCCGCGACCGCACCCACGTCGACGCCGAACACGGTCGCTTTCTCCATTGCGGCGTGCAATTCCTTTGCATTGTTTTCGGCCTCTTCTTCTATTGATATGTCCCCACCGGTGGATTCAAAGGCTGCGGCACGCAATTGGAGGCGTTGGGTTTCCGCTACCTGAACGGCGGTATCGTCAATCAATTCACCGTTTTCGAATACGAAAACGCGCGGCCTTTTTTCGAAGCTTCGATACCATGACAGTGCGGTACCGGACAACTGTACCGTACCGGAGGCCGGGTTCGTCCACTGATACATCCGTGCCTCCGCGGCACCGGTTAGAATCAGGATTGATACCAAGGTGATCAGGAGCTTGCGCATGGTATTTGCAACCGAGTTTGACTTCCTGCACCGAGAATAACAGCGGACTGCGGGAAATTCGTCAGCGCATGCACTTTCACCTGCTCAGTGAGTTGACCGCGCATCGCGGCACGATCGTCGTGCCCGATGCTGCGAGCGCACGTCTGTTACGCGCGGCATTCGATCACCGAGCGCGTGCACGCGGTGAGAAAACCTGGCACTCGGCGGACATTCTCGCATGGCCTGGCTATCTGGCCCGCGCGTTCGAGCAGTTATCAATGAACGGCGACTCGAACGCGAAAGTCAACGTCGAATTCGTATTGTCCACGGATCAGGAACTCGCGATCTGGGAAAACGTCATCGCTGCGGACGCCGCACTATCCCTTGCGGCGCCGGATCAGGCCGCGGTTCTCGCCCGGGAAGCCTCGCGCATCGTTCATCTCTGGGCGCTGCCGCAGGACCGGCTGTTCGAGGGCCCCCTATCGGACGACGTCGCGGCATTCGGGCGCTGGAGCGACGCTTTCCGGGAACGCACTGCGGCGCTTCGCGTGGTCGAACAAGCTCGATTGGCTACACAACTCGATCCGAACGCAGTTCGCAGTGAACATCCGCTGCTGGCACATGGCTTTCTTGAGACTGCGCCCGCCGTTGCGCAGGTGCTGGAATCCGCGGGGATCGCGGCGCGGCGACGCCCGGATCGAACGGATGGCGATCGATCGTTCGACTGCCGTGCTTTTCCCGACCGTGAAGCGGAAATCTATGCCGCCGTACAGTGGGCGGCCGACCTGGCCGCAGCCGATCCGCAGGCGCGCGTGGTGATCGCCTGCGAAGGCCTGGCGGCCGACCATATTCTCGTGCGGCGCTGCCTAACCGACGTGTTGGGGTCGGCTGCTACGAGCCCGCCCGACCTACCGTTCTACCTGTCCGTAGAAACACCGCTTGGGCGCTGTCCGCTTGTGCGCGACGCCTTGTCCATCCTCGAATTTTCATCCGTGTGCGCATGGGACGCTGTCAGCGGGTTGATCCGCAGCCCCCATATCCGCGCCGCCGCCGCCGAACGTTGCGCGCGTGCAGCATTCGACTGCGAATTACGCAGTTTGGGCCGCTATCAGTTGCCCGCCGCGTTCGTTGCCAGTTATCTCGCGGATGTTGGCGCCGATTGCCCTGAGTTCGCAAACCTCTGGGCCGAATTAACGCGTATCACCGAACACGCCCCGCGCCGGCAGCGGATGGTGCAGTGGTTGGAACACTTCGATCGGTGTCTGAAGACGGCGGGGTGGCCCGGCGACCGCGAACCGGACCAGTCCATGGTGAGCATTCAGCGGCAATGGGGGGACGCCTGCGACCGGCTGCATCGTCTCGATGCGATTTCGCCGCCGGTCTCCAGGGGTGAGGCATTGAATCGCTTGCGGCGTCTTTTGATGGATACGGCGGTGCGCGAGACGCCGTGGGCACCGCGAATTTTCGTCGTCACGGCAGCCCAGGCCTGCATGCTCGAAGCTTCCCATTTATGGATCGCCGGATGCCGGAGTGATGCATTCGTCACCACGGCACGACCTTCAGGGCTCCTGCCCTTCGAGTTGCAGCGCAGGGCGGGTGTCCCCGGCGCGGAGTCGAACCGCGATCTATTCCGGGCGCGCGCAGTCGTCGAATCCTTGGCCTGCAGTTCCGACGTTCGCGTCGCAAGCTATTCCGCAAGTGAAGGTGATATCAGGTACACGGCGTCGCCCTTGATATACGGTCTCAGCGCGGTCGCAATCCAGGCGTCACGGCCTTACGTGCCGGCGGCCTGGCGGCGTGCGCGCGAAACCGCGGTAATGTCGTGTTTCGTCGATGACCGCGGTCCGCCGCTGCCGCGTGGCGCCCGCGTCGATGGCGGGGTAGCGATACTCGCAGCCGAGGCGGCTTGCCCGTTTCAGGCATTTGCCCGTCATCGCTTGTTGGCTACAGCGATCGAGGAACCGCGGCCGGGCATCGACGCGCGGGAGAAGGGTACGCTGGTTCATCGGACGCTTGCCGCCCTGTGGACGCAGATTCGCGATGGGTACACGCTCGCCGGCCTCGAGCCTGACGAACGCCGGCGGTTCGTGCTCGCTGCGATCTCGAAAATTTTCACGCCGCTGCCGTTCGAAACCCCCTTGGAGCGCGAAGTCTTTTTCGTCGAACGCGATCGGCTTGCCGCGCTGATTGATGCCTGGTTCGAGTTCGAAATTCAACTTGAGCGCCCCCCGTATTCGGTGATTGCCGCAGAGCAGTCCGACGCGGTGACGTTCGGAGACCTCGAGTTTCGCGTCCGGGTCGACCGGGTCGACCGGATGGAAGAGGGTCCCGAAACCGTCGTTGACTACAAGACCGGGCAGTGCCGGCGAGCCGATTGGGACCCGCCGCGGATGAACCAACCCCAACTACCCTTCTACGCGTTGACCTACCCGTCGGAAAAAATCGACGCCATTGCTTTCGCTAGGATCGATGAGGTGAAACCGGCCTGGCTCCGGATCCCGGACGAAAAGGACACGGGCGGGGAATCGTTTGCGGAACACTGTCGGGCCTGGCGGGCCGATCTGGAAGATCTGGCGCGTGGCATTCGTGAGGGAGACGCAAGTCTGGATCCAAAGCTTGGTGTTCAGACGTGCCGGTACTGCGAATTCGACCTGTTATGCAGAATCACCGAAGCCCGCGCACGGTCCGACCCTGGCGGCGAACAAGATGATTGACGAGCGTCCGGTCAGAGCACGCGCACTGGATCCTGCGCGTTCCTTTATCGTCCAGGCGCCGGCGGGATCCGGCAAGACGACCCTGTTGACGAAGCGACTGTTGCGCCTGCTGACGACCGTCGAGCTGCCCGAGCAGGTCGTTGCGGTCACCTTTTCGCGCAAGGCGGCGGAGGAAATGCGTGCGCGTATCGTCGAGGTGCTCGAACTCGCGAGTGGACCGGAGCCGGTAGACGCGTTTATCCGCGAGAGTTACACACTGGCCGCTGCGGTTCTCGAGCACGACCGGCGATTGGATTGGAATCTCGCGGCGCAACCCTCGCGGCTGCGCATCATGACGATCGATGCGCTGTGTCTGAGCCTCGTGCGCCAAATGCCGGTCACTGCCGGCATGGTGAGTGCGCGGCCCGGCGAAGAAGATGCTCGGCAGCTCTACACCGATGCTGCACGCGATGCTGTGAGCTCGATCGCCGCCGGCGGCGCGTCGAGCAAATCCATCGCCCGGGCGCTCAGGCATGTCGACAACGACTGGGGCAAACTGGAGCGGCTGGTCGCCGAAATGCTGGCTCGCCGCGACCAGTGGCTGCGCCTGATCACGCCGGGCTCAGATCGCGAGATTCTCGAAGCATCTTTCGCTCGCCTTATCGGCGTTGAATTGAGGCGTGCCGCCGATGTCATTCCAGACGATTTGATGACGGCATTGGCTGCGATCGGCCGCTTCGCGGGCGCGCATGCCGCACGCGACAAGCCGGAATCGAGGGTTGCCGCGCTCGCCGGCCTCAAGACCGCTCCGCCGGCCGAACTCGAACATCTCGCATCCTGGCAGGGCTTCACGGAACTCCTTTTGACCCGCCAGGGCACCTGGCGTAAGCGCATCGATAAGGGCATCGGATTTCCGAGCGATGCGCGAGATTGTGCCGCGCGAAAAGCCGAGCTGGCGAGGCTTATCGAGGCTTTATCCAGGATTTCCGAGGCGCGTCGGGTGTTGAGTGCCGTCGCTCGTCTGCCGGCACGCGCGTTTTCCGGTGAACAATGGGAAATCTGCCTCGCCCTGCTCGGTCTGCTAAAGACGGCGACGGCCCACCTGATGGTGTCGAACGCCCGTAGCGGTAAGACGGATTTCGTGGCGATTGCTCTGGCGGCGATCGAGGCACTCGGGGCGAGTGAATCTCCGAGCGAGCTGGCGCTGCGTCTGGACTACCGGATCCAGCATTTATTGGTTGACGAGTTTCAGGACACCTCAGTGACCCAGTTCAAATTGATCGAGGGGCTGACGGCTGGATGGACCGGCGAGGATGGCCGAAGCTTGTTTCTGGTCGGTGATCCGATGCAATCCATCTACCGCTTCCGGCAAGCGGACGTGCGCCTGTTTAAGAATGTACTGGAAAGCGGGTCCCTCGGGAGTGTTGCGCTCGAACATCTGAAATTGACCGAGAACTTTCGATCGCAGGCGCGCCTCGTGAAATGGGTGAATGAAGCTTTACCGCTCGCGCTCGAACTCCTCGAGGCACGCGAGATCCCCTTCGTCCGGCAACGGCCGGTCGCCGCGGAAACGGGTGTTCCCTTTAAATTCCACCCATTCGAGGAATATGACGGTCAGGCGGAGACGGCCCGCGTTCTCGAGATCGTTGCCGATATCCGCGCCACCGCGCCGGAAGCGAGTATCGCGGTCCTCGTGCGCAGCCGCTCTCACTTGGCCGGCATTACCGCGCGCCTGATGGAAAGCGGGTTCGCCGTGGCCGCCCGCGAGATCCAGCCATTTGCGGAAATCCCGATCGTCGGCGACCTGCTCGCCTTGACGCGTGCGCTGCTGCACCTGGCCGACCGCGTTGCCTGGTTCGCGATCTTGCGCGCACCCTGGTGTGGATTGACGCTGGCGTCGCTGCATCGGGTGTCGCTCGTGGACGGTATGGTGTTCGAAGCAATGCATACCGATGCGTGTGAGGCATCGCTGGAGCCGGCAGAGCGCGCGCGCATGGTGCGCACGAGAGGGGTGATGGCGCGCGCTCTGGACGCCGTGGGCAGTATGGCGTTCGCCGAGCTTGTCGAGTGCACCTGGTTCGCGCTCGGCGGGGCCGCCTGCGTAGAATGCGAAGAGCAGTTCAACGATGCGCGCGCCTACTTCGCGTTGCTCGCACAGTTGGAACGCGATGACGTGGTGTTGACCGCGGAACGCATCGAGCTTCGGATCATCGAGCTTTTCTCGGTTGCACCAGGCGCGCACGCCAATGCGGTAGAGGTCATGACGGTCCATCGGGCCAAAGGCCTTGAGTTCGATTACGTCATCGTTCCGGGAGTAGGACGTAAGCCGCGCGCCGATCTAAAGCCTCTGCTGCTGTGGCGCGAGGACGTCGACTACAATGGGCGTTCGACGCTTTTGATGGCCCCGCTGCCGAGTGGCGAGAGCGGCCCGCTCTACGATTTCCTGCGCGAACGCGATGCGGAGGAAACGGCGGCCGAAGCGGTGCGACTGCTTTACGTGGCCGTTACCCGGGCTCGTCACGCAGTCCATATGCTGGGCCACGTCAAACGCGATCGGGACGGTGAAACTCAACCTACCAAAGGCACATTTCTGGAATTACTGTGGCCCGTCCTCGAGCAGGACTACGGGGCCGAGCGTGCTTTGGTTGCGCAAGTCAGCGAAACCCGAGGCGGGCGACTTGCTGGTGAAGCTGTACTGCGCCGGCTCGAGTCCCATGCCGCCGAGCCCAATCTGATTATGGATTTTCCAGCGATCGATCATCTGCCAGCGATCGTTGAATTTGACTGGGCCGGCGCCACCGCAAAACACCTCGGCACGGTCTCGCACCGGCTGCTGCAGGAACTCGCCAGCCGGGGTACCGTGGATCTTTCGCCTTCGTGGATGCAGACGGCGAAACGGTTTGCGCGTGGCCAGTTGCGTGCGCTAGGCGTTCCCGGCGATGAGCTCGACGACGCCGTCGCGCAACTCGGCGCATCGCTCGAGACGACTTTGTCGAGCGAACGGGGTCGCTGGCTTTTTTCCGCCGCGCAAAGAGAAACGGCCGCCGAACTGCCCTTGAGTGCGTTCGACCACGGGCAGGCGGTACACGTCATCATCGATCGCACGTTCGTCGATGTCGAAGGACGGCGCTGGATCATCGATTTCAAGACCGGCCTACACAGCGGCGGTTCCCTGGACGCCTTTCTCAACTCCGAGGTGCTGCGCTACCGTGCGCAGCTCGAACGCTACGGACGCATCATGTCGGCCATCGACGATCGCCCCATCATGCTGGGGCTTTATTTTCCTCTCCTCGACGCTTGGCGGGAGTGGCCTTACGAACCTTGACCCGCCTTCGTGCAATAAGCGGGTTAACCGGGTGCGGAGCCCTGACCCTGACGATAGCGCCCGCCCGCTGATCTTCAACGACGAGTATGTTCGTTTCTGCCACGACTACTGCTGCCAGGTTCGGAGATGCCGGGGGCATCTGACACTACTGTACCTAACGGAGTATTTGAAAGCCGCGTTTTTCGATATTTAACTATGGCCTACGCGGATGCCTGAGGCGCGGTTTCGCATTCGATGCGACACGGAATAAGCATATTCCATTTATTCATAAATGGAATTGGATGAAAAATATTCACAGAAAGCAGCATGAAATCGATCATCCCTAGATGGAGGGCGAACGGACTCCGGCGGCAATACTGGAGACGGGCGTATCCGGGCTGGCTGTTGGAGCTTCGATAAATTAGCGGTCGTCCCGGAATTGCCGTCGGAACAGTTCGCGACGCTCCTGGGCATCGACGGTCAAGGTGGCGAT
>JAYYZW010000028.1:0-33184 GCA_036339995.1 Pseudomonadota bacterium
TGAGACCACGTGAGGGATGGGAGCCGATGCCAATTACTTCGACTTCGTTCTCAATTGATATCTCTCCAACGATCGCGACAACCTTGGATGTTCCAATGTCGAGTCCAACGATTAATTTTTTTTCCGGTTTCTTCACCATGCAGGTGAACTCCCGAAGGCTCTGTTCGATCGCGTATTGGGTCTCAAACAAATCATGTCAGCCATTACCCTTAAGCGAACCGTGTTCGGATACCGCAAAACCATTGGTATATCTCAAGTCCACCCGTTCGATGCGAGCCCACACGGCAATCAGCCCATGCTGATAACCAAAAATGAATCTCGCAAGCCTGATTTCGAAGTCCCTACGCCCGATAATGAGTTGACGTTCCGCCGAGGTTGTGACCGTCCACGCGTGGCGTTTGGACAGATCAAGTTGCACGGGACTCAAGCCGACCGTGCCCAGCTGATGTCGGACGTAATGGTAGCGCCGCAAAACCTCTAGCTCGGTGCCGAGGGGCCCGCTCAAGCGCGCGAGACCCGACGGGATTTCGTCGGATGCGGGCACGAAGATGTCCGCCTGTTCGTTCAACAGGGCGTGCTTCCCCCATCTCACCACCGGCCGCTGCTCCACGATACTAACGCGCAGGGCGTCCGGCCAAACCCGCCGAACACTGGCGTTCAGAATCCAAGGCTCGTCCAGCAGAATGGTCTGGATTTCTGATACATCGACCCCGAAAAAGCCGGCATCCACCGCTTCGATAACGACGACCTGCAAATGGTCGGGGTTGAGGTATCTGAATTCACCGTCCACCATCACTTTTCGGATCGGTAATGCGGCTGGGTCGGAGAGAGTTTTTGCCAGAAAACCGAGTCCGACGAGGGTCACGAACAGCATCACACCGAAAACAATCAATGTGGGAGACAGAAGCTTCTCGTCACTTCGACCTCTTAATATGGCTTGCGAAGGCATATTCATGAGAATCAAAAACTCGAGGCCAGAATTGAAAGAACGAGTTCTTCGAACGACAGCCCTGCTTGACGAGCGGCCATCGGGACCAGTGAATGATCAGTCATTCCCGGAACGGTGTTGAACTCTATCAGCCACATGCGTGAGTCCTCGCCGCGCATGAAATCGACGCGGCCCCACCCGTGGCCGTCTAGTGCCGCGAACGCGGCCAGAGCAAGCTCCGCCGTATTACGTTCTTCGTCCGGTGACAAACCGCAAGGGCAGATATATTGCGTGGTATCGTCGATATATTTTGCCGCGTAATCGTAGAATTCACGAGGCGTTTCCACCCTTATTATCGGCAACGCCGCATCACTTACGATGGAGAGCGTATAATCTCTGCCCTCTATCCAGCGCTCCGCCAGAACAGCATCATCGAATTTTCTTGCGTTTCCAAACGCCTCATCAAACTCGATGTCCGATTCAACCTTGGTAATGCCGAAGCTCGAGCCTTCCCTAGCCGGTTTGATAATCAATGGCAGCCCGAGCTTTTCGATCACCGCACCGGCGTCAGATTCGGCGTCGATGACTTCAAACGGCGGCGTCAGCATCCCAGCTCCGAGCAGGACGAGTTTCGCGCGTATCTTATCCATCGCCAGTGAACAACCTAGAACACGCGTTCCCGTATAGGGCACGCCCATGAGTTCCAGCACCGCTTGAATCTGCCCGTCTTCGCCACCACGGCCGTGCAGAGCGATAAAATACCGATCAAATGCATTGTCGATAAAATCGTGGCCCAGCGCGCCGCTCCAATCGACGGCATGGGCATCGATGCCCACGCTTAGCAAGCCTTGTAGAATTTCCTGCCCGCTTTTCAGCGATATTTCGCGTTCGGCCGAAGCGCCACCCATTAATACGCCTACCCGTCCGGACTTTTCGATGACCTCGTCCAGGCCGATGCGCGGCGGCGCCGTCATTCCTCGCTCCCTTCCCGTGCATCGCGCTCGCCGGGAAGTCCAATGATCCTGACTTCGTGTTCGAGGCGCACTCCGGTGTTGGTTTCGACCTTCGCCTGTACGAATGTAATGAGCTTTTCGAGGTCTTCCGCACTCGCGCCTTGATCGTTCTCGACAAAATTCGCATGCAGCGTCGAAATCGAACATCCGCCGAGCCGGTATCCCTTGAGGCCGCATTGCTCAATCAAGCGCCCGGCAAAATCTCCTGGGGGATTCTTGAAAACCGAGCCGCACGTGGCCTTGCCGGTCGGCTGCGTCGCGGATCGCTGCGCCAGTACCGCCTTGATCTTGTCGGTTCCCCGGCCACCGGCCGACAAGGTCATTCGCAGAATGCCGATGACGAACCATTCACCCGCGGGTCCGTGAATTTGCCGGTAATCCGCCTCGTATTCGGCACGCGCTCTGCGACGAATACGGCCTTGGCGATCGACGGTTTCCACCGATTCGACATAGTCCCAGACCTCGCCACCCAGAGCACCGGCATTCATGGCCATTGCGCCGCCCAGCGTTCCCGGTATTCCCGCGAGGAACTCGATTCCAGCAAGATTTTGCGCTGCCGCCGCGCGCGCCAGGCGTGCACAAGTAACACCACATTCCGCGTAGAGCCGGTTGGCATCGAGCCAGCGAAGCCTACCCAGGCCTGGTGTTGTCGCGATCACCGTACCCCGCAGGCCGCCGTCGCGGATCAGCAAGTTGCTACCAAGACCAAGCCAGAAAATCGGCTCGGATTCCGGAATAATGGACAGGAATCCGATCAAATCCATAACGTCGGCCGGCTCGAAGTAACGGTCGGCGACCCCGCCGCAGCGCCAGCTCGAATGTCTCGACATCGGCTCGCGATAGCGCAGGGCCCCGCGCGCCTCGAGTTCTGCATTCCAGTCGGACCGGGCATTCATTTCAATTGACTGACTTCTCATACCAAGGTCGTGGAGACGATCTCATCCGATCAATTCCTCGGCGATTCCTCCAATATCGCCCGCCCCGAGCATCGCAACCACGTCACCATCGCGAACGACCTCCGTAAGCACCTGCCGGACGGACTTGAGATCGTCGACGAAGATCGGGGCCACCAGGCCACGCATTCGTATCGCGCGACACAGGGAACGGCCGTCGGCTCCCGGAACGGCCGGCTCCCCGGCTGCATAAACTTCAAGAAGAACCAAAACGTTCGCTCGCGACAATACATTGACGAAATCTTCGAAAAGATCCCGCGTTCGAGAATATCGGTGCGGTTGATATACGACGATGAGACGCCGTTCAGGCCAGCTTCTCCTGATCGTTTTAAGCACAGCATCGATCTCTTTCGGATGATGGCCATAATCGTCGATGACGGTCAGTTCGTGATCTCCGATAGATACGGATAGATGCACCTGGCAGCGACGCGCTATGCCCTGAAATCTTGAAAGCGCGCTGCGTACTGCGTTCAGTTCAATGCCCAATTCGCGAGAGATGGCGATAGCGGCCAATGCATTCTGTACGTTGTGCTCGCCCGGCAAATTGAGCACGAATTCGTCCGCCTCCGGGTGCCCGTCAAAGCTCACGCGAAAATGCTCGCGACCGTCAATGTGTCTTATGTCGTGCCCACGTACGTCCGCGCCTTTCCTAAATCCAAAGGTGACGACGCGCGTGCGAATTTCGGGCACCAGGGAAGCCGCGTGCTCGTCATCGTGACTCACGCACGCAAATCCATAGAACGGGAGGCGGCGGAAAAATTCGACAAAGGTGGCTTTTAGCACCGAAAAATCGCCGTCGTATGTTCCCATGTGATCGGCGTCGACGTTCGTCAGTACCGCCATTAACGGATTCAACAGTAAAAACGAAGCGTCACTCTCATCCGCTTCGGCCACGAGATAAGGGCCCGAACCGAGACGCGCGTGAGAATTGATACTCTTGACGAGGCCGCCGACTATGAAGGTGGGATCGAGACCAGCCTCGGCTAGAACGCTCGCGATCAGACTCGTAGTCGTCGTTTTTCCGTGCGTGCCGGCGACCGCGATGCCACGTCGAAACCGCATCAGTTCAGCGAGCATTTCAGCGCGCGGAACCGTGGGAATTCGATTTCGGCGCGCTGCTCGCAATTCTACATTGTCATCGCGAATCGCGCTCGAATATACGACGACGTCCGCGCCTTCAACATGTGCGGAATCATGTGATTCAAAAACAGATACACCGGTTTCAATCAGATGTTCGGTTACGCGTGACGGGCTGACGTCCGATCCGGAAATGCTGTAACCGAGATTGCAGAAAACTTCGGCGATCCCGCTCATCCCGGCACCACCGACACCGATAAAGTGAATTCTTTCGATTCTATGCATGAGTAGTTCGTTTTCTTCATGCATCTATGAACTCCACGCAATGCTTTGCGACGTCCTGAGTGGCTGAAGGCAGGGCAAGCGCGCGCGCGCGCATCGCCATATCGATCAGAGCGTTGCGGTCGTTCAACACACGGACCAGGAGAGTACAAAGGGACTCTGTGGTCATCTCATGTTCGGGCAGGAGGACAGCTGCACCCTTGTCGGACAAGTACCGTGCGTTAATGGTCTGGTGATCGTCGACCGCATACGGATATGGAATCAGAATCGAGGCGATCCCGCACGCCGCTATTTCCGCTATGGTGATTGCGCCCGCCCGGGCGATGACGATGTCAGCCCATCGATACGCGCCCGCCATATCATCGATATAGGCCTCGATTTCAACCTGTGTAATGCCCTCCCCGAGTCGATATCGCGCGCGGGTCGATTCGACTTCGTCCACGCCGCATTGGTGCCTGACGCGCATATCTCTCACGCCACTTGCATTGATTGCGAAAGGCACCTGTTCGTTTAGCGCGCGCGCGCCACGGCTGCCGCCAAACACCAGCACGTTGACGCCTTCACGGGACGCCAGCCGATCGCCCGGCGCATCGATGCTGATGATCTCCGCTCGTATCGGGTTGCCTGTCGTCACCGCCATTGCGTCTTCGGGGAAACTTCCCGGAAAAGCTTCGAGCACGCACCTTGCGAGCCGCCTCAATAAGCGATTAGTCAAGCCCGGAACGGCATTCTGCTCGTGAATGACAAGGGGGCGCCTGCACAACCACGCGGCCACCCCGCCCGGGCCGCTTACGAAGCCTCCCATGCCGAGCACGACCCGCGGATTCGTTTTCACGATTGCAATAATTGCCTCGACCACAGCGAGGGTTACGATTGCCGGCGCAGTTAACCAGCGCAGCAGACTTGTACGTCGAAGACCTGACACGGGGATCAGGCAGAGCGGAAAGCCATGCTGGGGCACGACGCGGGCTTCCAGCCCTTGGCGTGTCCCCATCCAATACAGTTTGATCCCCCGCTCTTTCAACGCATGGGCAACCGCGAGTCCCGGGTAGACGTGTCCACCCGTTCCACCCGCAACGATCATGACGGAGCGCGGTGAAAAATCCGGGCTAGACAATGGCGTTAACCTCCTCCGCCGCGAGACGTTGCGCCTTACGCGCCTCCAGGCCCGCTCGGCACACCAGCCCAAGTGACACGAATGTAATCGCCAAACTGTTGCTACCGTAGCTCAAGAACGGCAGCGGTAGTCCTTTGGTGGGCAATAGCCCCATGTTCACACCGATATTTACAAATGCCTGTGTCCCAAGTAGAAGGCCGACACCATATGTCATGTATGCAGCGAAAATCAGGTTCGCGCGTTCTGCAATGCCGCCAATATGGAATATTCTCCAAATTAGACACACGAAAACACTGATGACTGTTATCGTACCGGCGAGACCCAATTCTTCGCCAATAACTGCAAAAACGAAATCCGTATGAACCTCGGGCAGGTAGTAGAGCTTTTGCACACTGTTGCCGAGACCAACACCGAACCACTCGCCCCGACCGAAGGCGATCAGCGCCTGCATCAGCTGGTATCCAGAGTTGTACGGATCCGCCCAGGGATCCATGAAGGTCATGAGCCGCTGCAAGCGATAAGGCGCAGTTATCGACAGCGCCGCCAGGATCCCCAGTGCCGCGAGGCCCCAGAAAAAGAACCTCAAGAATGGGACGCCTGCCAGAAACAACATGCCGAGTCCGGTCGTGAACAATACTACTGCTGCGCCGAAATCGGGCTCGAGCAAAAGCAAGGCGGAGATCACGGTTAACACTCCAATCGGCTTGATGAATCCGACGAATTCGCTCCGCACCTGGTTATTGTGCCGAACCATGTAAGCGGCGAGATAGACCACTACGGCGAGCTTGGCAGGTTCAGAGGGTTGAAGTGAAATGGAACCCAATTGCAACCAGCGCATGCTGCCGTTGACCTCGTGCCCGAAACCCGGAATCAAAACGGCGACGAGTAGCATGATTCCCAAAAACAGCAGCGAAGTACTGTAGCGATCGAGTTTTTCCAGCGGAACTCGCATCGCGACAAACGCTGTTGTGCAACCGATTACCGCCGCGCCGAGGTGCCTCCAGAAATAATAAAGCGGCGAGAGTTCACGCTGCTCCGCGATGGACACCGAGGTCGATACGACCATGATTAACCCGATGCATAGCAGGGTCAGCGCCGCGCCGATCAACCAGATATCGTATTCGAACGCTGGTTTCTCACCGGGTCTTCCTTGCGGATCGCCCCGGGGAACGGCCTGATGATTGTGCACGGCTTCCGTCATCTTACCCGTAGCTCTTCGACCGCCTGTCGGAATACGCGGCCGCGGTGTCTGTAGTCATCGAACATGTCGAAGCTGGCGCACCCCGGGGACAGCAGGACGACTTCGCCGGGCCGCGCCAGGCGGGCAGCGGCGGATACCGCCGCGTGCAGATCCGTCGCGTACAGGCTCGCAATTCTGCCTTTGAGAGCGCGATTTATTCGTTCCGATGCCCCACCGATCAAAACGACGGTATGCATGTGTCGAACGGCCGTGTTGGCAAGATCAGAGAAATCGGCTCTCTTATGCTCGCCGCCGGCGATTAGAACTCCCGAGCGCCCGCTGCAAAGCCCTTCTATTGACGCGCGGCTTGCGCCGGGATTCGTGGCTTTGGAATCGTTAATGAACGACACTCCTTCGATCTCGGCGATAGTTTCGGCGCGATGTTCGAGGCCATGAAACGATGTCATGGCGCGGATCATTTCCGGTCCGACCGGCCCGATCTCCGAACAAATGGCGACGGCAGCGAGCGCATTAGCGACGTTGTGCTTGCCGACGAGTTTCAATTCATCGACAGCCGCGTATTCGCCTGCCGGTCCCACGAGTACTGCCTCTGAATTCGCTTCGCGCAATCCGAACATACCGGTGCCGGGGCGCCTGAGCGTGAAATCGATCCGCTTCCCGGGACAGATGAGTCCGGCCGTTGCGGGGTCATCGG
This sequence comes from Pseudomonadota bacterium, assembly GCA_036339995.1. Classification (GTDB taxonomy): domain Bacteria; phylum Pseudomonadota; class Gammaproteobacteria; genus JAYYZW01. The sequence continues at coordinate 7,266 of JAYYZW010000028.1, forward strand.
CATTCATTACGGCCGCCTCGGCGCCTGCCAATATCCGCGCCTTGATTCGCAGGTAATTGTCGAAAGAACCGTGTCGATCAAGGTGATCGGGCGATACGTTGAGAATGCACGCGACGCGCGGCGCAAGCGTGCGTGTTAGTTCGAGCTGAAAACTCGAAAGTTCGAGTACGTAAACTTCCGGTTCATCGTTCTGGATCAAATCCAGCGCGGGTGGGCCCAGGTTGCCGCCGCAGCACGTCACTATGCCGGCAGCTTCCAGCATTTCGGCGACTAGCAAGGTCACCGTGCTTTTCCCGTTCGTCCCCGTAATCGCAATGACCGGCGCACGCGCGGATTCAGCGAACAGTTCGATGTCTCCGACCACGTCGACGCCCGCTTCGTGCGCTGCGCGAAGCGAGGGATCGTCAACAGCCACGCCGGGGCTCAGAATGATGCGCCCACATGTCGATAATTCATCGGCATTCAGGCCGCCCGTCAACACTCTGGCCTCGGGGCATTCCCGCCGTACGTCATCGGCGTACGGCGGTTCTTCACGCGTGTCCATGGCCACGACCGTCGCCCCGCGGCCACGAAGAAACCGCACGCAGGATCGACCTGTCAGCCCAAGGCCGACGACCGCAAAATCGGCAGCTCGCGCTCTCATTTTCGATGCCTTGACCCCCAGGTCCACACGCCTGTCCCGTTCTACCTTAGCTTGAGCGTCGCCAGCGCGGCGAGGACGAGCACGACTGTAATGATCCAGAAACGAACGATTACCCGCGGCTCGGGCCAGCCTTTGAGTTCGAAGTGGTGGTGAATCGGCGCCATCTTGAAGATCCGTTTACCAGTCAGTTTGTACGAGACGACTTGCAGGATCACCGACACCGTTTCCATTACGAACACGCCGCCCATGATCAGGAGAACGAGTTCCTGCCGTACGACCACGGCGACCGTGCCAAGCGCGGCCCCGAGCGCTAGTGCGCCCATGTCGCCCATGAAAATTTGAGCCGGGTATGTATTGAACCAGAGGAACCCCAGCCCGGCACCCACGATCGCGCCGCAAAAAACGCACACTTCTCCAACCCCACTGATATAGGGCACGGCCAAGTAGCGCGCGAAATTCACATTCCCGGCGACGTAGGCGAATATGATCAAGGCGGCTGCAATCATCACCGTCGGCAAAACCGCCAACCCGTCCAGGCCGTCCGTCAGATTGACTGCATTGCTCGTACCCACGATTACGAAATACGTGAAGATGATGTAAAACCAACCGATGTCGAGGGCTATGCTTTTAATGAACGGGACGATCAACTGAGTCTCGGACGGGGTTCGCGCCGTGTAATAGAGCACGAGGGCCGTCGCAAGCGCTACGGCGGACTGCCATGCGTATTTCTTACCCGCAGAAAGTCCTCTCGAATCACGGTGGCTTAGTTTGAGATAATCATCTACTGAACCAACGGCGCCGAATAAAATGGTGGTTAACAACACTACCCAAACGAAGCGGTTACCGAGATCGCTCCACAATAGGGTGCTCGCGGTGATCGATACCAGGATCAGCAAGCCGCCCATCGTCGGAGTACCGGCTTTAGATTGGTGTGATTCGGGTCCGTCGTCACGAATATTTTCAGCGATCTGAAAACTAGCCAGACGACGAATCATCGATGGTCCAATGATCAACGCAATGAAAAGGGCCGTGAGCACCCCGAGTATCGTGCGCAGGGTAATATATTGAAATACGTTGAACCCGGAGTGGAACTGCACCAGATATTCCGTCAGATAGATCAGCACTTAAACTGCTCCGATTCCGCCAGAATATCGGCGACTTTATCCAGAGCCATCACGCGCGAACCCTTAATCAGGATGGCGATATCGGATTTGCGCGAGCGCGTAAGTGCACGGGTCAAGCTTGCCGTCAGCGAATCCAAATCGGAAAAATGCTCGGCACCGCCATCGAACTCAAGTGCGGCGGCCTTCGCCAGGGCGCCAACGGTAAAGAGGCGTTGCACACCGGCACGCGACGCCGCCCGTGCTGCTTCACGATGATAACTTTCACTGTCGTCACCGAGTTCAGCCATGTCGCCGAGAACGAGCCACTTGTGACCGCGCTCATTGGACAGCACGTCGAGCGCCGCTTGAAGGGACGCCGGATTGGCATTGTAGGAATCGTCCAACAGGCGGGCTCCGCCCGGTCCGCGGCGGAGTTGTAATCGCCCCCGAACCGGCACGGCTCGCTCCAGTCCGGCACGAATACCGTCGAGGTTGACATCGACGGCGCGGGCGGCCGCGGCCGCGGCGAGTGCATTGTGCACGTTGTGTCTGCCCTTGAATGGGAACTCGATCAAAGTCTCACCGATATCCGTCCCCAGAATAAACGAGGTTTTATCGGTGCCGACCGTCACTTCTTTCGCCGTGATCATTCCTCCTGCTCCGAAAGTGAGGATACGACGCTCGTCGGCCATTTCCATCCAAAGGGAAGCGAAGGGATCTTCGCAGTTGATGACGACGAACCCGTCGCCGCCCAGTGCGGAAATAATCTCGCCCTTAGCTCGTGCGATCGCTTCAATGCTGCCAAAACCTTCCAGGTGCGACGGCGCAACCAGGGTGATGATGGCGACGAGCGGACCGCTGATCTCACCCAGCCACGCGATATCACCGGGGCGATTCGCTCCCATCTCGATCACTGCGAAATCGTGCTCGGCGCGAAGCTCGAAAAGTGTCAACGGCAGGCCGATATCGTTGTTGAGGTTACCCTGGGTTGCGAGTACCTCACCTTGAACCTGCAAGATCGCAGCGAGCATCTCCTTGACCGTGGTTTTGCCGGAGCTTCCGGTCACTGCGAGTAACGGGATCTCGAATCTGCTTCTCCAATTGCGCGCGAGGCGACCGAGACCGCGGCGGCAATCAATCGTGCGAATCAGGCTTAAATCAATATTATCCGCATGCTCGACGACGGCACCGGCTGCGCCCGCGGTGGCGGCTTCGCCGAGTTTGTCGTGGGCATCGAAAAGCGGGCCCTTGAGCGCGAAAAACAATTGATTGGGCGTGAGCGAGCGCGTGTCCGTACTGACGCCCTCGAATCCACGATCGCTGCCAATGAGTTCACCATCTATTGCGTTTGCGGCCTCTGATAGCTGCATCGTGATCATCACTCGTTCTCGCTCAGCACCTGCTCAACTTCCAAACGATCGCTGAATGGTGTTCTTACACCGTCGTGTTCCTGGATCACCTCGTGTCCTTTACCGGCAAGCAGCACAATATCGTTTGCCGATGCAGCTTCTATCGCTGTTCTGATGGCTTCCGCGCGATCGTGAATGATGCTCACGGCTGCGGGCGATTGCATGCCCGAAATAATTTCGCTCGCGATATCAGCGTTCTGTTCGCCCCGCGGATTGTCGGCAGTCACGATCACTTGGTCTGCATGGCATTCGGCAATCTCGCCCATGGCCGGGCGCTTGCTGTGGTCGCGTTCTCCGCCACAGCCAAACACCAGTATCAAGCGCTGCGCTCCTGCTTCGCGTAATGCCGTCAACGCTGCCAGCAGACTGTCGGGCGAATGCGCATAGTCCACGAACACGCGCGCACCTGCCGGTGTCGTGCCGCATAATTCCATACGGCCGGGTACCCGACGGACCCGTGACAGAGCAGCACATATACGTTCGTGCGCGTGGCCGAGCGATAGCAGGTAGGCCGCAGCGATAAATAAATTGTCGACGTTAAAACGTCCGGGCAGCGTGCTCTCGATCGAGGCCGTGTGATTTGCATGGCGTAGGGTGAAACGCACGCCGTCATGCAACGCTTCTACTTCGGTTCCGGTGATCCGTGCCTGTCCTTTGCCCTCGCTTCGATTCGTGGAGCAGGTCCACAAGTCGACCTGCGGATCGATTGAACTCGCTATCCTGGCACCCACTGGATCGTCGACATTCACGATTGCCGTCGCCAGGTCCTTATGGCTAAACAAACGCTGCTTGATTTCCGCGTAAGCTTCGATATCGCCGTGGTAGTCGAGGTGATCATGCCCGAGGTTCGTAAACGCCGCCGCGCCGAGCGTGAGCCCCGACAGGCGATCTTGGTCCAGGGAATGCGAGGATGCTTCCAGCGCAACGAAACCGACGTTTTCCCCGCGTAGACGTGCCAGCCAGCGATTCAGGGTAATGATGTCGGGCGTCGTCATGCCAATCGTCGTCAATTGATCCAAGCGCCCAGCGCCGAGCGTTCCTATGTAGCCGCCGGTCTCACCCAACTCATCTACTGCTTGCGCCGCGATATGCGCTACGGTGGACTTGCCGTTTGTTCCGGTTATCGCGAATACGTGCACGGCTGCCGATGGATCGTCAAAAAAGCGCCTGGCAATTTCTCCCAAGTGCCCGCGTAGGTTAGCCAGCTCGAACACCGGGATCGCAAAATGCAGCGCTGGTTCATTTTCCTCCGCGACGATCGCTGCGGCCCCTCTGGCGACGGCTTCGGCGGCAAACGCCATGCCGTTTGCGCGCGCACCCTTGAGTGCGAAAAAGCAGGTCCCAGGACCGACGTCGCGGCTGTTGAGCGCGATATCGGAAATGGTCCGATCCTCTTGTGCTTGCACAGGGAGGATGCCGTCAAGTAGTACTGACAGCGCAACACCCATCTGGGATTTGGGTGCCATCATGGCCGGTGCTCTGCCATCCGGGCGGATTCGAAATGAGCCGTCAGCTCCATTTCGTCCATGGGTTCGCCGGCGGGCTGGTCCGGTGGGATATTCAGAATGCGGATCGCTTCGCGCATGACGTTGGCGAAAACCGGTGCAGCGACGCGGCCACCGAAATGTCCGCCGTTCTTCGGTTCGTCGATAACGACGATCGCAACGAGCCGTGGACGATTGGCGGGAATCATGCCGGCGAAAAGAGAAAGGTACCGGTCTTCGGCGTAGCCGGACACGGTCGATTTATGAACCGTGCCCGTTTTACCGGCAACGGAATACCCCGGTACGGTAGCAGCGTGACCGGTTCCGTGCGTGACGGCACGCTCAAGCATCTTACGGATCTCGCGCGCCGTTGTGGACTGCATCGCACGCCGCCTCTTCGGCGTTACATCGGAACGTACGATGCTGAGCGGCTGCAGCCAACCGCCATTAGCGATCGTCATGTATGCGCGTGCCAGCTGCGTGGCTGTGACGGACATGCCATAACCAAAAGCCAGCGTAGCGTGCTCGATCTCCTGCCAGTTACGGTATTCGTTCAACCGTCCATAAACTTCGCCCGGTAACAGGGCTTCGGTTAGTGACCCGAACCCGCAGGCGCGAAATACCCGCCAAAGCAGCTCCGGTTCCAGTGACAGCGCGAGTTTGCTGATCCCCACGTTGCTCGACTTTTCAACGATGCCGACGATGTCGAGCTGATGGTAATTCCTGACATCCCGGATGGTGTCCTTTCCCACCTTGAAGTACCCTGGCGATGTGTCGATCGTGGATTCCGGCGAGTAACGTCCGCTTTCCAGCGCAGCCGCAATCGTGAACGGTTTGATCGTCGATCCAGGTTCGAACAGATCGGTTACGGCGCGATTCCGGTAGTGCTCACCTTTGAGGTCGCTGCGGTTGTTGGGGTTGAATGACGGTCGATTAACGAGCGCGACGATTTCCCCCGTTTGCGGGTTCAGGATCACCATCGAACCTGCACGAGCTTCATGGCGCTGCACCGCGGCTTTAAGCGCACGGTAAGCGACATACTGAATTCGCTTGTCGATACTGAGTACTACATCGCGCCCCGGGCGCGTTGCGCGCAGGCGCTCGACGTCCTCGACGACCCGTCCCAGGCGATCCTTTATTACGCGCCGGGATCCGGGTTCGCCCCGCAGTGCCTGATCGAAGGCCAATTCAACCCCTTCCTGGCCTTGATCGTCTACGTTTGTGAAGCCAACCACGTGAGCCGCGACTTCAGCTGCGGGGTAATAGCGCCGGTTTTCCTCAATTAATCCGACACCTTGCAGGTCCAGTCCATGAACCGCTTCGCTTTCGTCCGGTGTTAAGTGCCGGCGCAGATATACGAATTTTCGATCGAGGCGCGGCAGTACCTGTGTTTCGAGGTGGGCGACCGTCGTACCGAGCAATTCGGCAAGTACCGGCCACTGGTCACGAACCAGGACAAACTGATCGGGACTTACCCAGGCGGATTGAATCGGCGCACTGATTGCAAGCGGTTCGGCGTTACGATCGAGAATCATGCCGCGGTTGGCATCAATGCGCTCGACGCGAAGATATCGGGCATCGCCGGCATCCTGGAGGAATTCTCGATCGTGCAGCTGGATATCGATCGCGCGCCAAGCGAGCACCGACGCGGCTGCGACGAATATCGTCACGACAATCCGGCGCCTTAGCCTCAATTCCCTGCGCGCGTCTGAACGCGAACTCATCGCAATTCCACAACCTGCTGCGTACGCGGCGCGAACATCTCGAGTTTTTCACTCGCAACTTTTTCCACTCTGCTATGCGTTCCCCACGTCGCCTGCTCGAGGAGCAGCTGACCCCACTCGCGGTTGAGGTCCTGTTTCGTTTCTCTGAGATCCTGCAATTCCACAAAAAGATTTCGGCTTTCATGCCTGTACACAACGAGTTCTACGGCTGATGCGAACGCAAGCCATGCTACGAGTACGATCGTAACGGCCGATTTCAAGCGTAACGCTCCAGAGCTCTTAGACGGGCGCTGCGCGCGCGCGGATTCAGCTTTCGCTCGAGATCGCTCGCCATGCATGGTTTTTTTGTCAGCACGCGGAACAATGCTTTTCCCTCTGATGGAGCCTCATTCTTCGAGCCAGTGTCTATCTCGCGAAAAAACCGCTTGACCAGCCGGTCCTCAATCGAGTGAAAAGCGATCACGAGAATTCGCCCGCCAATAGCCAGTAAGCTCGAAGCAGCAAGAAGAGCCCGCTCGACTTCGCCGAGTTCATCGTTGATGTGAATGCGTATCGCCTGAAAAGTGCGAGTTGCCGGGTCGATCCGACTGCGCGGTCCGCGCATGCACGAACGCACCAACTGCGCCAGCTCGAAGGTCGATTTCAACGCTTGCACCCGGCGGCTCTCGACAATTTTGTGCGCGATCTGTCGTGATCGACGCTCGTCTCCGTAATGCCATAGAACGTCACTGATCTCCTTTTTCGACGCCGACATCAACCAATCACCCGCCGAGACGGGTTCGGTTGGATCCATGCGCATATCGAGAGGTCCATCATTCTGAAAACTGAAACCGCGGTCGGATTCGTCGAGCTGAGGCGTCGAAACGCCGAGATCAAAAAGCACGCCGTCAATCGCCGATTCGTCATCGCCCAGCACGTCTGCAAGCTTCGAAAATCGTTGGTGTGCCACCGTGACGCGGGAATCCTCTTCGGCAAGGATCCGCGCCGGCTCTATGGCCTGCGGATCGCGGTCAATGACGATCAGCCGGCCCTGCGAATCGAGGCGCCGCAAAATTGCTCGGCTGTGACCGCCACGTCCGAATGTCGCGTCGACATAAAGCCCCCTAGGTCTTACGTTCATAAGGTCTACAACCTCATTCAACAAGACCGATAGGTGTTCGGGCACCCAATCCAACTCACAACGCAAGAGACCCCAACGCGGAAGACGGATCTCCCGTGCTGTTGCCGACGTCGTTCAGCCAGCGGTCGCGCTCCGCATTCCATAGATCGCCATTCCAGATTTCGAATTTGTTTCCTTGACCGAGCAGCGCCACCTGTCCGTCTATGCCAGCGATAGCGCGAAGTTCTTGAGGCAGCAATACACGGCCGTGGCTGTCACAAACGCAATCAGCGGCGTAACCACGCATGATTTGCTTGGTTCTGCGGCTCTGCTTGTCAAAGTCGGACAGAGCCGACAATTTTGTTTCGATCAGCTCCCATTCGGCCAGCGGATAAAGCCACAGGGCGCGATCCCAGGGATTGAGGGTGAGGACCAGTTCCGGGGACCCGAGCAAGGCCAAGGCCTCGCGATAACGGGCCGGAATCGCAAGACGCCCCTTGGCGTCGACGTTGATTGTACTCAGGCCTCGGAACATTCCCGTGCATGAGATGCCACGCGTTGGCGGTCCGCCTCAAGGCGTCAAGAACGGACGGGTTGAAACCACCGGATTCGCGTGGGATCCACTTTTCCCCACATTTCACCACCGAACCGCACTATAAGGAGTGGGAAGGAAAACTGTCAAGAAAATCAGGGGTAATAATTCTCGAATTCTTGCTTTAGTTACAGGGACTTAGCTGTATTTACCCCGAGCCGTACCAACCCGCTGCTAATACGCGTGGAATAAACAGCCAAAAAATCATCCATATAACTTGGGCAGCTAATGTATTTTATAAACGAGTTATGCCAGACGGCTCGTTCCACAAAGGACTGCGGATACCGGGGGGACGGTTTCGCCGAGGCGCCGCGCTGGACTCAATCCCGTTGCCGTAGCCAGCGCGCCTATGGCATGAAAGCGCGGCGTCGCCCCGAGATCTAGGGAAAAGTGCAAGCCGGCCTGTAAGCCGGGTTCTGTGGTGTTGCGAAGCAACACGGCGATCATTCATCTGCGACGCGTGTCGCCACGCGCCTGAAGCGACCTACCCGGAAACTCGTGCGGACCACACTGATTACCGCTTTCGCGGCGCGTTTCCCTATTTGGTCTTGCTCCGAATGGGGTTTACCCTGCCACCGGCGTTGGCCGGCGCGGTGCGCTCTTACCGCACCTTTTCACCCTTACCCCACCGCCACCCCCGGAACCACTACGCGGTTCCGGGGGTGGCGGTGGGGCGGTCTGTTTTCTGTGGCACTTTCCGTAGGCTCGCGCCTCCCAGGCGTTACCTGGCATCCCGTCCTGTGGAGCCCGGACTTTCCTCCGCCATTCAACACGCAACGAATGCGTCTGGATGACGGCGATCGCCCGGCCGACTTGCACGTGAGAGTGTGTCGCCTCGCCTGTTAAATTTCAACGTCATCTTCGTGTCCGTTAGTTCTTAACGCTGCTTCGTAGAGTAGATTGCGGCTCAAACCCGTAATTGCCTTGGCTACGCGTATCGCTGTTTTAGAATCCATTTCCTCAAGCAGGATCTGTATGACGCGCTCCGCCTCACGAGTATCCGGATGCCTTTGCCGACCGGCGATGACTAGAACGATTTCGCCACGACTGGTATTCGGCTCCGATTGCAGAAGCTCCGATAATTCGGCCAATGATCCACGGTAGACCGCTTCGAACTTCTTAGTGAGTTCACGCGCAATAACAGCCCCTCGCGCTCCTCCAAAAACGGCGATCATCGCATTCAGCGTATCGAGTATTCGATGGGGTGCCTCAAAGAACACAAGGGTTCGTGATTCCTGCACCAAATGTCGCAACCGCTCCTCGCGAGCGGGCGCGCGCGCCGGCAAAAAACCTTCGAAAGCGAAGCGGTCCGTCGGCATACCAGACACGCTTAATGCCGCCGTAACGGCGCAAGGGCCAGGTACCGTCAGGACCGGAATGGAGGCTGCCACCGCGCAATTCACCAGCGCGTAACCCGGATCCGATATCAAAGGAGTGCCGGCATCGGAGATCAATGCGCATGCTTCGCGCGTCGCCTCTAGATCCGCAACGACTCTCTCCGCCATTCGGCCTTCATTGTGGTCATGTAAAGGCCTAAGCGAAGTCGTCACGCCGTATGCCTCAAGCAGTTTGCGGCTGTGGCGGGTATCTTCGCTCAAGATGAAATCAACGGCGTCGAGGATCTCGGCGGCACGGCGACCCATATCGCCCAAATTACCTATCGGCGTCGCGACGACGTAAACGGCAGGCCGTTCAATTGACACGTCCATGGAGGAAAAAGATACTAGAACCTATCTGAAAATTATCTACGTGTGCGTTGTGCTCACCTTGAATCCGATACCGTTGCGCGTGCTTACCCTTGTCGCGGTTGTTCTTATTACATGCGCCTGCGGTCAGCAACGCAATGTTCGCGACAGTCTGCAAGCTCCCGATCTATTGGTAGCAGCAAAACGTTTGCTTACCCAGGGCAATTATGCTGCTGCGGCCGCGGCTTTCGCGGACGTCGCCCGTGCCAGCGATGCGCCGCGCTCGGTCGAGTTGAAGGCCATTGCAGCCCTCGCCTATCAGGACGCTGGAGATCGCGCGAGCGCGGACACGCTCATCAGTGAACTCGACGAAAACGGCGGCGAAGCTGCGCCCGTTGTCGCGCTCGCGAAGTCGCGATCGATGCTGCAGGCGGGTTTTACCGACGACGCCTATGCGATGGCCGTCCAACTTGAGGAGTTGAGCCTGACGCCTTATCAACGAGGCGTTCGCGTCCGCGTCATTGGAGAGGCCGCGTTGGCTGCCAACGACATTCCCGCCGCCGCGCAAGCGTGGGTCTCGGTATACCGGTATCCGTATCCGGCCGATCAATCGGAATTCATCGCTCGTTCGACCTGGCGAGCGATATCCCGGTTGCCGGAGTCCGAACTCGCTCGGCGTATCGCAACCAGTGCCCAAGCATCAGCCGGCTGGTACGCTCTGGCGCAAATCGCATCGCGCTCCCTGTTCGACACACCGACTTTCATAGAAAGTACGGATAAATGGACGCAACAATACTCAGGGCATCCAGCAGCCGAATTGTTAGGGGAACTACTCGAGCGAACGGAACTAATTTCAGTCCGACCAAGGCGGATAGCCCTTTTCCTTCCGTTCGACGACACCCTGCGTATCGCCGCCAAGGCGATTAGGGACGGCTTTCTTGCCGCATGGTATTCCGATGCGCGGATTGAATCGCGGCCTATCGTCGACGTTTACTCAACCGCAAGCGGCGATATCGTTTCGATTTACCGCAGAGCTGTTTCCGACGGCGCAGAATTCGTGGTCGGGCCGCTCAAAAAGAGCTTCGTTGAGGCGTTGCGCAAGCAAACAAGCCTAGAAATCGGCATACTTGCGCTAAATGTCGTGGACGCCCCATCACGCAACGAGAGCGGACCGCCAAATTTATACCAGTTCGGACTGACGCCGGAAGATGAAGCGCGCCAAGTCGCGCGCCGCGCACAGGCCAAGGGTTCCCGCGCCCTGATCCTCACCCCGGACAGCGCCTGGGGCCAAAGACTCATGAAAGCCTATGCTAATACCTGGAAGCAGCTCGGCGGCGCCGTGCTTGCAGAGGTATTTTATTCCGACGAGGCGAAATCCTATCCGGACGCCGTCAAACGCGCGCTGAACATCGACCTGAGCAAAGCCCGTGCCGCGGGGCTCCGTGCCAAGCTATCGATTCCGCTGCATGCCGAGCCCCGACGGCGGGCGGACATAGATGTCATCCTGCTCGCTGGATTTCCGGACAATGCCCGGCAGATCCTGCCGCAGCTTCGGTATTTTCGCGCCGAAACCGTACCGGTCTTCGCTACTTCACACGTTTATGCCGGCGGCAAGCAAGCCGAACGCGACCGGGACCTGAATGACCTGGTATTCGGTGACATGCCCTGGCTTATTGGCGCAGCGGACGTGGACCTATTCAACGCGATAAGACGCAGTTGGCCGGCCGAAGCAAATAAATACCCACGCCTTCACGGCTTTGGCATCGATGCATACAGAATCATTCCCTACTTGGCAAAAATGCGCTATCAGCAAAATCTGCGGATTCCTGGTGTAACCGGTGTGTTGTGGATGGATTACGAGGGCATCGTGCACCGGCACATGACGTGGTTGAAGTTCGTGGACGGTATTCCGACCCTGGCCAATGAATCTGTCCGGCGTTATGCACACTGAAGCCCGACCAAGCGCCAGGCCACCGGCATTGAAACGTGGGTCGTTTGAACGACTACTTGAAATGCAAGATACACCGCGGAGTTGCGGCGTCCTGCATGCTTGGTATCGGGCTCCGTCAGAGGTCGTGGTGATGGACTTGCGAAGATCGGCATCGGAACGCCGGGCACCCTGACATGGGTCCGATCGAGACGTCGCGGGACTGCGGTCGACACTTCGAAGAGGTTGCGGAAAGATACCTGCTTAAACGAAGCCTCTCCGTCATCGCCCGCAACTACGCATGTCGCGTCGGCGAAATCGATCTGATCATGCTGGATGGAGAGACCATCGTTTTCATCGAAGTGCGCTACCGACGATCGCTGCGGTTCAGCGGCGGTCTGGAAAGCATTACCGACAGAAAACGGAATCGGCTGATTCGAATGGCGGTGAATTTTCTAGTAAAAAGAAGCGGTCCCGCGGAACTGCCGTGCAGATTCGATGTGTTGGCGATTACCGGCGACGCGGAGACCTATTCGATCGACTGGATTGCCGATGCGTTTTCTGCATAATGTTTCTCGACGCCGAACCCGGGCTGCTGAAAGCGATCTCTTGCCCTTTTGCAACGATTACCCAGATGCTTAACATGAGTTGACCGACTTGGATCCCCTCAATCGAATCAGAGCGATTTTTGATGAAAGCATCGCAGTCAAAACACTGTGCGTCGAAGCGCTAAGCTCGAGTATTGCAGATGCCGCAGCCTGCATAGCAAATGGGCTGCTAAACAGCGGCAAGGTTTTGAGTTGCGGCAATGGCGGGTCGGCCGCCGATGCGCAGCATTTCTCCTCTGAGATGTTGAATCGTTTCGAGCGTGAGCGGCCCGGATTGCCTGCCATCGCGCTCACTACTGATTCGTCGACATTGACGTCTATTGCGAACGATTACCAGTTCGCGGATATCTTCGCAAAGCAGATTCGCGCCTTGGGACGTCCGGGCGACGTATTGCTCGCATTTTCAACGAGCGGAAACTCACACAACATTATCAATGCCATCGACGCCGCGCACGACCAAGACATGCGCGTAATACTCGCCAGCGGAAAGGACGGCGGGACGGCGGGAAGTAGTCTTGTTGACGGCGATATCGAGCTTCGTGTGCCCAGTTCTTCGACGGCGCGTGTACAGGAATCCCACCTCACCATCATCCATTGTCTTTGCGATCTTATAGATTGTCATTTGTTAGGCCAGGAATTGTAGATGAAACAAACGCCACTTTCGGAAATATTTAGGCCGGTCTGCATTCTTCTAATCGCGGCAATCCTCGTAACTATTTCCGGTTGCGCCGGGATACTCCTAGGTGGAGCGGCAACCAGCGCCGTGGTCGCCAATGATCCGAGAACGACCGGAACCTTCGTCGAAGATCAGGCGATTGAGGTCAAAGCCTACAGCGCATTGCGAGCTAATCCCGACATCAAGGAACAGACCCATATCGGTATTACGAGCTATAACCAGGTGGTATTACTTACCGGTCAGGCGCCGACCGAGGACCTGCGATCGCAGGTCGTCGAGATCGTCAGTGCGATCGCCAAGGTCCGGCATATCCACAACGAGGTGAACATCGCGGCGCCCAATTCGATGATGTCGCGGACGAACGATGGAGTTCTGACCACCAAGGTCAAGACCAAGATGTTAGCTACGGCGGAACTGAACGCGACCAAGATAAAAGTCGTCAGCGAAGCAGGCGTCGTGTACTTAATGGGTCTCGTTTCAGCAGCCGAAGGCAATCTCGCTGCCGAGATCGCAAGCCGGACGGGAGGGGTGCAGCGTGTCGTCAAATTGTTCGAGGCGCAGTAATCACGCGCCGAAGACACCTTATTTGACGACGGTTAAATGCGGTGCTCGACGCCGAGGACCCTTCTTATCTCCGCGGCTCTGTTTTGACGCAGACTCGGCATTGGTTTCAGCGGCGCATTCGATGTGCCCGGCGTCTTCCCCGGGTTCACCGAGTAGAATTCCCCGACTGTTTTCACGCGCGTAAATCGCCTGTACCGCATCGACCGGAACCGATATGTCGTAAGACTTACCGGAAAATCGCGCGCTGAAATTTACGAATTCAGTACCAATATCAAGGTCGCGAACTGCATTGAGCGACACGTTCAACGCGATCATGCCGTCTTCGACGTACTGTTGCGGCACCTTTACCTGATCACTTCCGGCATCAACCAGGAGATGCGGCGTTTGCTGATTATCCACTATCCAATCATAGATCGCGCGAATGAGGTAAGGCCTCGTTGACGTCATGAGTCAGAACTAATACTCGAGCGCTACAAATCCAATCCGATGCGGGCTCAGCGCATTTCCTGCTCAACGGGGGAAAGGCTGCTTTGAAAAGCCCGTCGCTCGAACAGCTTGTCGGCATATTTTACGAGTGGCTTGGCCTGTGCCGTCAGTTTTACGCCGTAATGCGGCAAACGCCATAGAAGCGGACCCATGCACATGTCAGTGAGGGAAAACTCTTGTGACATAAAGTACGGGTTTTGGGCGAATATTGGTGCCAACGCCATCAGGTGATCCCGCAGTGACTTGCGCGCATTAGCTGCAGCAATGTCGTTGTCGCCATCGAGAACTTCAGCCAAAGTGAACAGATCCCGAACGATACGAAAGCGGAATTGTCGATTATTCGCGCGCGAGACAGGGTCCACCGGCATCAACGGCGGATGCGGATAACGTTCGTCGAGATACTCCAACATAATCTGCGCGTCGTACAAGACAAGATCGCGGTCAATCAAGGTAAGCACCTTCGCGTACGGGTTTAGAGCGTTTAAATCTTCGGGCTTGGTTTCTTCATCGATAAAATGGATCTCGACATTGATATCCTTCTCCGTCAGAACCAATCGTACACAGTGACCGATAAGGTCCGCTTCATTGGCATATAAAGTCATCACTGAACGTCTGTTCGTTAACACACTCATTTTAGTGAACATCCTTCCAGTAATCGCGTTTCATAAGGTAGGTCGCTGCCAATAAAACAAAAAGGAAAGCGATGGTCCAGAAACCGACTTGGTAGCGAATGAGCTTGGCCGGTTCTCCCACGTAAACCATGAAACTCACGAGTTCGCGAACCGTTTTTTCGTATTGCGACGGATCCAGCTTCCCGGGAACAGAAATTTTCAGGCTTGGACCGCGGTGACCCTGTGCGTCCTCTTGAGTCTCCACCAACCGCTGTAATCCTTGAAGTTCCCACAAGACATGCGGCATAGCGGTGTCCGGGAAATACAGGTTATTCATGCCGGTCGGCCTGCTGTCATCGAGATAAAAACCAAGTAGGTACGAATACAGCCAGTCAGCGCCGCGCGACCGGGCAATAACGGACAAATCGGGAGGCGCCACGCCGAACCACTGTTCGGCATCTTGCGGCTGCATGGCGACCGTCATGGTGTTCCCGATCTTGTTCGTGGTGAACATCAGATTCTTTGCTACGGCCTCCTCGCTGAGATCGAGATCTTCCACCAGTCGGTTGTAGCGCATGTAAGCAGCGGAGTGGCAACTCAGGCAATAATTCACGAAGGTGCGAGCGCCGCGTTGCAAACTAGCCTTGTTGCCCAGGGAGACGTTTGCGTCGAGCAATTCGGGGCCATGACCGCCCGCTGCAGTCGCGACAGTGGCGCAAGCCCAAAGGATCAATGCAAGAATCGTTCGCACGTTCAACCCGTCAGCCGCTCCGGAACCGGCTTGTTTTTGTCCGCTTTCGAGTAAAAAGGCATCAGCAGAAAGAACCCGAAGTAAATAAGTGAAAAACCGCGCGCGAGCCAAGTATACAAACTGGTCGGATTTTGCGTGCCGAGGTATCCCAGCGAAATGAAGCTGATGACGAACAAGACTAATGCGGTCTTGAAAATCGGCCCTCGATAGCGAATCGATCTTACCGGACTGCGATCCAGCCACGGCAGCAAAAAGAACACCATCGTCGCCGCTCCCATCGCAAGCACGCCGAACAATTTGTCGGGGACCGCCCGCAAAATCGCGTAGAAAGGAGTGAAATACCAGACCGGCACGATGTGGTCAGGAGTCTTGAGCGGATCGGCCGGGACGAAATTGTTGTGTTCGAGGAACCACCCGCCAAACTCCGGAGCGAAGAATACGACGGCCGAAAACAAGATTAGAAACGCCACTACTCCCATCGAATCCTTGACCGTGTAGTACGGATGAAAAGGAATACCGTCTACGGGCTTGCCATCGGCATCCTTGTTATCCTTGATTTCGATGCCGTCCGGATTATTCGACCCGACCTCATGCAGTGCGATGATGTGCAATACGACTAGCCCTGCAATGGCAAAGGGAAGTGCGATGACGTGGAACGAGAAAAATCGATTCAGAGTAATGTCGGAAACGACGTAATCACCGCGAATCCACAACGACAAGGTTTCTCCCACGAACGGGATGGCGCCAAAGAGCGAAATGATGACCTGGGCACCCCAGTACGACATCTGCCCCCAGGGTAGTAGGTATCCGCAAAATGCTTCCGCCATCAACGTCAGATACAGGAACATCCCCAGTATCCATACGAGTTCGCGAGGCTTCTTGTAGGAGCCATACAACAGCGCTCGCAACATGTGGAGATAAATAACGATAAAAAAGAAGGACGCCCCCGTCGAATGCATGTACCGGATCAGCCATCCCCAGTCGACGTCGCGCATGATGTACTCGACCGAGGCAAACGCGGAGGCCGCGTCTGGCTTGTAATTCATCACGAGCCAGTTGCCCTTAACTATTTGAATCGCGAGCACCACCTTGTAAAAAACGCCGAAGTAATACCAGAAGTTGAAATTTTTGGGCGCGTAATAACGGCCCATGTGATCGTTCCACAGCTGCGTAAGCGGGAACCGATCGTCGACCCAATCGCGAACCTCCACCAAGCCTTTGACTACCGTGTTCATGAAGATCCTCCGCCGGCATCGCCAATCAGGAGGCGGGTTTCGCTGAGAAACCGGTACGGCGGAATCGTCATATTCTTCGGCGCCGGCACACCGGTATATACGCGACCGGAAAGATCAAACTTGGAACCGTGACAGGGACAAAAAAATCCGCCATGCCAGTTTTCGCCCATGCTCGCCTCGTCACCCAAAGCCACAAAACTCGGAGAACATCCGAGATGGGTGCATAAGCCGACGAGCACCAGATACTCGGGATTCAAAGACCGCCAGGTATTCAGTGCAAATTCGGGTTGCTCCGATCCTTCTGACTGCGGATCACGCAAGGCGCCTGACGGCATCGATGCTAGCGCTTCGAGTTGTTCCGGCGTTCGGCGGACGATCCATACGGGCTTGCCCCGCCATTTGTGGATGATCCGCTGGCCGATTTCAATCTTGCTAATGTCGACTTCAACCGGAGCGCCGACTGCCTTGGCCCTGGCACTGGGTTGAAAGGTGGAAACGAAGGGGATCACCGCGATACCGGCTCCAATACCGCCGATGACGACAGCCGTACCGGTGAGAAATCGGCGTCGCTCCAGATCGGCAGCATTCTTGCTCATGCTCCCCTATCTCCTAAACGGAATCTGTTCATGTAGTCGTCGACTTGCCGCCGGACCTGTATGGCGCCGTTTGAATCATTATGGCCAGATTACGAATCTACCCCCAAGACACAATTTCGCATCCGCCCCCGCTACTATTCGTTTCGGACCGAACATGCCTTGCAGCCGGTCGGGTTTAGGGAATCATAGCGAGGCGGGTGGGAGAGCAAGGCCGAGTGTGTCATCGTTTGAGGCGAATATTGAGTCTAATTAACGAAAACCATGGCGCATCTGGACCGCTATCCCAACCCCCGAGTCAATTCTTCCTAAGTCCGACAGGGTGCTAGCGGCATTCGATACGGAATGTCGATTTGTTGGGGTTATACGGTAAATTATATTATCAAATTCCAGGCGGCCGTGGTCGCTTGGGGACGTTTAACGGCCCTTAAATCCCCTTCATGACTGAAATGAAATATTTACTGTTCGCCCTGAAATGGACTTTCATCGGCCTCGGCGGAGCGCTGTTCATTCTATTGTCGCTGCGTTACGCCGACTATGCTGCGGGCATCGATCTACACTTCGACGAATGGCTGGGAACAGGCACCGAAGAGCACGCCGTGGGCTTCGCCGAGGCGGTCACCAGAGCTGCACCGGCGGTCGTCAGCGTTCATGCCGTCAGCCGCCGTCGGCAAACCGCGAATCCACTGGTTGAAGATCCGGTCTTCAGGCAGTTCTTCGGGACCCCGTCATCGAACGGTGCGACGCGTGCCGAAACCAGTCTGGGCAGCGGCGTCATTTTGGACGAATCGGGGGTGCTACTCACCAATTATCACATGATTCGCGGCGCGCAGGCCATCCAGGTTGCCCTGCAGGACGGCCGTACCGCCGGGGCAGAGATCGTCGGGACCGACCCGGACACCGATCTCGCGGTATTAAAAATTGAACTCGACGATCTTCCGCACATCGCGATCGCGGACTCCGATAGGGTAAAGGTCGGAGATATCGTGCTCGCGATCGGAAATCCGCTCGGCATCGGTCAGACCGTGACCCAGGGAATCGTCAGCGCCACGGGACGCAATCGCGTCGGTATTAATACGTACGAGAATTTCATACAGACAGACGCCGCGATTAATTTCGGAAATTCCGGCGGTGCTCTGGTTGACGCACACGGTGAGCTGGTGGGGATCAATTCGGTGCGGGT
Organism: Pseudomonadota bacterium; assembly: GCA_036339995.1. Lineage (GTDB taxonomy): Bacteria > Pseudomonadota > Gammaproteobacteria > JAYYZW01. Next base: position 25,639 of record JAYYZW010000028.1, read on the forward strand.
CGACACGGAAGGCATCGGATTCGCCATCCCAACGAGTATCGCTATCAAGGTAACGAAACAGATACTCAGAACGGGCAGCGTTACGCGCGGCTGGCTCGGGATGGAAGCGCGCGATCCTACGCCGCGCTTAAGGGAGATGCTTGGCGCCGAACAAGGCATCGTGGTATTCAGCATTCTAGCCGGCGGCCCGGCCGATATGGCCGGAATTCAACCGGGCGACGTAATTACTCACATCGACCAGATCGCAATTATAGATTCTCAGGCGGCCATCGAGCGGATCGCGGACCTTGACCCTGGCTCCCGAGTTCCGATCAAGGGAATCAGGGAAAAGCGCTTTTACACCACGGACGTTACCGTGTCGAGACGCCCGCCGCCGCGCCGGTGAATTAAAATTCGTCTTGAAAGTATCCATCCATAAACGTCAATATTTCTCTCGCAAAGGCGCAAAGACACGAAGAAAGGATTTAATACAATTTAAATAAGGATCACATATTACTTTGCGATCTCTGCGTCTTGGCGAGAGAAATATTGACGTTTATGGATGGATGTTATTTAGTCGAGCGACGACCGTAACGCGGAAAGAAACGCCTGGTTTTCCTCCTTCGTGCCGACCGTGACCCGCAGACAGTCAGCGAGCATGGGGTGGCTGTCCGACAGGTTCTTGATGAGTATTCCCTGCTGTTTCAACGAGTCGAATACGGATGTCCCGCGATCTCGCGGCGCGCGAAACAGGATAAAATTAGTTGCGCTAGGCCATACGGTAATACCGTCGAGTCGCCTGAGGTCGTCGAACAAGATTTCACGTTGTTCGACGCTCGCCGTTATCTGCATCTGGAATGCGCTTTCATGCTCGATGGCGAATTTCCCGGCAGCCTGCGACAACGCATTGATGTTGTACGGCATTCGCAGCCGTTCGATCAGGTCAATCCATGGCGCGGCCCCGAATAACACACCTACCCGGATACCGGCCAGGCCGATTTTTGACAGGGTCTGCATGACGACGAGGTTTTCGGTCGACTGAATCTCCGCGACACGCGTGTGCCCGCTGAAACGGTAATAAGCTTCATCCAGTACGACGAGGCCGGGCGTGAACTCGCAGATGGCTTCCAGTGTATTTTCGTCTAACCGGTTCGCGGTCGGATTATTGGGACTGGCTATAAAGACCAGCGCTGGTTCACGTTCTTTTATCGTAGCGATCGTAGCGTCAAGATCCAATGTAAAATCGGATTTATCGAGCGAGACACCGACAAATTCCATACCGACAGCGCGAGCCGCGTTCGAATACACCGCGAAAGTCGGCTCTGGACACAGCACGCAGGAGCCGCCGCGGGCAAACGCGAGGCACAGTAAATGGATCAGCTCGTCCGACCCATTGCCGAGCGCCGCCTGGATCGATTCCGGCAGATCGTGTGAATTCAGAAGACTTTGCTTGAGCTCGGATGCAGTAGGGTCCGGATAGCGGTTCGGCTCGACGCCGCTGAGCAGATCGTTCCAGCTTTCACGCAACTCGACAGGAATCGAATAGGGATTCTCCATCGCGTCAAGCTTGATGAGCCCGCCCGCGTCGACGATTTTGTAGGGTACGACCTCGCGGACCCAGGGCGCCACAAAGCGTTCCAGACGGTCTTCTATACTCATTCACCACCTACGCGATATCTAGCCGATCTCGCGTGTGCAGTCAGCCCTTCACTCTCAGCCAGGACTGACGCCACCTTCCCCAACCGGACTGCAGCATCGGCCGAACATTCGATGACCGAAGAACGTTTCTGGAAGTCGTACACACCGAGCGGCGAGGAGAATCGAGCAGTTCCCGATGTCGGCAGCACATGATTCGGACCCGCGCAGTAATCACCAAGGGCTTCGGCCGTGTAACGCCCCAAAAAAATGGCGCCCGCATGCCTGATTTCGGACAGCCATCTTCGCGGATCGGAGACTGACAACTCCAGGTGCTCAGGCGCAATGCGATTGGCCAGTGCGATCGCTTCTTCCATGTCACGCACTTCGATCAGGGCGCCACGCGCCGCGAGCGCTTTGCCGATGATGGTCCGTCGTTCCATGCCGGGAAGCAGGCGGGCGATGCTCGCCTGCACCGCGTCCATAAATGCCGGGTCAGGACACAAAAGAATAGCCTGGGCCTGTTCGTCGTGCTCAGCCTGGGCAAATAGATCCATCGCAATCCAGTCCGGGTCGGTTCGACCGTCGCAAACGATCAGAATTTCGGAAGGACCCGCGATCATGTCGATGCCGACGCGACCGAACACCACGGATTTGGCCGTGGCAACATAAATGTTTCCGGGGCCCACGATCTTGTCTACCGCTGGAACGGTCGCGGTGCCGAACGCCAAGGCCGCGATGGCCTGCGCACCGCCGATGGTAAACACGCGGTCGACGCCCGCCATAGATGCGGCCGCGAGAACCACTGGGTCGAGTTCACCACCCGGTGCTGGAACGGCCATGATGATCTCTCCCACACCCGCGACTTTCGCGGGAATCGCGTTCATTAACACCGACGAGGGGTAAGCCGCCTTACCACCTGGTACGTATATTCCAACGCGATCTAGCGCTTTGACTTGCTGGCCGAGGACGGTGCCATCGTTTTCGCGATACTCCCAGGATTCCGATTTTTGCCGTTCGTGAAAGACTCGCACACGCTCGGCAGCCTGCTCGAGCGCCGCTTTCAGATCAGGTTCGATGGCATCGACGTAGGCATTGAAATTCCGTATTTCGATGTTGGAGGCATCGTGCAATTCGCGTCGATCGAATTCGTTTGTGTACTGCAGCAATGCGTCATCTCCACGCTTTTTTACCGCCGCGACGATCTCACGCACAGCGTTCACGATTTCGGGACGTTCGTCATCATCCCATGCCAACAGTGCCTGGAGTTTTTCATCGAACCCCGCGCATCGGGAATCCAGCCGTGCAATGGTCTCAACCATCGCCTTCGGCCACCACCGCTTTGAGCGCGTCGATAATTTCGCTGACACGCGCATGCTTGGTTTTCATCGCCGCTTTGTTCACGATCAATCGTGAACTGATATCACAAATTGTCTCCAGGACGACCAAACCATTCGCCTTAAGCGTATTACCGGTATCGACCAGGTCGACGATGCGATCGGCAAGCCCGACCAGGGGCGCCAATTCCATGGAACCGTATAGCTTGATGATCTCCGCCTGTATGCCCTGCTGGGCGAAATAGCCTCGCGCCGTCCGCGAATACTTGGTGGCTATTCGCGGACGTTTGGAGTTCAGTTCGGTATTCGGCAGACCCGCCACCACGAGACGGCACCGTGCGAGGCGCAGATCCACGGGTTCATAGTAATCCGCTCCTTCATACTCCAGCAGGACGTCTTTACCCGCGATCCCGAGATCCGCCGCGCCGTACTCCACGTAGGTCGGCACGTCGGAAGCGCGAATCACGAGCAGTTGAAAGCCGGGATTCGACGTTTCCAGGACAAGTTTGCGTGAAGTATCCGGATGGTCCTTTACCTCGATACCGATCCGTCCGAGTAGAGGGATGGCATCGGTCAGTATCCTGCCCTTGGATACGGCAATGACCAGATTATCGGCATTTTTTTTCAACGGTTTCGCCATCCTATTTCCGGACTGTTAGAGACTTCGCCGATAGCGCAGTTCAACTCGGAACACGCTTGATCTGCGCGCCGAGATTCGCAAGCTTTTCTTCGATCGTTTCATAGCCCCGGTCGATATGGTAGATGCGCCCAACCTCGGTCGAACCTTCGGCGACGAGACCCGCGAGAACCAGGCTCGCAGATGCGCGCAAATCGGTCGCCATCAGGGGCGCGCTGGTGAGCTTTTCGACGCCTGTCGTAATCGCCGTGTTGCCTTCCAACTCGACTTTCGCTCCCATGCGCTGCAGCTCCAACACGTGCATGAACCGATTCTCGAATACGGATTCCGTAATCGTACCGGTGCCCTTGGCAATACAGTTCAATGCCGTGAACTGAGCCTGCATGTCCGTCGGAAAACCGGGATAGGGTGACGTACGGATATTGACGGCGCCGAGATTGTGCCCCTGCATGTCGAGTTCTATCCAGTCGTCGCCTGTTTTGATTATTGCCCCGGCCTCGCTGAGTTTCGCGAGAACGGATTCGAGGAGTTCCGGGCGCGTGCTTTTGACCTTGACCCGTCCTCCGGTCATCGCTGCAGCAATCAGATAGGTCCCGGTTTCGATGCGATCGGGCAAGATGTCGTAATGCGTCCCGCTCAAGGTCTTCACGCCTTCGACACGAATGGTGTCGCTTCCGGCTCCTTCGATACAGGCCCCCATGCCGGTCAGGCAGTTGGCGAGATCTACGACTTCGGGTTCCCGCGCGGCATTGCGGATAACCGTGACGCCATCAGCCAGAGTCGCCGCCATCATCAGGTTTTCCGTACCGGTTACCGTCACCAGGTCCATCATCAGGTCAACGCCTTTCAAGCGCTTAGCGCTCGCCCGGATGTATCCACCTTCGACGGATAGATCTGCACCCATTGCAGCCAGGCCTTGAAGATGGAGGTTTACCGGGCGCGAACCGATCGCGCAGCCCCCGGGGAGAGACACATCAGCCGACCCGAACCGCGTCAGCAGCGGTCCGAGCACGAGTATCGAGGCCCGCATCGTTTTGACGAGTTCGTAGGGCGCGAAGAAGTCCTTGATCGTGCTGCTGTCGACCTCAATGTGCATGTGCTCGTCGACGGTGAGCTGCAGACCCATGCGGCCGAGCAGCTCCATAGTCGTCGTGATGTCATGCAGATGCGGAACATTCCCGATGACGACGGGACTGTCCGCCAGCAAGGTCGCCGCAAGAATTGGCAGCGCGGCATTCTTCGCGCCGGAAATCCGGATCTCTCCCTCCAGCGGGATGCCGCCTTGAATGATCAGTTTGTCCATTCAGCACACAGGCGTTAGCCCGAATATTGCATGAAGCGGCCTGAGGAACCTCTGAATAAGTCATGGCACGACTGCCATGACTTATTCAGAGGTTCCCTAAAGCGTCTGGAATTTTCGGGCTTTTTCCCACGCCTCTTTTGTGTAGGTCTGGATAGACAAGGCATGAATAGCGTTTTCCATACTACTGCCAAGCGAGGCGTACACCAATTTATGCTGCTTTATCATCGGAAGGTCCGAAAATTGGTCGCTGATCACGCGCGCCATGAAATGCGACCCATCGCCATCGACATGGGCTTCACATCCAGGGATACCGGCTTCGATCATGTGCTTGATGTCATCCGAATTCATATCGATCGCGATTTCATAGACGAATTCGCTAAACTTAATCGAGTCGTCGAGCTTAACTTAGGCCCAAAGGCTCCAGGCAGCCCCTCAGTCTTATCGACGCCGCCGACCCACACCATCATTGCGAATACTGCTGATTTTTACTGATCATTGAATCCAGCAATCCGCTCAAACCGCTATTATTGATGATTGACCCGAACGAAGCTTTGTAAGTCTTCACCAGGCTCACACCATCGACGGATACATCGAACACTTTCCAGTCGCCGGACTTGTTGTGCAGGCGGTAAATGACCGGAATAGTCGCGCTTCCAGGCTGCGTGATCTGTTGCTTGACCAGCGCCGTATTCACTCTCCCCGTTTGCTCTATCGGCGGATAGGTAATTGCCTGGTCAGAAAAATTGAGTAGCGCAGTCGCATAGGTTCCGACGAGAAGTTTACGAAACTGCTCGACGAAAGCGTCCCGCGTTTCTTCGTCCGCTTCGGACCAGTGCCTGCCAAGCACCCATTTCGCCATGATCGCAAAATCGAAATGCGGGAATACCGTCTCGGACACGAGCAGGTACATTTCCCCGGGATTTTCACGCAAAAATTCCTTTTCGTTCTTGATGCGCTCCAAGACCTTATCCGTCGTCGTGCGCACGACGTCCGACGGCTCCGATACGGCTGCCGAAGCGCCGATCGAAACGACAAATAGTAACAACGCGGACGAAATTTCAGGGAACCGCTTCATGTTATGAGGTCCTATGACACCAGAATCGATTATGGGCGCAGACTACGTGTGGGTTCTCGCGTCATCACACCGCTGCTTATTCTTGGACCGTTGCGTTCCCATAATGTTGCGCCTTACGTTCGCAAATCCCGTATTGATACGCGTGAAAACGGCCGCTCCCTGTGCGGGCCACTGTAGCATACATGAGGTAGCGGCACGCATCGAAGACTGGAAGTAACATCCAAATTAGTATGGGGCATTCTGGCACGGCGCGTCGGTTTCGAGGAACGCAGTTGGTATCGAATCTGCGGCTGCGCCGCGCCCCCCCCCCGCACCGGAGAAACTTGCGCAACTGCACAAGCGTTCCACGGCAGATGAGACCGCGTCTAAGCTAAAGGCGGCATATTGACGCTTAGCCGTGGTCTTGTAGAAGCTCTACCTTGTATCCGTCCGGATCTTCCACGAAGGCGATAACGGTCGACCCGCCTTTCATCGGACCGGCCTCGCGCACAACGTTTCCATTGCGTTCCTTGACGCCCTCGCACGTCGCATAGACGTCCTCCACTCCAATCGCGATGTGTCCGTAGGCGTCACCGAGTTGATACGCGTCGGTATCCCAATTGTGGGTTAATTCGAGCACCGCCGTCTCCGATTCATCGGCGTAGCCGACGAAGGCAAGAGTGAACCGACCTTCCGGAAAATCCATTCGTCGAAGTAAACGCATACCGAGCACGTCGCAATAGAACGCGATGGATTTTTCGATATCGGTAACGCGAATCATGGTATGCATCATTCTCATGGGCTCAATCTCCTGTATTCGTAAATCTCGTTATCTCCGAATGGTCATTTAACGTCGATTCGCACGAGCGCTGCCGCCTGCCGCGCCTTTTCCCGCGCATCTTCGATCGTATCACCGCGGGCGAGTGCGACCGCCAAGCGTGGCTTGCCGCTGACTTCGGGTTTCCCGAAGATGCGGATATCCGAACCCGGCTGCGACATGGCTTCCACGGCGCCGGTGTAACTGATATCGGTGCCGTTTCCTATACCGAGAATTGCACAACTCGCGGCCGGCCCGAACTGTTCGATGGCCGGCAATTTTACGCCGAGCATTGCCCGCACGTGCAAGGCGAATTCGGAGAGAGGCTGAGAGATCATCGTCACCAAGCCGGTGTCGTGCGGCCGTGGCGATACCTCGCTGAATAAAACCTCCGTTCCTTTGATGAACAACTCCACACCGAAAATTCCATGTCCGCCGAGCGCTCCCGTCACGGCTGCGGCGATTTCGCGAGCGCGCTCATAGGCCGTTTCACCCATCGTCTGGGGTTGCCAGGATTCACGATAGTCCCCCTCCACCTGGACATGCCCGATCGGTGCGCAAAAGCTGGTACCGCCCGCATGTCTTACCGTGAGCAGCGTTATCTCGTATTCGAAATCGACGATACCCTCGACGATGACGCGCTCGCGCGCCGCGCGACCTCCGCTAATGGCGTGCTTCCAGGCGGAAGCGCTTTCGGTGATTTCGCGGACCGTAACCTGCCCCTTGCCCGATGAGCTCATTACCGGCTTAACGACACACGGCACACCAATAGCCTCTATCGCTT